>NZ_CP120742.1:526111-829722 GCF_029581275.1 Micromonospora sp. WMMD1155
GGCCACCGCCGGCACGGTGTTGGGCACCGCCGCCCCGGCCGGCGCCGCCGAGAGCACCGAGGTCTCCCCGACCACTCCCGCCCGGGCCGCCCGCCGGGTGGCCACCGTCTTCGCCAAGCACAGCGTCGAGGCCGGTGGCAACTGGCAGGCGTACGTCAGCGTGGCCGACCCGGCCGGGTCGCCGGTGGTGGCGGTGCAGGCCGACGCGGACCGGCGGATCGAGGCGTACAGCGTCAACAAGATCGCGGTCGCCACGGCGGTGCTGGACAAGGTCGACCGGGGGCTGCTCACCCTGGACCAGCAGGTCGAGGTGTCCGCGGCGATCGTCGTGCCGGGCGGTGACGGCATCTTCAGCCTGGACGGCGCGTACCCGAGCCTGGTGACCCTCGGGCACGTGCTGGCCAACCTGTTGACCGTCTCGGACGACACGGCGGTGCGGCTGTGCGGGCTGGTCGCGCCCGCCGCCGAGATCAACTCCATCCTGGTCGCCAAGGGTTTCCCGAACACCCAGGTCCAGCCGGTGGCCAACCCGAACCGGTTCTTCCTCGGCACCAGCACCCCGCGCGAGACGCACGACCTGCTGCGCGCCCTGGTCGCCGGCACGCTGCTCTCCCCCGCCTCGACGACCTACCTGTTGGGGCTCCTGCGTTCCCCGGTGGCGTTCACCGACGGCATCCGGCGCACCATGTCGTCGGACGACCGGGCGCGGATCGCCACCAAGGCCGGCTGGTTCGCCGACGCCCGCCACGAGGCCGGAGTGATCTTCGACCGCGCCGGGGCGGCGGTGCTCACCTACGCGCTCTTCGCCGACGGGCAGGCCGACCCGGATGACTTCGGCGCCACCCACCCGGCGGTGCAGGCCCGGGCCGCGATGGGCCCCAAGTTCCTGGCCGCGGTGGACCGGATCGCGGGCGTGGGCAGGACGTTCCGGATCACCGCCCGGCGGCCCAGCAACGGCGGCTGACCGGGGTTGCGGGTCGGTCGCCACTGACGGTGACCGACCCGGCCCGGCGACCGCCGGGGCACGGGTCCGTTCGGGTGGCTACCGTGTAGGGCGGACACGTCGGAGGGACGGCAATGGCACGAACGCAGAGCACTGACGTCGAACGGTCGCTCGGACGGCGGATGCGGGGCGTGGCCGGGCTGGCCGCGCTGGCCGGCCTGGCCTGGGTGGCCCGGGATGTGCCGGCGGCGCTCGGCGGCCGGCTCAGCGGGGCCCGAGCCGAACGCGCGGCCCGCTCGCCCCAGTTCCGCGACGGCACCTTCCACAACCAGGCCGGCACCCGCACGATGGTCGCCGAGCCGGGCCGCAACCTGGTCCGCGAGCTGATCTTCGGCAAGCAGAAGCGGCGCCCGACCACACCCGTGCCGCTGCTGCGCCCGAGCACCCCGCCCGGGCCCGTCGACGCCGCCGACGAGCTGAACATCGTCTGGTACGGGCACGCCTCGACGCTGATCGAGATCGAGGGCCGACGGGTGCTGCTCGACCCGGTGTGGAGCGAACGATGCTCCCCCTCCGGTCTGGTCGGCCCCCGCCGTCTGCACGAGCCACCGGTGGGCATCGACGAGCTGCCCCCGCTGGACGCCATCCTGATCTCGCACGACCACTACGACCACCTCGACATGGCCACCGTGCGGGCGCTGCTCGCCGGGCAGTCCGCGCCGTTCCTGGTGCCGCTCGGGGTGGGAGCACACCTGGACCGCTGGGGCGTACCCACCGAACGGATCATCGAACTGGACTGGTCCGAGTCGCACCGGGTCGCCGGGCTGGAGATCACCGCGACCGCCGCCCAGCACTTCTCCGGTCGGGGGCTGCGCCGCGACGGCACGCTCTGGAGTTCCTGGGTGGTGGCCGGGGCCCGCCGCAAGGTCTTCTACACCGGCGACTCGGGCTACTTCGACGGGTACGCGGCGATCGGCGCCGCCCACGGGCCGTTCGACGTGACGCTGATGCAGATCGGCGCGTACGACCGGGCCTGGCCGACCATCCACATGTTCCCCGAGGAGGCGGTCGACGCCCACCTCGACCTGCGCGGCGGGCTGTTCGTCCCGGTGCACTGGGCGACGTTCAACCTGGCCCTGCACGACTGGTCCGAGCCGGTCGACCGGCTGTGGGCCGAGGCGAAGGCCCGCGACGTACGGCTGGCCGTGCCCCGCCCCGGCGAGCGGGTCGTGGTCGACGAGCCGCCCGCCGTCGACGGCTGGTGGCAGGCCGTCGCCTGACGGTCCCGGCCCGCGGTGCGGCCCTCCGGCCTGGTCTGGTCAGAGCGGGCCGGCCTGAGCCCGTCGGGTCAGAGCACGAAGGCGTCGGTCCAGAGGGCGCCGGAGCGGCCGGAGAGCGCGTCCAGCATGGCCACCGCCTGCCCGTCGGTGAGCTGCGCGACGAAGTCCACGATGGCCCGCCCGCGGGCGCGACCGATCCGGTCCGGGATGCGCGGGTGCAGCTCGGCCTCGGCCAACTCGACCAGGTCGTGCAGTCGGCGGGGCAGCCGGGACTCCTCCGCCGGGTCGAGCAGCCACTCCCAGAGCGCCTCGACCAGGGTGCCCAGCAGCCGGGCCTGGCCGCGCTGGTGCAGGGCGAGATCCGGGCGGGCCAGCACGAACCGGTGGTGGACGAACTTGAGCACCTGCACCTCGTGCCACTGCGCGCAGCCCAGCAGCACGTACCCGGAGCGCACCGACGGCTGGTCGGTCACGGTGATGGCCTCGACGAAACGGGTGGACCAGCGGGCGGAGAACCGCGCCACGTACTGCTCGGCCTCGATCGAGCCGTCGAACGGCATCGCCAGCAGCCCGTCGACCAACTCCTCGCGGACGTGCTCGACGGCGGCGGCGAACGCGTCGTCGTCGGCGATCCAGGCGTCCTTGCGGTGCAGTTGTCGCCGCAACCGCTCGATCGCCGCCCCGGGCCGCCGCGCCGACGTGGCCAGCGCCGCGTCGGTGATCGCCCGGAAGTGCCCACTCTCGCGCTGCCACGCCATCAGCTCGGCGGAGACCGAGCCCTGTTGGAGCACACCGACCCGGTAGAAGTCCTCGACGTCGTGGATGGCGTACGCGATGTCGTCGGCGGTGTCCATCACCGACGCCTCGACGGTCTGCTGCCAGTCCGGGATGCGGCCGGCGAACGGCTCCCGGGCCTGGCGCAGGTCGTCGAGTTCCGTCCGGTACGCGCCGAACTTCGACGAGCCGCTCTCCGGGTCGTCCGGTGGCGGTGTGGCCCCGCGTGGCGGCGGGTCCATCGTGCGCGGGTGCGGGTCCGGGTGGTCCAGCCGGGTCCACGGGTACTTGAGCATCGCCGCGCGGACGGCGGCGGTCAGGTCCAGCCCGGTGGTGGCCGCGCCGCGGATCTCGGTGCTGGTGACGATCCGGTACGACTGGGCGTTGCCCTCGAAACCGTCGGCCAGGCCGAGCCGCTGGCGGGCCAGCCGGTCCAGCACCCGCTCCCCCAGGTGCCCGAACGGCGGGTGGCCGAGGTCGTGGGCGAGGGCTGCGGCCTCCACCACGTCGGGGTCGAGGCCACCGAGCTTGTCCAGCAGGTCACACCACCGGTCGTCGGCCGTCAACCGCTCGGCGATCGCCCGGGCCACCTGGGCGACCTTCAGGCTGTGGGTGAGGCGGTTGTGCACCAGCAGCCCGGAGCCGACCGGGCTGATCACCTGGGTCACACCGCCCAGGCGGGCGAAGAACGGTGAGCCGACGATCCGGTCCCGGTCGGCACGGAACGGGTTGGCCGTCAGGTCGCCGAGGGCCCGGGCGCTGCCGCCGAAGAGCCGCCGGGCGCGCGGCTCCGCAGGTGTTTCCATGATCGCCACGCTAGCGCAGGCCGGGCGGGACCGCCGCCGGGTCACCCGGCCGGGCACGGCGGTTCGGTCTGCCGCCCCGGCCGGGCGCGGCGACAGCGGCCGGGGCCGCCCGGCAGAATGCAGGCCGTACCCACTCCCGAAGGCGGATCGAGATCGTGACCCAGTCTGTTCATCAGCGGATCGCCGACGAGCTCGGCGTGGCCGAGCGTCAGGTGCGGGCGGCCGTCGAGCTGCTCGACGGCGGCGCCACCGTGCCGTTCATCGCCCGCTACCGCAAGGAGGCCACCGGCCTGCTCGACGACACCCAGCTGCGCACCCTGGAGGAGCGGCTGCGCTACCTGCGCGAGCTGGACGAGCGGCGGGCCGCCGTGCTGGAGTCGATCCGCACCCAGGGCAAGCTCGACGAGGCCCTGGAAGCGCAGATCATGGCCGCCGACTCGAAGTCCCGGCTGGAGGACATCTACCTGCCGTACAAGCCCAAGCGGCGGACGCGGGCGCAGATCGCCCGCGAGGCCGGGTTGGCCCCGCTGGCCGAGTCGCTGCTGGCCGACCCCACCCAGGACCCGCGCGCCACCGCCGCCGGGTTCGTCGACGAGGACAAGGGCGTCGCGGACGCCGCCGCCGCGCTGGAGGGCGCGCGGGCGATCCTCATCGAGACCTTCGCGGAGGACGCCGACCTCATCGGCACGCTGCGTGAGCAGATGTGGTCGCGGGGTCGTCTGGTTTCCCGGGTACGCGACGGCCAGGAGACCGCCGGTGCCAAGTTCGCCGACTACTTCGACTTCTCCGAGCCGTACCCGACGTTGCCCTCGCACCGGATCCTGGCCATGTTCCGGGGCGAGAAGGAGGGTGTGCTCGACCTGACCATGGATCCGGAGGAGGCCGGCGACGCGGACGCCGTACCGACCGGACCCAGCCGGTACGAGGCGGCCATCGCCGGACGGTTCGGGGTGTCCGACGCCGGGCGACCGGCCGACCGCTGGTTGACCGACACCGTGCGGTGGGCGTGGCGCACCCGGATCCTCATCCACCTCGGCGCGGACCTGCGGTTGCGGTTGTGGCAGGCGGCCGAGGAGGAGGCGGTGCGGGTCTTCGCGACGAACCTGCGGGACCTGCTGCTGGCCGCGCCGGCCGGCACCCGGCCCACGATGGGTCTGGACCCGGGCCTGCGGACCGGTGTGAAGGTGGCCGTGGTGGACGCCACCGGCAAGGTGCTCGCCACCGACACCATCTACCCGCACGAGCCCCGTCGGCAGTGGGACGCGTCGATCGAGACCCTGGCCCGGCTGGCCGGCACGCACGGGGTGGAGCTGGTGGCGATCGGCAACGGCACCGCCTCGCGGGAGACCGACAAGCTGGCCGGCGACCTGATCAAGAAGTATCCGCAGCTGAACCTGACCAAGGTGATGGTCTCCGAGGCGGGCGCGTCGGTCTACTCCGCGTCCGCGTACGCCTCGCAGGAGCTGCCCGGCATGGACGTGTCGCTGCGCGGCGCGGTCTCCATCGCCCGGCGGCTCCAGGACCCGCTCGCCGAGCTGGTGAAGATCGACCCACGGTCGATCGGGGTGGGGCAGTACCAGCACGACCTGTCCGAGGTGAAGCTGTCCCGGTCGCTCGACGCGGTCGTGGAGGACTGCGTGAACGCCGTCGGCGTGGACGTCAACACCGCGTCCGCGCCGCTGTTGACCCGGGTCTCCGGGATCGGGGCCGGGCTCGCGGAGAACATCGTCCTGCACCGGGACGCCAACGGGCCGTTCCGGTCGCGTTCCGAGCTGAAGAAGGTGGCACGGCTCGGCCCGAAGGCGTTCGAGCAGTGCGCCGGCTTCCTGCGCATCCCCGACGGCGACGACCCGCTGGATTCGTCGAGCGTGCACCCGGAGGCGTACCCGGTGGTGCGCCGGATCCTCGCCAGCACCGGTCAGGACCTCCGCTCGGTGATCGGCAAGAGCGGGATCCTGCGCGGGCTTCGGGCCACCGACTTCGTCGACGAGCGGTTCGGCCTGCCCACCGTCACCGACATCCTCGCCGAGTTGGAGAAGCCGGGCCGCGACCCTCGGCCCGAGTTCCGCACCGCCACCTTCGTCGAGGGCGTGGAGAAGATCAGCGACCTGACGCCGGGCATGGTGCTCGAAGGCGTCGTCACCAACGTGGCCGCGTTCGGCGCGTTCGTCGACGTCGGGGTGCACCAGGACGGGCTCGTGCACGTCTCGGCCATGTCCCGGACCTTCGTTAAGGACCCCCGTGAGGTGGTGAAGTCCGGTGACGTGGTCAAGGTCCGGGTGCTCGACGTGGACGTACCCCGCAAGCGCATCTCGTTGACCCTGCGCCTGGAGGACGAGCCCGGCGTCGCCGGTGGTGGCCGGACGAGCCAGGAAGGTCGCGGCGGCCCGGCGCAGCGCGGACCGCAGGGCGGTCGTGGCGGTCAGCAGGGCGGACGTGGCCCGCAGGACCAGCGCGGCGGCCAGGGTCGACGCGGCGGCCAGCAGCAGGGTCGCGGTGGCGGTCAGCAGCAGGGTCGCGGCGGCGGTCCGGCGCCGGCCAACGACGCGATGGCAGAGGCCCTACGCCGCGCCGGGCTGGCCTGACTGGTCAGCCCTCTCCGACGCCTCGGCCCTCCGACGCCTCGCCCCTCGATCACGTGGTTGCGTGGTCGAGGGGCCGCGTGGCCGGGGCCGAGTGGTCCACGGGGGTGGCGGGCCCTGTGGAGCTGATGTCGTAAACGAATCGCAGTGTGTTCGTCGGTTTGGTCGCGGTTCATCGCGGGGTGATCGCCGGTTGATGTCGCAGACGATTCAGCTCCATACGGCGGCCGCAGCGACCCCGGGGGGCGAAGGCGACCAGTGGGGCGGGCGGGTGAAATCGGCTCGCGTGCTCGCGGGGTTCGGGGCGATGATCTCGGGGTGAAGATGCACGCGGATCAGGTCGACGTGGCGGTGGACGTGGTCGCCGCGCTGGTGGCCGAGCAGTTTCCCCGGTGGCGGGGTCTGCCGCTGCGTCCACTCGCCTCGACCGGCACGGTGAACGCCCTGTTCCGGCTCGGCACGGAGATCGTGCTGCGCTTTCCCCTGCGGCCCAGCGCCGATCCGGCAGTGCGCGCCGAGCTCGAACGGGAGCAGGAGCACGCGAGGATGCTCGCCACGCGTCTACCGGTCGCCGTGCCCGAACCGCTCGGCCTCGGCGGCCCGGGCGGGGGTTACCCCGGACCGTGGACGGTGTACCGCTGGATCGCCGGCGAGCCGATCCACCCCGGCCGGATCGACGACCTGGACGGCTTCGCGCGTGACCTGGCCGGCGTCGTGACCGCCCTGCGGACAATCGACACCGACGGTTGGGTCTGGTACGGGTCGGGTCGGGGTGGCCCGCTGGCCACGCAGGACGCCGGGGTGCGGATGGCCCTCTCCGTCAGCGGCGCGCTCACCGACACCGCTCGGCTGACCCAGGTGTGGGACCGCTGCCGCGACGTCCCGCGCCACGACACCGACGGGTGGATCCACGCTGACCTGATGCCGGGCAACCTATTGGTCCGGGACGGTCGACTGGCTGCCGTCATCGACCTGGAGACGGTCACGGTGGGCGACCCGGCGGTGGACCTGATGCCGGCGTGGAACTTGTTCGACGCCGGGTCACGGGAGACGTACCGGCGGGCGTTGGACGTGGACGACGCGACCTGGGAGCGCGGGCGCGGCTGGGCGCTGGGGCAGGCGATCAACGCGCTTCCGTACTACGTCCAGACAAATCCGGTGATGGCCGCGATCGCCCGGCGCACACTGCGGGCCGTACTCGAGTAGGCCCGTCGCGTACCGTCGACGCCGTGAGTGAGCCCGACGGCCGGACGTGGCGGGACCAGCAGCGGCAGGCGGTGCGCGCGCACGCCGACGCCGACGCGCGGCGGCGGGCCGTCGAGCAGGCCGAGGCGGCGAAGCTGGTGGCCTGGTTCGTGGCCGAGGCCACCCGGCGCGGGCTGCCTCCCACCCGCCTGGTCGCGCGCGGTTACGACGGCCGTGGGCGCTACCGGACCAGGCTGACCGGGTGGTACGTCGACCGGGCCGAGACCCGGGCGGTGGATGTGGACGGCCGGTTCCACCTGTTGAACGTCTCGGGCGGCCTGCGGGCCCGCCTGTTCGGCGTCGATCCGCAGCCCAGCCCGGCGCCGTTGGTCGTCGGGGCGGGTGGCCGCGACGGAGAGTCGATCCCGTTGCGGACGCTGCTCAGCCGCCTGTTAGACGACGAGGCTTGACAGGCCCCACCAACGGGTCCACCGCACTGCGCGGGTGAGTAGCTCGGCCAGGACGATCAGGCCGCCGGCGGGCGGCCACCCCTGGATCCGCCCCGCCCTGCACGAGTGCCTGGGTGGTCCTGGGACCAGGGCTGCCGAACTGCCTCGACGGCAGTGAAGGCACTTGGCGCTGCGCGCTGCACACCGAATATGGGTAACAGTCGTTTGTCCATAGTAGCGACCTCATATGATTGATTCATCCCGGTATGACCGGTTCAACCCGAAGGTTCGAGTGGTGAATCTCGTACACATTGAAGAGAATCCTCGGCGCGTGGCGGGCAGCACCCGACCGGGGACGGCACCCTTCAGCGTCACCCGCACCCGCCTCGACCCGGCCGGAACCGCAGCATGACGAGCCTTCCGCTCGCCGGAGGCATCCTGCTCGCGCTCGTGGTCGGCAGCCTGCTGCAGCCATTGATCCTTCGCCTACTGAGAGCGGCCGCCGTTCTCGACGTACCGTCCGAGCGTTCCTCGCACAGCACACCGATCCCGCGGGGCGGTGGCGTGGGCGTCGCCGTGGCGGCAGGGCTCGCACTCGTGCTGAACGAGCACGCGCGATCCATCGCCGTACCGCTGCTCTTCTTCGGGGCGATCGGGCTTTTGGAAGACCTCCGGGGTGCGCCGATCCGCCTCCGTCTGCTCCTGCAGTTGCTCGCCGGCGTGGCCACGGGGCTGGTCCTGGTGCCCGGCGGGCAGGCGACGTCCGTCCACGTGCTTCTCGTCCTCGCGCTGGCCACGTGGCTTGCCGCGTACGTAAACGCCTTCAACTTCATGGACGGCATCAACGGCATCTCGGCCGTGCACGCGATCCTCGGCGGAGCGGTGTACGCGGTGCTCGGCGTACTCATGGACCTTCCGCTCCTCACCGCGGCCGGCACCCTGATCGCCGCCGCGTCCCTGACGTTCCTGCCCTGGAACGCCTGGGTCGCCAAGGTCTTCCTCGGTGATGTCGGGTCGTACGCCCTGGGCGGCGCGCTCAGCACGATCGCCGCGTACGCCATCGTTCGCGGCACGCCGCCGGAGGCAGCCGCGGCGCCACTGGCCCTTTATCTCGCCGACACGGGTTGGACGCTCCTGCGCCGCATCAGCAAGGGCGAAGCCTGGTATCGCCCCCACCGGAACCATGCCTATCAGCGACTGACGGACGCCGGGTGGTCACATCAGCGGGTCACCGTGGTCACCGCCGTGACCGGGGCAGCCGTGGCCGGCTGCCTGGTCGCCGCGTCCTTCAACGGACCGCTCGCCCGCGCCGCGCTGGATGCCACGGCCCTCGCCATACTCGCCGCCTACCTCGCTGCCCCCGCCTGGCTCGCCGTTCAGCGGGCCAAGCCATCGCCAGAAGGAAGAACGATCCATGCCAGAACTGTCAGCTCAACTAGCCGGTGAGCCGACCGGCCCCGGGGACCGGCCGGTGAAGAAGGTCGCGGTGCTGGGCAGCAGCGGCTTCGTCGGCCGCGCGGTTGTCGCCGAGCTGCGCAGCAGGGAGGCCGAGGTTCACCTCGTCTCCGCACCGCGCCTGTCGTGGCCAGTAACCGAGTCACTCCGGAGCAATTCGGTGCCGGCGGATCTCCAGCGGAACGTCGTCGACGCCCTCGCCGCGCAGCTCGACGGCGCTCACGTCGTGATCAACACGGCCGGGCTGCCGAACGGATCCGCACCGGACAGCGCGGAGCTGTACGGAGGAAACGCGCTGCTGCCCACCCTCGTCGCCCGAGCCAGCGCCCTGGTCAACGCCGACCGGCTGGTCCACGTCAGCTCGGCGGCAGCGCAGGGAGCGATGGATCTCGACGAGACATCGCGGACGATGCCCTTCTCGCCGTACTCCCGCTCGAAGGCGGTCGGCGAACGCCTGCTGCAGCGCGAGGACTGCATCGACACGGTCATCTACCGGTCGACCTGGGTCCACGACGTTGCTCGGCCGAATACCCGGGCGCTCATCCGGCTCGCACAGTCGCGGATGAGCTGCGTCGCCGGGGACGGCACCGCGCCGACACCTCAGGTCCTCATCGACGACGTCGCCGCGGCAATCACCCACCTCGGGCTCGTCGACGGCCCGGTGCCGCCCATCGTGCTCCAGCCCCACAACGGGATGACGACAGGGCTGCTGCTGCGCCTGCTCGGTGGCCGCGAGCCACTGCACCTCCCACCACTGATGGCGCGGTATGCGACGCGCTGCGTCACCGCGTACGGGCGGACGAGTCTGACCGCCAATGCACACGCCCGTCGGGTGGACATGCTGCTGTTCGGCAAGCGGCAGACGCCGGGCTGGCTGGCCGAACAAGGGCTGGTGCCCAGACTGCGCCCCGAGGCGTGGGAGCGGCTGAGAACGGCCGGCGCCCACCCGACATCCGCATCGACGCCGAACGTCGAAGCTGTGGCGCGGCCACGAACAGGTGACCCGCAACCGGTCGAGACGAGCGGAGTGGACGCGGCCCACCGGTTCCTGACGAAGTAGCTCCGCACCTAACAGGAAGGCTCTCCATGACTCTCGCCCCCGTGTCAGGCTCGACTGGCCTGATCGGTTCCTTGGCTGCTCCGGCTGCGGTGACAGCGCGGTGAGAATCGGGATCATCACCCAGTGGTACGACCCGGAGGGGGGCTCCGCCGTCCTCCCGGGAATCATCAGCCGATCGCTCGTCGCACTCGGCCACGAGGTGCACGTGCTCACCGGCTTCCCCAACTATCCCTCCGGTCGACTGTCTCCGGGCTACCGCGTGCGCCCGTACCGGTTCGAGATGATGAACGGCGTCTCGGTGCACCGGGTGCCGCTGGTGCCCAGCCACGACCGGTCGGCTGTCGGACGAGCTGCCAACTATCTCAGCTTCGCGGCCTCCGCGGCGGCCCGGCTGGACCTACTCCGCAAGGTCGACGTGTGGCTCGTCTACTCGTCACCGGCGACGGTGACGCTGCCCGCGATGATGGCCCGCCGGTTGCACGGACGCCCGTACGTGATCCTCATGGAGGACCTCTGGCCGGACACCCTGGCGGAGAGCGACTACGTCCGTCCCGGACGCCGCACCGACCTGATCGTCCGGATGCTCAACCGGTTCTGCGACGCGGCGCACCGGGGCGCATCATCGGTGGCCGTCACCGCCCCCGGCATGGCCGACATCCTGACCAGCCGCGGAGTTCCTCGGGACAAGATCTCGGTCGTCTACAACTGGGTCGACGAGCGTCTCTTCCGCCCGCGGACACCTGATCCGCAGTTGATGGCAACCCTCGGGCTGGAGGGTTTCGTCGTCATGTACGCCGGGAGCATGGGCAACCTCCAAGGGCTCGATGTCGCCGTCGACGCGCTGGAGCATCTCGCCGACATCCCGGACCTGAGGCTCGTATTCGCCGGCAGTGGCGTTGAAGAACGACGGCTTCGCGAGTCTGCCGCACGGTACGCCCCCGGCCGGGTGGTCTTCCTCGGCCAGCAGCCGATCGAGCGGATGGTCGAACTGATGCCACTCGGGGACGTCCAGTTGATCTCCCTTCGCGACCAGCCCTTCCTCCGGTCGATCATGCCCAGCAAGGTGCAGAGCACCCTGGCGTGCGGACGTCCCATCGTGGCCGCCCTGGCGGGCGATGCGGCCCGGCTCGTCGACGAGTCCGGTGCCGGATTCGTCGCTCCTCCCGGTGACCCCTACGCACTCGCCGACGCGATCCGTCGGATGTACGAGTTGGGCGCCGAGAAACGTGAAGAGCTGGGCCGCAGCGGACGGCAGTTCTACCTGGAACGGCTCTCGGAGCGGGTCGGCAGCGTTGCGCTGGCCCGGCACCTGGAAAAGGCGGTCCAAGACCAGGTTCCGGCCGCTCGCTGACCACTGCCGTAGGCGGCAGCTCAGGTGGTGGCAGCGGTGAACGGAGCCGGTTGGCGGCGGCCTTGAGCCGGACAGCAGCCCGACGCTCTGGGCGGCCGACAGGATAGCCGGATCTTAAGCTCAGATAACCCGAAAACGGCCAATAATGCTGCTTCAACCTGTAACAAGGACAAGGAGCCACAAAAGCCCCTTCTGCCGGGCGGCGGAAGCAGTCGTTAGTCGGGACAGGGAGCCAGTACATGCCCCAGGACACGGAGCACACGGACCGTTCGGACCAGCGGACCCGACGGGCCAGGGCTCGCCGGCGCGCCGTCGGATTTCTCGCGGCCGACACCACTGCTTGGGTCGGCGGTCTGGTCGCGGCCGTCTGGACCCGATTCGAGTTCCAGCTCCCTCCGGGCCAACTCGGTCGAGCCGCAGCGATCGGAATGGCTGCGGCGATCATGCACGTGGCGGTGGCCGCGTTGCGCCGCCTCTACTCCGGACGACACCCGCTGGGCAGCCTCCAGGAGGTCCAGGGCGTCGCCGGCACGACCCTCACCACGGCCGGCATCGTGCTGCTCGGCCTGCTGCCGTCCAGCGACCGGCCGGTTCCGGCGAGCACCCCGATGGTCGGCGGTGCGCTCGCCCTGCTGCTCATGCTCGGCACCCGGTTCGCGTACCGGCACCGACGTGACCTCGCCATGCGCCCCGATGTCCGGTCGTCGACTCCGGTGTTGCTGTTCGGGATGGGCGACGCGGGTCAAGGACTGCTCCGGGCCATGCTCAGCGACCCGCGCGGCCGGTACCTGCCGGTCGGCGCGCTGGACGACGACCCGGACAAGCGTGACCTGCGCATCGGCCGGGTACGCGTGCTGGGCGGTCGCAACGATGTCGTCGCCTCGGTCCGGCGTACCGGTGCCACCACCGTCATCTTCTCGGTGGCCAACGCGGACGCCGCGCTGATCCGCCAGATCCGCGAGGCCACCCTCGATGCCGGCGCGGTCTTCAAGGTGCTGCCCCCGGTGCGGGACCTGGTCGACCACCGAATCACCGTCACCGACGTCCGGGACGTGCAGGTCAGCGACCTGCTCGGCCGCCGGCAGGTGGTCGGCGACCTGCCGCTGAGCACCAACAGCCTGACCGGCCGACGGGTCCTGGTGACCGGCGCCGGCGGGTCGATCGGATCCGAGCTCTGCCGTCAGGTGATGAAGGCTAACCCGGGTGAGCTGATGATGCTGGATCGGGACGAGTCGGCCCTGCACGGCCTGCAGATGTCCCTCGCCGGACGGGCCATGCTGGACGGCCCCGAGCTGCTCCTCGCCGACCTGCGCGACGACGAGGGCATCCGGCGGATCATCCGAGAACGCCGCCCTGAGATCATCTTTCATGCGGCGGCGCTCAAACACCTGACCCTGCTGCAGCGGCACCCGGGCGAGGCGGTCAAGACCAACGTCTGGGGCACCCTGTCGGTGCTGGATGCCTGCCAGGATGTGGCGAAGTTCGTCAACATCTCCACCGACAAGGCAGCCAACCCGATCAGCGTCCTCGGCTACTCGAAGCGCATCACCGAACAGTTGACCGCGCACGCCGCCTCCCGATTCCCGGGCACGTTCCTCAGCGTTCGCTTCGGCAACGTGCTGAGCAGCCGCGGCTCGGTGGTGACGGCCTTCCAGCGGCAGATCGAGGACGGGAAGCCGCTGACCGTCACCCACCCGGACGTCACCCGCTATCTGATGACCATTCAAGAGGCCGTCCACCTGGTACTCCAGGCCGCCGAGATCGGCCGAGACGGCGAAGCGCTGGTGCTCGACATGGGCGAACCGGTACGGATCGTCGACCTGGCGCGTCAGATGGCCGAGCAGGCCGCCAGCTCCGTGCCCATCGTCTACACCGGACTGCGGCCCGGCGAGAAGCTGCACGAGAACCTGTTCGGGATCGGTGAGGTCGACACCCGACCGTTCCATCCCCTGGTTTCCCACGTGGCCGTGCCGGCGCTCGACCCGATGGAGGTGAGAGGGCTCGACCCGTACGACGATTCGGCGAAGATCGTCGAGCACCTCGCGCTGCTCTGCGCCCAGCCGGTCGGCCCGGTGGTGAAGGGCCTGCGGGGCGTACCCCTCCAGTCGCACTGATTTGATCGACCCCGCCGCCACGGCGGGGCTGAACGGGGTGACGCCACGCAGGCGTCACCCCGTTCCGTTCGCCCGCAGACGCGTCCCGCTGTCCCGGTGCACCGGTGCGCGAGGCCCCAGGGCCGGGAGTCCGGCACGGGCCAGGCACACAGAGACCAGGGCTGGCGATCACGGGTCCGTGATTGCCAGCCCTGGTGCCGAGCTGGTCAGCGGCGGATGCCCGCCCAGTCGTGGTGCCGGCGCACGGTGGAGAGGATGAAATCCACCACCCGTCGGGAGGTGTCGGGCACCTGGTAGTCGACCGGGCAGGGCACGCCCTGCGCGGCGACCTGCGCCACCGTCACCTCGACCGCCTCGACCACGCCCTGCGGGTCGAGACCGGTCATGATGATGCCGCCCGCGTCGAGCGCCTCGGGGCGTTCGATCGACTCCCGCAGCGTCACCGCGGGGAAGTTGAGGATGGCGGCCTCCTCGCTGATCGTCCCGCTGTCCGACAGGGTGCAAAACGCCTTGGTCTGCAGGTGGACGTAGTCGAGCAGGCCGAACGGGTCGTGGAAGGCGATGCCGTCCAGTGCGGTGGCGTCCGGGGCCAGCGCCTCCAGCCGCTTACGGGTGCGCGGGTGGGTGGAGACCAGCACCGGGAAGCCCCACCGGTCGCGCACCGCGACCAGACAGTCCAACAACCGCTGGAGCCGCTCAGGGCGGTCCACGTTCTCCTCCCGGTGCGCGCTGACCAGGAAGTACCGATCCCGGTCGAGTTCCAGCTGCCGCAGGATGGTCGAGTTGGCGATCGGTGTCCGGTAGTGCTCCAGCACCTCCCGCATGGGCGAGCCGGTGTGCAGGATCCGGCGGGGGTGCAGGCCCTCGGCGAGCAGGTTGCGCCGGGCGTGTTCGGTGTAGACGAGGTTGAAGTCGGCCACGTGGTCGACCAGGCGCCGGTTGGTCTCCTCCGGCACGTTCAGGTCGAAGCACCGGTTGCCGGCCTCCATGTGGTAGACCGGCACCCGCATCCGGCGGGCCATCAGTGCGGCGATGCAACTGTTGGTGTCACCGAGCACCAGCAGCGCGTCGGGCTGCTCCTCGGCGATCACCGCCTCCATGCCGACGAGGACCCCGCCGAGGACCCGCCCCAGCGATGACGTGTCGACGCGGAGGAACCGGTCGGGTTCCCGCATGCACAATTCTTTGAAGAACACGTCCGACAGGGCGGTGTCCCAATTCTGGCCGGTGTGCACCAGCGTGTGTTCCACCGTGTCGTCGAGTCGAGCGATCACCCGGGAGAGCCTGATGATCTCGGGTCGGGTGCCGACCACGGTCATGATCCGGGTCATGCCCGTCCTCTCTCTGCTGCCAGCAGCGGCTCCGACCGGGCCGCCTCCACCGGTTCGGCCCAGGTGTCCGGCCGGTCCGGGTCGAAGAGTTCGTTGGTCCAGAACATCGTCACCAGTTCGTCCGCACCGGTGTTCACCAACTTGTGCACCCACATGGTGGGCATGTCGATGAGTGCAGGCTCGGCGCCGCTCACCGGAAACCGCAGCACCTCTGAGTCGCCGACCCGGCGCAGGCTGATCTCGGCCGAGCCACGCAACACCACGAACCGCTCCACCTTCGCTAGGTGGAAGTGCTCTCCCCGGGTGATCCCGGGACGGGTGGTGGAGCAGAACGTCTGCCCCGCACCACCGTGTGCCTTGACCGTCTCGACCAGTTCACCACGGGCATCGGTCCGCCGGGGCAGCGTGATCGGGTAGTGCGCCGGGAAGCAGTGCGACCGGTAGGTATTGAACAGCCGCACGTCGTGCCAGCTCGACAGGGACGGGATCTCCCCGGTCCGGTACGTCGCGGCCATCCCGGTGAGCCGGTCCGCCAGAGCCTGGACGCCGATGCGCAGCGCTGGCATCGCCGGATCCCACGATCCACCGTCGGAAACCCCGATGAGCCGGGCGGCGGCGTCGGTGACGTGCACCAGGCTCAATTCGCGGTCGCCGTCTACCTCAGGCCGCCCACCCTCGGCGAGCAGCCGGCAGAAGGTCGCCACCGCCGAGTTGTAGTACGGCCGGCCGTGCTCGCCGTACAGGTTCGGCAGCAACACGTCGTCGAGGTCGACCCCGGTGTCCGCCAGCACCCGCGCCGCGGCGGCCTTGGCGTCGCCGTACGGTGTGCCGTTGCCGGCCTGCACCGAGTTGGCGTAGACCACCCGCGCCGGCGGGTCCGCGCAGTGCTTGAGCCCGTCGGCGAGCTGGGTGGCGAGTTGGATGTTGCCAGCGGCGACGTCGGCCGGATCGCCACGGTTGACACCGGCCAGGTGCAGCAGGCGATCGTGACCGGCGATCTTCGCCGCGATCACCCCGGGGTCGGCCAGGTCGGAGCGGTTGAGCATGGTCGGCTCCGGCCACCCCAGCGCGCGCAGCAGCACCCGGACGTGCCAGCCGAGGAACCCGCCGCCGCCGGTGACGGCGAGCCTCAGCACGCCAACACCGGATCCCGCAGGGCCAGCTCCGCCCGCACCTCAGGCAGCGTCTTCAGCAATTCGACGATCTCGGGTACGCCGAGCTGCGGCGCGTTCGACGAGTTGAAGTCCTCGGTCAGCCCATCGCCGAACTCGCCCTCGGAGACGTAGAGCGAGTAGTTGAGGTCGCGGCCGTCCAGCGGCACCCGGAGGAAGTCCCCGAAGTCCTCGGCCTGGACGAGTTCCTCCCGACTGGCCAGCGTCTCGGCCTGCTTCTCGCCGTGCCGGATGCCGATCACGTCGAGCTTCGCGGGCACGTCGAAGAGCTGGCACACCGCCTCGGCCAGGTCGCCGACGGTGCAGGCCGCGGCCTTACGAATGAAGATGTCACCGGCGCGGGCGTTCTGGAACGCGTGCTCGACCAGTTCGACGGAATCAGCCAGCGACATCACGAACCGGGTCATCCCCGGGTCGGTCACGGTAGGCGCCCGACCGGCCTTGATCTGCTCGATGAAGAGCGGGATCACCGACCCGCGCGAGTACATGACATTGCCGTAGCGCACGCAGGACACGGTGGTGGCGCTGTTCGGGTTGTTGCGGGCGTGCGCCTGGATGACCTTCTCCATCATCGCCTTGCTCATGCCCATCGCGTTCACCGGGTAGACGGCCTTGTCGGTGCTGAGCGCCACCACCGAGCCGACACCGTTGCGTTCGGCGGCCTCGACGACATTGCTGCTGCCCAAAACGTTCGTCCGTACTGCCTCAAGCGGAAAGAACTCGCACGACGGCACCTGCTTGAGCGCGGCCGCGTGAAAGATGTAGTCGATGCCCCGGCTGGCCTTGAGCACCGAGTCGTAGTCCCGGATGTCCCCGACGTAGTAGCGGACCCGCTCGTCGCCGAGTTGCCGACGCATCGCGTCCTGCTTGGCCTCGTCTCGGCTGAGCACCCGGACCTCGCCGACGCCCCGGGCGAGCAGCCGGCGAACCATGGTCTGGCCGAAGGAACCAGTGCCGCCGGTGATGAGCACGCGGCGGTCGGTGGTCGAGATAGTCACAGTTGATTCCCCGTCTCGTCTAGGCAGGTCGCGCCGCCGAACGCCTCGTCCTGGGGTAGGTGCGCATGTCAGACAACGATCAGGAGATGCCCCAGGAAACGATGACATAGGGCGATACACCGGCCAGTCGAATCTTGCCGAGCCAACAGCACGTCGATGCCGACCATCCGGCCGAATTTCGGCCCGGATTCGACGAAACCGACCAGATCGCTACGTACGAATTGCTATACAGGCCATCGAAGCAGGACGAAGGGTCGACCGGCTGGTGGACATCGATGCGGGGGCAATGATCGAATGACGGTGTCGGCAGCAGCACTGAAAGCCCACGACCTGACGTCGTCTCCCGTGCCGCACGTTGGGGCGCCGCCACCGTTCCACCGGACGGCACGGGCCTGGTTGCCACTCTTGCTCTCCGCCGGATGGATGCTCGGCACCTTCGGCCTCTTCTGGACCGGGGCGTTGGCGCAGCAGGTGCCCGATCCAGGTCAGCTCTGCCGCTTCGTCCTCGCCGCCACCGCCGCGTTCGCCGCCGGCTATGCGGTCAGCATCCGGTCCCGCCGGCCGCCTGTCGTCGAGACTGCCGCCGTCTCCCGCCGCCAACGCTCGGTCTGGGTGCAGCGACTGGTCGTCGCCGGTGGGCTCTATTACATCGTTCTCGGCGTGGCGCTGCTCGGCGAGTACGGGGCCACCGGGCCGGCCGACATCATGGCCAGCCTCCACGATCCGGCCGGGGCGTACGCCAACAAGTTCGCCGTGTACCAAGCCCAGCAGGACAGCGGGCGAACCAACCTCGCGATTCAGGTCCTGACGCTGCTCGGCGTGCTCGGCACCGTGCTCGTTCCGGTGCTTGTCATTCACTGGCGGTGGCTCAGCATGGGGGTGCGTCTCGTCGGGGTCACCGGAGTCTGCACCTACTCGCTCTTCTTCCTCTACATCGGAACACTGAAGGGCCTCGGCGACTTCGTGTTGATGATCGCGGCCGGGCTCGTCATCGGCTGGGCACGGGAGGGTGATCCGGCCCGCCGACGAGCTCGCCGCCGACGGGCCACCGTGGTGGCGGCGGTCGTCGGCGTGCTCTTCTGCGGCTACATGGTGAACAACCAGGCCGATCGAGCTGCCTTGTTCGGCACACAGGACCGCGTCCGCGCCAGCCCAGTCGTAGAACGATACGTCGGACCACACCTGGCAGGTGGCGTTGCCGCACTGGTGCACTACCCGACACACGGCTACCTCGGCCTGGCCTACAACCTGGGGACGCCGTTCACCTGGTCACGGGGGTTGGGGAGTACGCCCGCGCTTGCCTCCTACGCCAGCCAGTACCTGGACATCGACAGCAGTCGTCACCCGACGTATCCGCAACGCACCGAGGAGCGAACCGGTTGGCCCGCCGGGCTGAACTGGGCCACCATCTACCCCTGGCTCGCCTCCGATCTCACCTTCCCCGGCACCATCTTCTTCATGGCTCTGCTGGGGTGCCTGTTCGCCCGGATGTGGCGCACATCGGTCGTGTCCCAGCGGATCCTGCCCAGCGCAATCTTCGTGCAGTTGGTGATCCTCGTTGGTTACATTCCCGCGAACAACCAACTCGGCATGTCCCGACCAGGGATGATCGGTCTCATCACCCTCCTCGTGCTGTACCTGATATCCACCGTTGCCCGACGCTACCAACGGAGGACGCCGACGTGGCTCAATCAGCATCGGCACGAGCCCGGCCATCGCCGACCGGAGTGGGCACCAACGGGGCGGTTCCCGCGCAACTGAGTCCGGCCGAGGCCGTCCCCCACGGCGGCCAGTGGCTCGGCCAGTTGAGCATCGCGCCACTCTGCCTGGTCGCCGGACTGGCGCCGCTCGACCCACAACTCGCGTACCAGTACGGCCTCTGGCTCGCCGGGCTAGCGTTGCTGATCAACGGCCGGGTGCCCCGGGTCGGGGCGGTCGACGTCTTGGCCGTACTGCTCGGCGCTTGGGTCACCAGCACGTCCATCTGGACGCGCGACCCGGCCGCCACCGCGATCGCTGTTCGCGTTTGGTGGACGGTGATCCTGGTCTTTCTCGCGGCTCGACACGTGATCCATACGCGGCCGCGGCTGCTCCTGATCGCGCTCGCGTTCCTGGTGGGCTCGACGTGGGCGGGGGTCAAGATGATCCTCGTGGGAGACGAGAACCAGATCCCCGGCCTACGGGTCGGGATTGAGGGCGTCGGGGTCAACTACACGGCGTACTCCCTGTCCACCGGAGTCGTCGTTGGCCTGCTACTACTGGTCGCCGTTCGCAACCGGCTGGCCCGGATCGCGCTTCTGCTGACCGCCCCGATCCTTCTCTACGCCACCGTCCTCACCGGCACACGTGCCAGCCTGGTGGCCCTCGCCGCCGTCGCCCTCTATCTGCTCCTGGACGGCGCTATCAAGCAGGCCTGGGTCCTGGCGGCTGCGGTCTCGCTGGTCCTCCTATTCGTGGTGCCCTTCGGCGACCTGAGCCAGTTCCGGCCGGAGTGGTTGGAGCATGCCTTCTCCCGCCCGCTGGACGATCTCTCCGGCCGATTGGCCGTCTGGCCCATCGCGGAGGCGTCCTTCTGGAAGTCACCGATGCTGGGCATCGGGGTGGGCGCCTTTCCGAGCACAAACCCCTACTTCGGTATCGGCGCCCACTCTCTGATGCTCACCCTCGGCAATGACATCGGCCTGGTGGGGATCGCGATGTTCGTGGCCCTGGTCAGCTGCGTGCTCCGCGATGCCGCACCGACCGACGGACGGCGGCACCGGATGCTCGTCGGGGCGCTCATCGTGGTCTCGACGCCGATCTGGCTCAGCGGGCACTGGGAGACCTCGCCGGCGGTATGGTCGGTCCTGGCCATCTGGTCCCGTCTTCCGCTGGCGCTGGTCAACCCACGGCCGACACGGCGGCACCGACGCGCGTACCGCGGCTCACCGTTCGTCGCCTCCGTTGGCGCGGGCCCCGGAGGCCGCCAGGCGCAACGCCTGCACCTCGCCGCCGGCAGTCACGTCCGACTCGATCGGTCGCCTCGACACCGCCTTCAGTGACCGGCGGTAGCCGACAACGGCCGACGGCAGGACGGTCACGCCGTACGACACAGCCGAGGCGACGGCGATGCCGGAGAGTCCAATGCGGCCGGCAAGGTAGACCTTGAGCGGCACCGCGACGACGAAGCACGCCAGCCACCCGAAGAGTTGGGGGCGAAGTAGCCCGATGCTGTTCTGGACCATGAACATCGGCGACGCGACGCCGACCAACGCGGTATGCGTAGCGAGCGCGACCAACAGCAGGGTCGGCGCGTGCGCCAGCTCCGCCGACCGGATCCAGAGTCGGAATAAGTCGTTGCCGAAGAACACCAGGGCCACCCCGGGCAGGGTCACCACCCCGGCGCACAGGTACGACATGCGACGGGTGTTGCGCTGGACCCAAGTGACGTCGCCGCGTACCAACGCCTCACCGTTGGCCGGCCAGAGGGGCAGACCGACCAGCGTGATGAAGAGCGCGAGCACGCCGAAGATCCGCAGCACCACCGCGTAGTTCGCGGCCTCGGTCAGTCCGAGCACCCGGCCCACCAGGAACCCGTCCATGTTGAGCACGACGGAGCTGAGTACGGCAACGACGAAAAACCGGAGCCCCAGCCGGAGCAACCCTCGTGCGGTCGGTATTCGTACATGCTGCGGTCGCGGCCGCAGCTTGGGGTTCTGCCAGCCGAAGTAGCAGATCGTGTTGGCCGCGTTCATCACTGGCACGGAGAGCACCGCCGCCGCGATCAGCAGGACCGGCTGCACCCCGACGACGACGCCGCAGACCACAAGCGCCGCCGAGATCAGGCTGCCACCGGCCTGCCACAGGTTGCTCTGCGCCACCTCCTGGTACGCGTACTGCACGCGTTGGATCAGCGCCAGCGGGATGTTCAACAGGAACGACCCGAAGCAGAGCAGGGCCACCGCCCGCGCGTCGCCGGCCACCTCGGGATCGGTGACGTTCAGCACGGCTGGCCACGGGACCAGCGCAACGGTCGCGGTCAGCACCGCGAGCAGCACCGCGGCGAGGCACCCGAGCAGGGCGTAGGCGCTCGCGATTTCCCGAGCCGCAGCGGTGCGGTCGCCGGCCGCTTGCAGCCGGGCGAGTCGGGTCAGCAGCCCGTTGCCGAGGCCGAAGTCGGCGAAGAGCGCCATGCTGGTCAGCGAGGTGACCGCCATCCACATGCCGTAGCGCTCAGCACCGAGGTAACCAAACGCGAGCGGTGTGATCAACAACGGTGCGACCAGCCCGACGGCCTTGCCGCCGAGCGAGGATGTGATGCCGGCGATCAGCGCACGGCTGCGGACGCGCCGGGCCTCCCGATGGTGTGCCTCGTTCACCCGGACGGGCCGTTACTGACCGGCCAGCACACGCCCGGACATCCAGGCCACGGTCTGCTCCAGACCGGCCCGCAGCGGGGTCGGCCGCACCGTCGGGAAGAGTTCACGCAGTCGGTCGCTGTTGGCCTGTGAGTCCCGGACGTCGCCCGGTCGGGCCGGCGCGTGAACCACGTCCAACCGTCGCCCCATGATCTCCTCCAACTCGGCGATCAGCTCAAGCAGGGAGACACGGGCCCCGAAGGCGAGGTTGACCACGTCCGTCACGCCGACCCGGCGGAGCACCGCGTCGACGAGAGTGTCGGTGACCGAGCCGACATAGGTGAAGTCTCGGGTCTGTCGGCCGTCGCCGTGCACCTGTAGCGGCTGTCCGGCGAGGGCCGCGCTGACGAACCGGGGCACCACTGCGGCGTACGCGTGGTGAGCGGCCTGCCGAGGACCGAAGACGTTGAAAAAGCGGAACGGCAGCACCTGCATGCCGTAGCAGGCGGCGTACGCGATCGTGTACGCCTCGGCGGCGAGCTTCGACACGGCGTATGGGCTGACCGGTACCGGCCGCAGCCCTTCCTGTCGGGGCAGCACCGGGTTCGCGCCGTAGACCGAGGAAGACGAGGCGACAATCACCTGCCCGACGTCATGTCGGCGGGCCGCCTCCAGCACGCTCAGCGTCCCAGTCGCGTTCGCGTGGTGGCTCGGCAGTGGCCGGTCGACCGATCGGGGCACGGAACCAAGCGCGCCCAGGTGCACGACACTGGCGGCGCCAGCGACAGCCTCGTCGAGCAGGTCGGGGTCAAGGATCGTGCCGCGCAGCAGCGGGACGGGCAAGCCGTCCAGGTTCTCCAGTAGCCCGGTGGAAAGGTCGTCGACCGCGACGACCGAGGTAATGCCCGGCTCCGCCAGCAGCGCCCGGACCAGGTTGGCTCCGATGAACCCGGCACCACCCGTCACCACTACCTTCATGCCCGCCCGCCCCGTCGTCGGTGCGACGGCCCGATGGCCGGCGCGACTAACCACAAGGTCAACGAAGAGAGCACACCATCGGTCACGGTAGCGGGACGGTCGATGGTCGGTCAGCGGTAGTCGGGGTTCCGCCGCGCTGCCCCACGACAGGACCGCAGCCGCGTCCGGTCAACGACACGAGGAAGTCGCGCATCCGCCGCCCCTGGGCCACCGGCCCTCGGGTCCGGTGGACGAACTCCCGCGCCGCCACGCCGCGCCGCGATACCTCCTCCGGCGGCAGCGCCAACGCGCGGGCGAGGGCGGCCCGGAGCCCGACCACCGTGTCCGGGGTGGCGATCTCGAGGTGCGGTAGGTAGTCGGCGGGAATGCCCGGTAGCCGTGTACTGACCACGGGCGGGCCAGCCGACAGGTACTCGATTGTCTTGGACGGGAAGGAGTAGCGGACGAATTCCTCCTCGACGGGGCGGGGGTTGATCAGCACGGCGGCCCGCGCCAGGCGCCCCGCGAGCACCGCACGGTCGAGCAGCTCCGGTGGGGCGATCCTTGAATCGTCGGCAGCCTGCTCCCGCAACCACCGGGTCAGCTCCCCCCGGCCGAAGAGCACCAGCCGCAGATTCGGGTCGGGGAGCCCGCGGAACGCCTCGACCAGTCGGTCCACCCCGTACGCGCGGGTGAGGCCGCCGGCATACACCACCTCGCGAGTCCCGGGGGTGGGCGCATCCTGAGCGGACGCTGTGGCTGGCGGATGGAAGATCCCCTCCATGACCAGGTGGGGTCGCCCGGGCGCGAAGTCGTCGGCCAGCGGCCGGGTCAACGCGATGACTCCGGCACACCGGCGTAGCGCGGCCCGGACCAGGGCGACATCGAGCCGGCGCAGCAACCGCACCAGCCGACCGTCGGTCGGCAGGGCGAGACCGGGCGGGTCGGTGAGCACCGGCACCACCAGCACCCCGCGACGCCGGGACAGCGTCACGGCGGCCCACAGAAACGGCGTGTGCACGCCATGCACCAGCAGTACATCGCCGGTCCGAAGGTTACGAGCCAGCCGACAGCGGGCGCTGACGAAGCGGGTCACATGCTTCAGGCCGAGCAGGTTGACGAAGCCCAGCAGTTGGCCGTCCACTCCGTCCTGGTGGAAGCCTCCGCCGCGGAACAACAGGCGATCGTTGCCTGGCCAGCTGGAGACCGGCACGGCGGAGAATAGCCGCACACGGCAGTCGGCCGCCCGCGCTGCGGCGACCAGCCCCCAGGCGAAAGCGTGCGTCTGCGTGGCGTGGGCGCGGTCCCGCGCCATCGCGTCGGCGAGGATGCTGTCCGGCACGGTGAAGCCGAGCAGGGCGACTTCGAGATCGTCGGCGGAGCTCACTGCTACGCCGCCAGGATCTGACGGTAGACCGCGTCCAGGCGGTCGAGCATGGCGTCGAGGCTGTACCGGTCGCGAACCCGGCGGTACGCCCGGTCGGCGAGGTCGGCGCGAGTGGTCGAGCTGTTCAACAGGGGTGCGATCGCGGCGGCGAGCGCCCCCGGGTCAGCGGCAGGTACGAGCAGGCCGGCGCCGTCGCGGAGAACCTCCACGTTCCCGCCAACCGCGCTCGCCACCACGGGTAGCCGCTGGGCCATCGCCTCCAGCAACGCGTTCGAGAGGTTCTCGTGCAGCGTTGGGAAGACGAACAGGTCGGCGGCGGCGAGCAACTCCGGGACGTCGGCCCGGGCACCGAGCAGCCGCACGTCGAGCGAGCCCGGGCTGGCGGCGTCGGCAGCGGCATGCAACGCCGTCGCGATCGCCGGAGCATCCGGCCCGTCGCCCACCACCAGCAGCACGTGGCGGCCACCGCCGACGGGCAGCCGGCGGAGCGCGTCGGCGAGCACGCCGTATCCCTTCTCCCAGGTCATCCTGCCTACCGTGATCATCACGACGTCATCGGCCTGCAGGTCGAGAGCCGCCCGGACCTGTTCACGCGGCCCGGGGTGCTCCGGCACCAGCACTCCATTTGGGATGACCCCCACGAACCGGTCGCGGCAGCCCGTCAGGAAGTCCCGTCCGGCCGCGTACTCGCAGACCGTCGCCACGTGGGTGGCAGCCCGCAGCGTCATCGGCTCGGCGCCGTGCACGAGCAGGCGACGGCGCAGTGATCGACCACCGCGATGCAGGTCGCGGACAGTGCCGTGGACCGTGACCAAGATTCGTGGACAGCCGGCCAGCCGGGCAGCGAGCACTCCGAGGAAGCCCTCGTTCTGCAGGCCGCGTACGTGGACCAGGTCCGGCCGGATCCGGCGGAGCAGGGACACCCAGCCGCGAAGCAGTGACCTGTCGATCGCACCGTTACCTCGGTCCTGGTGCATCCGCACGAAGTCGTACTCGTTGGCGAGCCGGGAGGCGAGGACCCGTTCGAGAACGGTCAGCGGACCGTTGGCCCCGGGGCGCCCCGCCGAATGTTGGACGACGACAGGCCGGGTCCGTACACGAGGCGGCGGGTCTTGATAGCCGACAACGGCGAGGTTCTGCTCCACGAAAACTCCACTTCGACGCGGGCGGCACAGATGCCGGCGGGTGGGCATCGGTGACCTAGACTAGCCGGGCAATTGTCAATGAAAGCCGTAATTCACTCGGACGAGGTGGACTATGCCCCAGCCATCGGCGGGTGGGAGTCGACCCGCACCGGTCGGTCCTGATGCCCCGCGCCTTCTCGCCCTCGCGGCTTACCGGTTTCCGCACGGCGACGCGATGTCCAACCGGCTGCTGCACCTGGTCCGCTCGGCGACCCCACCGGGCGGCAGCGTCATCGTGGTCAACGATTGGCCCGCCGACGGGACCCGGCCGCCGACCCAGCTGGCGCTGCCGGCCGAGGTGCAGGTCTTGACCCTGGCCGGCGCGCGAATGGGCAAGCTGGCCCGCTGGTGGCACCGGCAGTGGCGGCCGCTGCGGGTGCTCGCGGCGCTACGTCGGGCTGGCATCGACCGGCGTCAGCTGAGCGCGATCTGCCTGCCGCTCGGGCTGTGGAACCTCACCACCTGGGCCGTGCTCCGACTCGCGGTACGCCGCCCGGTGACGGTCGACATAGTGGAGCGGCACGACCCCCAGCAGTTTGGCCGAGGACGACTCACCCCCTATTTCATTCGCCACCGGTGGGGCATGTTCCTCGCGCTCCGGCTGGCCGACCGGATCATCGCCATCTCCAGCGCGCTGCACCACGATTTCGCCTACCGTCGGCCGACCCTGCTGGTCCCACCCCAGGTCGACCGCGCCGCGTACGAACCACCCGCGCCGCCCTCGCTCGACGACGGCGTCCGCCTGCTCTATGCCGGCACCGCCAGCGCGAAGGACCTGCTCTCCGTGGTGGCGGAGGGGATCCGCCGGCTACCCGAGGCGCCGCGGAGCCGGGTGCGGTTGACCATTGCCGGCATGACCCGCGACCAGGCCATTAGCAGCTCCGATCTGGACAGCTCCAGCCTGGACGGTCTTGACGAACAGGTGACCTTCCTGGGCCGGGTGCCGCGCGAGCAGGTCCTCGCCGAGCTGCGGCGCGCACACTTCTCGATCCTGGTCCGGCCCGACGTCGGCTACTCCCGGGCGGGCTTCCCCTCCAAAGTGCCGGAGAGTCTGGCCGCCGGGTGTCCCGTGCTGCTGAACCACACCTCCGACCTCGCGCGCTACGTCACCGACGGCCGAGAGGGGTTGGTGCTCCCCTGTCCGACCCCTGAGGATGTCCGGACGGCCCTGCTGCGGGCGCTCACGATGGATGACGAGGGGTGGCGACGGATGAGCCACTGCGCCCGCGAGCGGGCCGACGACTTCGACTATCGGGTGTGGACCCCGGTCGTAAGTGCCTTCGTCATCGGCGGTGGCGACGCCGCGGCGCGCGGCTCCGGCATGGAGAGCGCAGCGAGCTCCGCCAACTCGTCGGCGGTCAGTCGGCGTTCCGGCGGGTAGAGCTGCTGTTCGTGCGAGACGATCGTCTCCACCGGCCAGCGCAACCGGATCACTCGGGCCGGGTTGCCGGCGGCCACCGCGTAGGGCGGTACCGGACGGGTCACCACGGCGCCCGCCCCGATCACCGCGCCCCGACCGATCGTCACCCCGTGCAGGATGACGGCACGGGTGCCCACCCACACGTCGTCGCCAATCGTCACCCCCCGATCGAGGGCCCCGTCGGTAGGACACTTCTCGACGGCGATCATCGGCACGCCGACGCGGTCGATCCGGTGGTTGCCACCCCGGATGGTCACCTCGGGTCCGAACATGACGTTGTCACCGAGCTTGATCCGGGATCGAGCCGCCATGAGAACCGGACGGTAGCCGAGATCGACGTTGCGGCCGACCTCGATCGTCTCGTAGGTGTAGACGCCGTCCGGGTCAAAGGTGAAGTTGTCCCCGTGGGCGGCGAAGCGGCCGACGCTCGCCACACCCCGGACGGCTCTGCCAGCCCGCGTGCCGTTGACCCAGACCAGATTCAGCAGGCGGGCGATCCGCACGATCACGCGCCCCGGGCCGCGCGACGAGACCCGCATCAGGCGTCACACCACCCCGCGCCGACCGTGCACCGCTGAGCCAGACCGAAGATCCGACGCATCGACAACTCTCCCCATCAACCTTCGTCACCACCGCTGCGGACATGAGCGAGCGTACGTGCGAATTGCCGCTTCAAGGCCGAAATGCCCAATTGCGCTGCGCGATATCGCCAGGCGCCGGACAGGACACAGCACCCCGCTCAACGCCACCCGGCCATCACGCGAGGGCGTTGCGTCGACACGGTCAGCAACCTCTCGCCCATCGACCGATTGACAGCGATCACCCTCCACCAGAAGGCTCGCGCCTACAGGTCCTTCACCCAAGGAGGCGCGATGAGACCGAGACGACTGGCGATCGCCAGCGTGGTCACCCTGCTCGGCGCACTGGCGTTGACCCCGCCGGCGAGCGCGAAGCCACCGTCCGAACCGGGCGCCCGCGACGGCCTGGAGGTCTACGTCGGAACGGTCGACGCGAAACAGCGGGACCAGCTGCGCGCGGCGGGGGTCGACCTCGGCCACGACGCGAAGACGGACTCGTCCGGCAAGACGACAGTCGAGACGGTGCTCAGCCGCCGGCAGGCGAAGCGGCTGACCGACCAGGGCGTCCCGTTGTCGGTGAAGAAGGTGCGCGGCAAGGACGCGTCGCAGGCGCTGCGGGAGCAGGCGGCGGCGGGCTGGACGGCGTTCCGGCCCTACGGGGAGCCGGGCGGTCTGCGCGACGAACTGAACGCCACGGCGGCCCGCTATCCCAAGCTGACCAAGGTGGAGACGATCGGCCGCACCCAGCAGGGTCAGCCGATCGTCGCCGTGAAGGTCACGAAGAACGCGCGGACCGTCGCCGACGGGAAGCGGCCCGCCGTGCTCTACGCCGGCGCGCAGCACGCCCGCGAGTGGATCACACCGGAGATGACCCGCCGGTTGATGCACCACGTCCTGGACAGCTACGGCACCGACCAGGAGATCACGAAACTCCTGGACACGACCGAGCTGTGGTTCCTGCCGGTGGCCAACCCGGACGGTTACGACTTCACCTTCACCCCCGGCAACCGGCTGTGGCGCAAGAACCTGCGGGACAACAACGGCGACGGACAGATCACCTCCGGCGACGGCGTGGACCTCAACCGCAACTTCAGCTACAAGTGGGGGTACGACAACGAGGGCTCGTCACCGGAGACGAACAGCGAGACCTACCGGGGCCCGGGCCCCAACTCGGAGCCGGAGACCAAGGCCCTGGACCAGCTGTTCAAGCGGGTCGGGTTCGAGTTCTTCGTCAACTACCACTCGGCGGCCGAGCTGCTGCTCTACGGCCTCGGCTGGCAGGTCAGCACTCCCACCCCGGATGACGAGATCTACAAGGCGATGGCCGGGGACGACGCGCACCCGGCGGTGCCCGGTTACGACCCGGACATCTCCGCCGAGCTGTACACCACCAACGGTGACACCGACAGCCACGCCACCGTCCGGTACGGCACGCTGGGCTTCACCCCGGAGATGTCCACCTGTGAGGCCGCCTCGGCGGTCGACCCGGACGACGAGTGGCGCCCGGAGGACTGCGTCAGCGGCTTCATCTTCCCCGACGACGAGACGTTGATCGCCGGCGAGGTGAACAAGAATCTGCCGTTCGCGCTGGCCGTGGCCAAGTCGGCGGCGGACCCGGACGAGCCCGTCTCGGTGGTCGGACGGAGCACCCCGGACTTCGTGGTGGACTCCTTCGACACGTCGTACGGGCGCACCCAGCAGGTCGCCGCGATCACCAGGCGGGCGCTGAAGAACGTGAAGATGCACTACACGGTCAACGGCGGGCGACCGAAGACCGTCGCGGTCCGCGAGTGGCGCGGCGGCGAGCGGTACGGCGGCACACACGACGACTACTACGCGGAGTTGCGTGGCACGGTCGGCGGCACGAAACCGGGCGACCGGGTGGAGGTCTGGTTCACCGGCAACAAACCCCGGACCGGGGTGGTCGCCAGCGACCACTTCACCTACCGGGTGCACACCGACGTCGGCGGAGACGTGCTGATCCTCGCCGCGGAGGACGTCACCGGCCTCAGCCCGGCGCAGACCGGCACCACCGCGAAGTACGCCGACGAGGTCGCGGCGTCGCTGAGCGCCGCCGGGCGCAGCAGCGACGTGTACGACTTCGACGCGATGGGCCGCACGGCGCCGCACCCGCTCGGGGTGCTGTCGCACTACACGGCCGTGGTGTGGGAGACCGGCGACGACATCATCATGCGCTCCCCCGGCCAGGTCGCCGGCACCGCGGCCAAGGCCGCGCTGGAGACCGAGCTGGCCGTCCGGGACTACCTCAACGAGGGTGGCAAGCTCCTGGTCAGCGGCCAGTACGCGTTGTTCGCCCAGGGCGCCAACGGCTCGTACGTCTACCACCCGGACGCGCCGCCGGAGTGCACCGACGCCGACGACCCCACCTGCCTGCCGCTGCTGAACGACTTCCAGCAGTACTGGTTGGGGGCGCACACCTACGTCAGTGACGGCGGCACCTCGCCGGAGGGAGAGCCGTTCCCGGTCGCCGGCCGCGACGACGCGTTCACCGGTTTCGCGGGGCAGCTCAACGCGGACGGCTCGGCGCAGAATCAGGGGCACACCGCGTCGTTCCTGACCACGTCGAGTTTCCTGCCGCCGGACGAGTTCCCGCAGTTCGCCAGCTCCGCGCCGGTGGGCTGGACCCGACCGGGTGGCGCGCCGTTCGACCCGCGTACGGGTGAGTGGTATCTGCACAGCGGGCAGGCCGACGAGTCGTACAAGCGGCTCACCCGCACTGTGGACCTCAGCGGGGCGACCAGCGGAGAGTTGCGCTTCTTCACCTCCTATGAGATCGAGCAGAACTGGGACTTCCTCTTCGTCGAGGCGCACGAGGTCGGCAGCGACGACTGGACCACCCTGCCGGACGTCAACGGCAAGACCAGCTCGGTCACCGGGGAGAGCTGCGCCTCGGGTTGGGACGAGCTGCACCCGTTCATCGCCCACTACCAAGGGCCCGGGTGCTCCCCCACCGGAAGCACCGGAAGCTGGAACGCGGCGACCGGGACGTCGAGCGGCTGGAAGGAGTTCGTCGTCGACCTGACCCCGTACGCCGGCAAGCAGGTCGAGGTGTCGATCACGTACGCCTCGGACTGGGGCTCCCAGGGCCTCGGCGTCTTCCTGGACGACACCCGGGTGGTGGTCGACGGGTCGACCGTGGCGGAGACCTCGTTCGAGTCCGCCGACCTGGGCGGTTGGACGGTGGCCGGGCCTCCGGACGGCTCCGGTGGCAACGCCAACGACTGGTCACGCAGCCAGCAGGCGTTCGAGGAGGGCTCGGTGGTGGTCACCGGGGACACCGTGTACCTGGGCTTCGGGTTGGAGGGTCTCCCTCCGGCGGCCCGCGATGACCTGGTCGCCCGGTCGTTGACCCACCTCACCGGTCAACCCCGCCCCTGACGGCGGGGAGGTGCGCCGGCGGTCCGTGGGCCGTCGGCGCACCTCGGGCGTACGCCGCATGGGCCGCCGGCGCACCTTCGGCGTACGGCGGGTGCGCCGGCCACCGATGTGATGAGCTGTACGGGTGTCGGGGCTGGGACTTGTGCTGCACCCCACCCGGGATGTCACCGAGGTGGTCGAAATCATCGAACGGTGGGCCACCCGCCACCACAAGACGCTGTTCGTGCGCGAGGAGGACCAGCACCGCGTCCCGTCCAGCGTCGAACCGGTGCCGGACGGCGAGGTCGCCAGCCGCGCCGACGCGTTGATCAGCATCGGCGGCGACGGCACCATGCTGGGCGCGCTGCGCTCCGCCGTCCGCGACCCGAAGCCGGTGCTCGGCGTACACCTGGGTCGGCTGGGTTTCCTTGTCGAGGTCGAGCCGCCGGAGTTGCCCGACGCGCTGAGCCGACTGCTGTCGAAGGACTTCACCGTCGAATCGCACGCCTGCCTCGCCTGCGACGTGTGCGGTGACGACGTCGTGGCGTTCAACGACATCGCCCTGGTCCGCCAGCCGGGCGCCGGCTTCGTCAGCGTCACGCTCGCCATCGACGGCCAGCAGTACGGCTACTACCGCAGCGACGCCGTGGTGGTCAGCACCCCGATCGGTTCGACGGCGTACAGCTACGCGGCCGGTGGTCCACTGATCTCCCCGGCGGCGGACTCGGTCGTGATCACGCCGGCGGCGCCGATGGCCGGCATCTCCCGGGCGGTCGTGCTCTCACCGGACGAGAAGATCCGGTTGGAGCTACAGCCCAACTCGTCGCCGGTCGTCGTGGAGATGGACGGGTTGGTGTTCCGCGACGCGGCGACGGAGGGGGCGGTGGACATCTCGTACCGCCGCGACGCCGGTCTGGTGGTCCGCTTCGACCCGTTGCGCTACCAGGAGCGCAACCAGTTGAAGATGACGCTGCTCGACCTGCCGTTCCTGCCCGAGCAGCTCCGCGAACTGCTCCCCGAAGAGCTACGCCGACGCAGCCAGGAACTCCCCCCACCCGCCGACCCCCCACCCTGCTGACCCACCCCACCCCTGCGCTGCCCGGCCCCGCTTCGCCGCGCCACTGCGGTTGATCAAGAGGTTTGCGTCACGACACGCCGGTGGGCATGACGCAAACCTCTTGATCACCGAGGCGCGGAGGCGCGGGAGGCGCGGAGGCGACGGCGCCGGGCGCTCGTCACCGAGATCCGCGCAACATCGGGGATCCTGCTGCCTGCGACAGCCGGGAGGCAGCAGGATCGGGGAAGTTGCGCGGATCTTGGGCGCCGCGGGATGGCCGGGCACACCCGGGCGTGGGCACCGCCGGACGCAGGGGGTCAGGCCTGGGTCAGGGCCTGGTCTACCAGGTTCTTGGCCTCTTCCTGGATCTTCTTCAGGTGGTCGGGGCCCTGGAAGGACTCGGCGTAGATCTTGTAGACGTCCTCCGTGCCGGAGGGCCTCGCGGCGAACCAGCCGGACTCGGTGCTGACCTTCAGCCCGCCGATGGGCGCGCCGTTGCCGGGTGCCGTCGTCAGCGTCGCGGTGATCGGCTCACCGGCCAGCTCGGTGGCGGTCACCTGCTCCGGGGAGAGCTTGCCGAGCACCGCCTTCTGCTCTCGGCTGGCCGGGGCGTCGATCCGGGCGTACGCGGGGGCGCCGAAGCGCTCGGCCAGCTCCGCCCAGTGTTCGCTCGGGCTGCGCCCGGTGGTGGCCAGGATCTCCGAGGCGAGCAGGCAGAGCAGGATGCCGTCCTTGTCGGTGGTCCAGGTGGAGCCGTCGCGGCGCAGGAACGACGCCCCGGCGCTCTCCTCACCGCCGAAGCCGACCGCCCCGTCGAGCAGGCCGGGCACGAACCACTTGAAGCCGACCGGCACCTCCAGCAGCGGTCGGCCCAGGTCCGCGGCGACCCGGTCGATCATCGACGAGGAGACCAGCGTCTTGCCCACGGCGGCGGCCGGACCCCATTCGGTACGGGTACGGAACAGGTGACCGATCGCCACCGCCAGGAAGTGGTTGGGGTTCATCAGGCCGGCGTCCGGGGTGACGATGCCGTGCCGGTCGGCGTCCGCGTCGTTGCCGGTGGAGATCTGGTAATCCGCACGGGCGGCGATCAGCGACGCCATGGCGTTCGGCGAGGAGCAGTCCATCCGGATCTTGCCGTCGCCGTCCAGGGTCATGAACCGCCAGGTCGGGTCGACCGTCGGGTTGACCACGGTCAGGTCGAGTCGGTGCCGCTCGGCGATCTCGCCCCAGTACGCCACGCTCGCCCCACCGAGCGGGTCCGCTCCGATCCGCACCCCGGCGTCGCGGATCGCGTCGATGTCGATCGCCGCGGGCAGGTCGTCGACGTAGTGGGCGAGGAAGTCGTACTCCCCGGTGGTGTCGGCGGCCCGAGCCCGCGCGTAGGTGATCCGGCGGACCTCCTTGAGCCCGGCGGCCAGGATCGCGTTGGCGCGGTCCTGGATCCACCGGGTCACGTCGGTGTCGGCCGGCCCGCCGTTGGTGGGGTTGTACTTGAAGCCGCCGTCGTCTGGCGGGTTGTGCGACGGGGTGATCACGATGCCGTCGGCGAGCCCGCTGGTCCGCCCCCGGTTGTGGGTGAGGATCGCGTGCGACAGCGCCGGCGTCGGGGTGTAGCCGTCGCGGCTGTCCACCAACACGGTGACCCCGTTGGCGGCGAGCACCTCCAGCGCGTCCACGGCGGCCGGGGCGGAGAGCGCGTGGGTGTCGCGGGCGAGGAACAGCGGGCCGTCGAGGCCCTGCTCCCGCCGGTAGTCGCAGAGCGCCTGGGTGACCGCCAGGATGTGGTCGGAGTTGAACGCGTTGCGCAGGCTGGAGCCGCGGTGGCCGGAGGTGCCGAAGGAGACCTGCTGCGCCGGGTCCGAGGGATCCGGGTGTTCGGCGTAGTAGGCGGTGACCAGGCGCGGCACGTCGACCAGGTCGGCGGGCTCGGCGGGCCGGCCGGCACGGGGGTGGGTCACTGCGGGATCCTCCTCGGGAAGTACGGGCCGGTCACGGCTCGACCTTCTGGCCCTTGCCGATCACCACGATGCCGTTGTCGGAGACGGTGTAGCGCTGCCGGTCCTTCTCCAGGTCGACGCCGATCTCGACGCCCTCCGGGACGAACACGTTCTTGTCCAGGATGGCCCGCCGGACCACCGCGTGCCGGCCGATCTCCACACCCTCCATCAGCACCGAGCCCTCGACGTGCGCCCAGGAGTGCACCCGCACCTTCGGCGACACGATCGAGTTCTCCACCAGCGAACCGGAGATGACCACGCCCGGGGAGACCATCGAGCCGACCGCGCGGCCGACCCGCTCACCCCACTGGTGGACGAACTTCGCCGGCGGCCACGGCGGCTGCTCGGTGTAGATCGGCCAGTCGAAGTTGTACATGTTGAAGACCGGGTGCACGTTGATCAGATCCATGTGCGCGTCGTAGAACGAGTCGAGCGTCCCCACGTCGCGCCAGTAGCCGCGATCCCGGTCGGTGCTGCCCGGCACCTCGTTGTCGCGGAAGTCGTAGACGTTCGCCTCACCCCGCTCGACGAGCATCGGGATGATGCTGCCGCCCATGTCGTGCTTGCTGGTCTTGTCCTCCGCGTCGCGCTCGACCGCCTCGCAGAGGGCGCGGGTGGTGAAGACGTAGTTGCCCATCGAGGCGTAGATCTCGTCCGGCGCGTCGGGCAGACCGACCGCGTCGGTCGGCTTCTCGCGGAACGCCCGGATGCGCTTGCCGTCCTCGCCGACCTCGATGACGCCGAACTGGTCGGCCATCGACAGCGGCTGGCGGATGCCGGCGACGGTCACCGCGGCGCCGGAGGCGATGTGGTCCTCCACCATCTGCCGGGGGTCCATCCGGTAGATGTGGTCGGCGCCGAAGACGATCACGTAGTCGGGCTGCTCGTCGTTGATGAGGTTGAAGCTCTGGTAGATGGCGTCGGCCGAGCCGGCGAACCACCACGGGCCGCGACGCTGCTGCGCGGGCACCGGGGTCACGTAGTTGCCGAGCAGCGTGGACATCCGCCAGGTCTTGGTGATGTGCCGGTCGAGGGAGTGGGACTTGTACTGGGTCAACACGACGATCTTGAGATAGCCGGCGTTGGCCAGGTTGGAGAGGACGAAGTCGACCATGCGGTACATCCCGCCGAACGGGACGGCCGGCTTGGCCCGGTCCGTGGTGAGTGGCATCAGGCGCTTGCCCTCCCCACCCGCCAGGACGATCGCGAGCACCTTGGCAGCCATGCCCCGACGCTATCCACCCGCGTCGCACTTCACCACTCGTACGGGGAGTCTTCTGCACTAGGGTGCGGGGTCATGACGGAACCCACCCCGCTGCGCGTCGATCTGCTCACCCGCGAGTACCCGCCGGAGGTCTACGGCGGGGCGGGCGTGCACGTCGAGTACCTGGCCCGGGAGTTGCGCCGCCGCACCGACGTCCGGGTGCACTGCTTCGGCCGACCGCGCACCGAGCCGGGCGTCACCGCGTACCCCGAACCGCCCGGCCTGACCGGCGCGAACGCCGCGCTGCGGACGATGGGCGTCGACCTGGAGATGGCCGCCGGAACGGCGGGCACCGACGTGGTGCACAGCCACACCTGGTACGCGAACCTGGCCGGACACACCGCGAAACTGCTGCACGGGGTGCCGCACGTGGTGACCGCGCACAGCCTGGAGCCGCTGCGGCCGTGGAAGGCCGAGCAGCTCGGTGGCGGGTACGCACTCTCGTCCTGGATCGAGCGGACCGCGATGGAGGCCGCCGACGCGGTGATCGCCGTGAGCAAGGGGATGCGGACCGACGTGCTGACGGCCTACCCGCAGATCGATCCGTCGAGGGTCCGGGTGGTCTACAACGGCATCGACACCGTGCAGTACGCCCCGGACCACGACACCGACGTGCTCGACCGACTCGGCATCGACCCGTCCCGTCCCAGCGTGGTCTATGTGGGAAGGATCACCCGACAGAAGGGGCTGCCGTACCTGCTGCGGGCCGCCCGGGAGTTGCCGGCGGACACGCAGCTCGTGCTGCTCGCCGGGGCGCCGGACACGGCGGAGATCGCCGCCGAGGTGGAGGATCTGGTCGCGGAGTTGCGGGCCAACCGTTCCGGTGTGGTCTGGGTGGCCGAGATGCTGCCCAAGCCCGAGGTGATCCAGGTGCTCACCCACGCGACGGTCTTCGTCTGCCCGTCAGTGTACGAGCCGATGGGCATCGTCAACCTGGAGGCGATGGCCTGCGAGACGGCGGTGGTGGCCACCGCCACCGGCGGCATCCCGGAGGTCGTGGCCGGCGACGAGACGGGCCTGCTGGTGCCCATCGAGCAGGCCACCGACGGGTCCGGCACCCCCCTGGCCCCGGAGAGGTTCGTGGCCGACCTGGCGGCGGCGATCAACACGCTGCTCGCCGACCCGGCGCGTACCGAACGGTTCGGCCTGGCCGGTCGCCGGCGCGCGGTCGAGCACTTCTCCTGGGACAGCATCGCGCGGCAGACCCTGGAGGTGTACCGGGCAGTCGGCGCGGGCTGAGGGAGACAGCGTCAGGCGACGTGCAGGGCAGCGGCGAGCTGGGCCAGTTCAGCCGGCGCGTCGCATTCCGCGACACGACGGCGACCAGGTTCCGTACCGCCGGTCGGTGGCGCACCTCACTCGGGGCGGCGCGTTCTGCGGCGAGCAGCGTCCGTCCCGCCCGGGGAAGGTCACCAGCCCGGGCGTGGGCGCGGGCCACGTCGAGGAGGTACGCGGCCCGGTGCTCGGGCGGCAGCAACCGCCACCCGTCGCCGGCTACCAGCCGCTCGTGCCGGGCGGTCGCCGTGGTGACGTCGCCCAGCGCCGCCTCGGCGACCACCCGGGCCGCGTCAACCGCCGCGACGCCGAGTTCGCGGCCCCTCTCCGGCACGACCTCCCGGGCGATGTCAGCGGCGCGGTCGAGGGACTGACGGGCGACCCGTTCGTCTCCCAGGCCGGCCGCCGCGAGGGCGGCCTGGAGGAGCAGCGTTCCGCGCAGCGACGAGCCGGCCGACGTGCCACCGGGCGCGCCGAAGCGGTCAGCGGCGACGAGCGCGGCATCCAGAGCCGACCGCCGTCGACCGCGGGAGCGCAGCGCCTGACACAGCGCCACGGTGGCAACGGCGGCCAGCCGGGGATCGCCTTCAGCGACGGACATCCCCCGGTCGGCGGCCAGCCAGGCCAACTCCCCCTGGTCGACCTTCACCAGCACCGGGGCGATGAGCGAATACACCGACACCAGCAGCGCACCCGTCCCGCCGGGGCGAGCGGCGTGCGCTTCGCGGACGGCGTCGTGCAGGTCGGGCAGCAGAGCCAGCAAGGCCGGGTACCGGGCATGCCGATAGCGTTGCTCGGCGTGCGCCAACCGGCCTCGCAGATCCTCGGCCGTCGGCGCTCGGGTCGCGTCCGGCGGGTGGTAGCGGGCCAGCACCGCGCGGACCCCCTCCACCCCGGCGACCGCCGGAGTCGGCCGCACGGGCCGCGTGGCCAGCAGGACCTCCACGTCGATGCGGAGGGTCTCGGCGATCTCCCGAAGGTTGGACACCCGCTCCAGACGGCGTACCCCACGCTCGACCTTGTCCACCCAACTCTTCGACTTGCCGAGCCGGTCGGCGAACTGCTGCTGCGTCATGTTCCGCCGGACCCGCCACTGCGCGACCCGGCGACCGACCGGCAGCTCGTTCACCGCCGGCCCGTCGCGCTCACCGCGCGACCCCCACCACAACCAGCAGGAGTACGACCACAGCGATCACGATGCCGTAGGCGTACTGGTGCCGGGTGAGCGGCGCCCGCGTCGGCCGAGCCGGACCGAGCACCCGATCCCCGTCCGGTTGCGGAGGCCGCGCCCCCACAATCGGGTACACGGGCGGCAGCGGCCCATCCGGCAGACGCTCGTCCAACTGTGCCTCCTCGCGGCGCGACGAAGTGGTGGGAGATGCAGGTCGGGCGGGGAGCCGTTGCGTTTCCTCCGCCCGGCCGCTCGGGACGCTCCGCTGCTGACGAAGAGGATCCCTGTCGCACTTGCGGATTCTGGAGGAGCGGGGCTGGATCGTCACCCGGCAGGGCAAGGGGTCGTTCGTGGCGCCGAACCCGCCCGCCTGAGCCCGAGCACAACTTCGCTGTCTTGATCGTTGGCGGCTGAGCAGTGCGACACGCCGGGCGCGGTGCTGCTGAGGCGCCAACGATCATCGGCCGCCCGAATGCCACCACAGGGCCGTGCTCCGGGAACTGCCCACCTGGCCCGTCCGCGTGATGCCCGACGGCTTGATCCACTCGACTTAGAGGAAACCGCGGCATCGAACGCGCAGTGATGCCGCGGTTTCCTGTAACGCGAGTGGATCAAGGCGAGAGCGGCCGGTCAGGGGGCGGCCAGATGCCACTAACCCGACCGCGCATGTGTCGGACGAGCCGCTCCCCACGGGTGTCGGCACCGTGCACGCGCACGATGCGGAGGGCCCCACCGTCCTCGACCACATCGACCTCGTCGCCCTCGTGCAGGTTGTATCGCGCCCGAAGAGCTGCCGGGATGGTCACCTGGCCCTTGCTGTTCAATCGCATGCTCTGGACCTCCGTCACGTAATACCAGCGATACGTGACATGTTTCGGTGCGGGACCTCCGTGCCGGCCCGCCACCATCCGCGAACGCGGCCGTGATCCGCCCGTTCCCCGTGAAGATCCGCACAACGTCACCGAAACTGCTGCCTCAAAGCTCGCTGAGGCAGCAGTTTCACCGAAAGTGCGCGGATCGTGGCGCGCATCCCCAGAGGGCGGGGCGGACCGGCGGGCTTGGCCGCGCGCGAACGGATCTCGCGCAGTAGGTTGGCGGGGTGACTGGACGGTTCCCGATCGAAGACGTCTCCCCCGTCGTCTCGTGCGGGCGGTACCCGGCCAAGGCGGTGGTCGACGAGCCGGTTCCGGTGTCGGCACGCGCCTACCGGGAGGGGCACGACGCGCTCGGCTGCACCGTGGTGTGGACCGGCCCGGACGGCACGGTCCGGCCGTTCACCCGGATGCGCCCCGGCGAGCCGGGCCAGGACCGCTGGCACGCCACCATCACGCCGGACGCCGTCGGCGAGTGGACGTTCTCCGTCGAGGCGTTCCAGGACCCGTACCTGACCTGGCAGAACGCGGTGACCAAGAAGATCGCCGCCGGGCAGGGCGCGGCCGACCTGGCCAACGACCTGGCCGAGGGCGCGCGGGTGCTCGCCGCCGCCCGGGACCTGGTGCCGGCCGCCGACCGACCCCGGGTCGCCGACGCGCTCACCGCGCTCGTCGAGACCGACCTGCCGCTGCCGCAGCGGGTCGGCCCGGCGCTCGCCCTGGCCGACCTGCTCTGGGAGCACCCGGTGCGAGAGTTGGTGACCGCCGGTGAGACGTACTCGATCTGGGTCGACCGCAAGCGGGCGCTCTTCTCCGCCTGGTACGAGTTCTTCCCCCGCTCGGAGGGGGCCGTGGGCGGCCGGTCCGGCACGTTCGCGACGGCCACCGACCGGCTGCCGGGGGTGGCCGCGATGGGCTTCGACGTGCTCTACCTGCCGCCGATCCACCCGATCGGCCGGGTCAACCGCAAGGGCCGCAACAACGCGCTCACCGCCGGGCCGACCGACGTGGGCTCGCCGTGGGCGATCGGCGCCGCCGAGGGCGGCCACGACACCATCCACCCCGACCTGGGTACGCCGGCGGACTTCCGGGCCTTCGTCCAGGCGGCTGCGGCGCAGGGCCTGGAGGTGGCGATGGACCTGGCGTTGCAGTGCGCGCCGGACCACCCCTGGGTGACGGAGCACCCGGAGTGGTTCACCACCCGGGCCGACGGCAGCATCGCGTACGCGGAGAATCCGCCGAAGAAGTACCAGGACATCTACCCGGTCAACTTCGACAACGACCCGGAGGGCATCCGGGCCGAGGTGTTGCGGGTGGTGCTGCACTGGGTCGGCGAGGGCATCCGGATCTTCCGGGTGGACAACCCGCACACCAAGCCGTTCGACTTCTGGCACTGGCTGATCGCCGAGGTCAAGGCGGTCGACCCGGACGTGCTGTTCCTGGCCGAGGCGTTCACCCGCCCGGCGATCATGCACGGTCTCGGCAAGATCGGCTTCACCCAGTCGTACACCTATTTCACCTGGCGCACGACGGCCGCGCAGATGCGGGAGTACTGCGAGGAGCTGGTCGAGTCGGCCGACTACATGCGGCCGAACTTCTGGCCCAACACGCCGGACATCCTGCACGAGTCGTTGCAGCACGGTGGCCCGCCGATGTTCAAGATCCGGGCGGTGCTGGCCGCGCTGCTCTCCCCCTCCTGGGGCATGTACGCCGGTTTCGAGCTGTTCGAGCACGTGGCCCGCCCGGGTGCCGAGGAGTACCTGGACAACGAGAAGTACGAGCTGCGCCCCCGGGACTGGGCCGCCGCCGAGGCGCAGGGTCGGTCGCTGGCCCCGTTCCTGACCACCCTCAACCGGGTACGCCGGGACAACCCGGCGCTGCACCAGCTGCGCAACCTGCGGTTCCACGAGATCGACAACCCGGCGTTGCTGTGCTGGTCGAAGCACGACCCGGAGACCGGCAACACGGTCATCGTGGTCTGCTCGTTCGACTCGCGCGAGGTGCAGTGGGGCAACACGACGCTGGACATGCCGGCGCTGGGCTTCGACTGGCACGAGCGGTTCACGGTGCACGACGAGTTGACCGGCACCAGCTACGACTGGGGTCAACGCAACGCGGTACGGCTCGACCCGTACCTGCAACCCGCGCACGTGTTGACGGTGCGCCGCCCGGCCCCGCCGGCCGCGCCGGAACCGGCGGGCACCGAACCGGCGGACCTCACCGTCGCCGACGTGCCCGACGACCTCTCCGGCGGCACCGCACCGACGGCTCCGGCGCCGACGGCCACCGCACCGACGACCCCGGTGCCGACCCCGCCCCGGCGGTCCGGCCCCGTTCCGACCCCTCCGCGCCGGTCGACCGCCCGCCGGTCCGCCCCGGCACCGACCGACGCCGCACCGAAGGACGCCCGATGGACCAGCTGATCTCCGGCGCGACACACGACCCGCACGCGGTGCTCGGCGCACACCCCGCCGACTCCTCGACGACGATCCGCACGCTGCGCCGGGGCGCCGGGGACGTGGTGCTGCTCGTCGGCGACGAGCGGTACCCGATGAAGCGGGTGCACGACGTGGGCGTCTTCGAGGCGACCGTCGACGGCACCGTGCTCGACTACCGGGTGGAGGTCGACGGGGCCGCGCACGACGACCCGTACCGCTACCCGCCGACCCTCGGTGAGCTGGACCTGCACCTGATCGGCGAGGGCCGGCACGAGCGGCTGTGGGACGCGCTGGGCGCCCGGGTCTTCGACGAGGGCGTCGCGTTCAGCGTGTGGGCGCCCAACGCCCGGGGCGTCCGGGTGATCGGCGACTTCACCGGCTGGGCGCCCGACGACGGCTGGCCGATGCGGTCGCTCGGCTCCACCGGCGTGTGGGAACTGTTCGTGCCCAACGCCCGCGTCGGGGCCCGCTACAAGTACCGGATCCTCGGCGCCGACGGGCAGTGGCGGGACAAGGCCGACCCGCTGGCCGCGTACGCGGAGGTGCCGCCGGCCACCGCGTCCGTGGTGCACCACTCGACGTACCGGTGGAACGACGCGGACTGGCTGGCCCGCCGGGCCGGACGGCAGCCGCACCAGGAGCCGATGAGCGTCTACGAGGTGCACCTCGGGTCGTGGCGGCCCGGGCTGGGCTACCGCGAGCTGGCCGAACAACTCACCGAGTACGTCACCGGGCTGGGCTTCACGCACGTCGAGTTCCTGCCGGTGATGGAGCACCCGTTCGGCGGTTCCTGGGGTTACCAGGTCACCGGCTACTACGCCCCGACGTCCCGCTTCGGCGACCCGGACGACTTCCGCTACCTGGTCGACCGGCTGCACGCCGCCGGCATCGGCGTGATCCTCGACTGGGTGCCCGCGCACTTCCCCAAGGACGAGTGGGCCCTGGGCCGCTTCGACGGCACCCCGCTCTACGAACACCCCGACCCGCGCCGTGGCGAGCACCCCGACTGGGGTACGTACGTCTTCGACTTCGGCCGCAGCGAGGTGCGCAACTTCCTGGTCGCCAACGCGCTCTACTGGTGCGAGGAGTTCCACGTCGACGGGCTGCGGGTGGACGCCGTCGCCTCGATGCTCTACCTGGACTACTCCCGCAACCACGGCGAGTGGGCGCCCAACCAGTACGGCGGTCGGGAGAACCTGGAGGCCATCGCGCTCATGCAGGAGGTGAACGCGACCGTCTACAAGCACCACGCCGGTGTCGTCATGATCGCCGAGGAGTCCACCGCCTGGCCGGGCGTCACCCGCTCCACCGCCGACGGCGGGCTGGGCTTCGGGTTCAAGTGGAACATGGGCTGGATGCACGACACCCTGCTCTACACCTCGAAGGACCCGATCTACCGCCAGCACCACCACCACCAGCTCACCTTCTCCCTGGCGTACGCCTGGAGCGAGAACTACGTGCTGCCGATCAGCCACGACGAGGTCGTGCACGGCAAGGGCTCGCTGGCCGGCAAGATGCCCGGCGACACCTGGCAGCGGTTGGCGAACGTCCGCGCGCTGCTGGCGTACATGTGGGCGCACCCGGGCAAGCAGTTGCTCTTCATGGGCTCCGAGCTGGCCGACGACCGGGAGTGGAGCGAGGAGCGCGGCCTCGACTGGTACCTCCTCCACGACCCGGCCCGCGCCGGTGTGCAGCGGCTCGTCGGCGACCTCAACCGGGTCTACCGGGACACCCCCGCGCTCTGGGCGCAGGACACCGACCCGGCCGGGTTCCGCTGGATCGCCGGCGACGACGTCGCCAACAACACGGTGTCGTTCGTCCGGATCGCCCCCGACGGCTCGACCCTGGTCTGCGTCGCGAACTTCTCCGCCCAGCCCCTGCACGACTACCGGATCGGCCTACCGGCCGGCGGGACGTGGCAGGAGGTGCTCAACACCGACGCCCACCACTACGGCGGGTCCGGGGTGGGCAACCTGGGCGAGGTACGGGCCGAGGACGTGCCGTGGCACGGGATGGTGGCGTCGGCGGCTCTCCAGGTGCCGCCGTTGGGTGCCGTCTGGCTCCGCCAGGGCTGACCATTGTCGTCTGGCTCCGCGCCCTCGACGGGAAGGACCTTACGACGTATCGGTGTGGTCCTGTACTACGTTGATGCCGTGAGCAATCGCCCTTCGAAGTACGAGCCGATGACCATGGCGCACCTGGGTCTCCTGCTCGTCGGCGCCGACGACACCAGACGGTGGCGTCTGGTAGCGGAGTTTCTGGAGGAGTACGGCTGGGAAGCGTCCGAGCATCGTGCTGACCTGCTGATCCAGGAACCTGCGTCGACAGGTGATGATCAGTGGGACGTCTTCCTCGCGGCACTGACGGAGCATCTCGCCGCCAGGGACGGGCGCGGCGCACCCGCCTGGGTTGAGACGCGGTCGCTACGGCGGTTCTGGTTTCCCTTCAACACCCGGGCGGCTCGAGTCGACGCCGTGGTACACGCGCCCGCGGCGTTCCGGCGACGTGGGGTGTTCATCTCTCCAGAGGAATTGAAGGTCGCGTGAGTGCCGATGATCCACTGCTGGACCGTACTGCCATAGAGGACGCCTTCCGCAGGCTCGGTGACCGTCTGGCCAAGCGGGGCGTGATCGCGGACCTGTACATCTTCGGTGGGGCTGCCATGGCGATGGCCTACGACGCCCGTCGGGCAACCCGGGACATCGACGCCGTGTTTCAGCCGCACGGCATAGTGCTCGACGAGGCGCGGGCAGTCGCGGACGACCTCGGGCTGCCACAGTGGTGGCTGAACGAGCAGGCAAGCGTGTACGTCGCCGCCGGTGGGGACCCGGAGGCACCGCGAGTCTTCGATCATCCGGGACTGCGGGTCTCGGCCGCGTCCCCGGAGCATCTGCTCGCCATGAAGGTTCTCGCCGCACGACGTCGGGATGCCGAGGACATCCGATTCCTGGTGGAACACCTGGGCCTGAACAGCCCGGAGGAAGTCCTCGGGCTCTGTGCCGAGATCTTCCCCGAGGAAGAGGTTCCGGGCCGGGCGAGACTTGTTCTTGAGGACGTGTTCGAAGGCCGCTAGGTCGGCGGTAGTCGGACTCAGACCAGGCCGGCGTCGCGCAGCAACTGCCAGAGGCCGGCGCCGTCCGGGGCGGAGAGCCACTTCTGCCCCACCGGCCCGGACGACGGGCGTCCGGCCGGGGCGGGCAGGGTGCCGGCCAGCACCGACTGCGTCGGGGAGAGGCGGCGGATCGCCACCCCGGCGACGTTCTCCGGATGGGCGGCGGCGAACTCCCGGTAGATCTCCTGGTCGTGCTGGCCGTCGTCGCCGACGAGCAGCCAGCGCACGTCGGGGAACTCCTTGGCCAGCCGGGCCAGGGTGGACCGCTTGTGTTCCATGCCGCTGCGGAACCACCGGTCGGCGGTCGGGCCCCAGTCGGTGAGCAGCAGCGGCCCGGCCGGGTAGAGGTGCCGGGACAGGAAGCGGGTCAGGGTGGGTGCCACGTTCCACGCGCCGGTGGAGAGGTAGAAGACCGGCGCGCCGGGATGCGCGGTGACCAGCCGCTCGTAGAGCACCGCCATGCCGGGCACGGCGGCTCGGGCGTGTTCGTCGAGCACGAACGTGTTCCAGGCGGCGAGCAGCGGCCGGGGCAGCGCGGTGACCATCACCGTGTCGTCGATGTCGGAGAGGATGCCGAACTTGACGTCCGGGTCGAGGATGCGCACCGGCGCGTCGACGGGTTCGGCGTCCGGGACGCTGAGTCGGACGGTGCCCCAGCCGGGTGGCAGGTCGGCCTCGACGAGTGTGTCGACGAAGCCGCTGCGGTCGGCCTGGGTCTCGTGCCGCACCCCGCCGGCCTCGATGGTCACCGTGACGTGCTTGTTGGGCAGCGTGGTGAAGCTGCGCCAGCCGCGGACCTTGTCCAGCCGACCCCGCTGGCGGGTGTCCGGACGCCCCAGCAGCACCCGGCACATCACCCGCACCCAGCCCGGAGCGCCGTAGCCGGTGTACGCGACGATGTTGACCCGCCAGCCGGTGCGCCGCAGCCGACGCTCGACGAGCTGGTGAACGGCGTCCTCGATCCGCGCAGCCCGGTGCAGGTTCGGAACGGCCAGCTGGCCGGCGGGAGTGGGTGGCACGCGCCAACCCTGCCACACGGCGACAGCCACGGCCACGCGAGTGACCTCCGACTGCGCCGATCCACCGCGGCGGCCCGGCCGAACGTGAAACACTCCGGTCGGGACGACGACGGGGGCGTTGGTCGTGTCGCAAGCAGAGCAACACCGTGGGCGACGGCGCCCGCGACTCGACCGGCCGGCGCTCGTCGCGCTGCTGTTCGGGCTGGCCGGTGTGCTCTACCGGCTGGTCCTGACGCTGTTCACGGTGCCGGTGTCGAACAGCGACGAGGCGACGTTCGGCCTGGCCGCGCTACACATCGGGCAGGGCCGGGAACGCCCGGTGTTCCTCTACGGCCAGCACTACATGGGAATGGTGGAGTCGTACCTGGCCGCTCCCCTGGTGGCGCTGGCCGGGCCGAGCTGGCCGGTGCTGCGGCTGCCGATGCTCGCGCTGTACGCGCTGTTCCTCTATCTGATCCACCGGTTGACCCGCCGGATCTGCGCACCCTGGTTCGCCACCTTCGTGGTGGGTCTGCTCGTGCTCGGCGGCGAGCGGGTGGTGCGCGACCAGCTCACCGTGGTCGGCGGCCGGCCCGAGGTTAAGCCGGCGGTGCTGGTGATGCTGCTGATCACGGTGGGGTTGGCCGCCGGCACGATCCACCGCCGACGGCTCGCGGTCGCGGCGTTCGGTCTGCTCGTCGGGGTGGCCCTCTGGTCGGACTGGCTGATCCTGCCGTACCTGGCGGTGGCCGGGCTGACCCTGGTGTGGGCGGTGCGGCGGGAACTGCTCGGCTGGTCCGGTCTGCTGCTGGTGGCGGGGGTCGCCGTCGGCGTGGCGCCGATGATCGTGGACAACCTGCGGGCCGGGCCCGGTGACGACTCGCTGTCGGTGTTCCGGGAGATCAGCACCAAGACCGGTCCGCTGCCGCCCTGGTCCGACCGGATTCGCGGCGGCCTGCTGGAGGGGGTGCCGCTGGCGCACGGGCTCTGCCCGGTGGACGGCTGCGGTCGGTGGCAACAGTGGTTCGGGGTGCTGTACCCGGTGCTGCTGGTGGTCGGCGCGGTGTTCGCGGTGCTCGCGTACCGCCGGGCGGCCCGACCGCGCGGGCAGCGGGTCGGGCCGGTCGTGCAGCTCGCGCTCGTCGTCGGTGCCGCGTTGACACTGCTGTCGTACGTACGCAGCCCGCTCGCCGCGACCAGCCCGCTGGACAACGCCCGTTACCTGTCGGTGCTGCAGCTGTCGCTGCCGGCGGTGCTCTGGCCGCTCTGGGTGGTGGCGGTGGCCTGCTGGCGGGGCACCGCCGGCGCGCTCGGGCGGCTCACCGGGGCGCTGTCCACCGCCGTGTTGGCCGCCCTGACCGCGATCGCGCTGCTGGTCACCGTGCTCTTCGCGGCCACCGGCACCGCGGCGTCCCGGACCGAGGAGGCCCAGGCCCGGGAGTTGGCCGCCGCGTTGCGCGCCGACGGCCCCCACCAGGTGTACGGGGACTACTGGACCTGCAACCGGTTGATCTTCAACACCGACGAGGCGGTGGTCTGCGGGGTGCTCGACGGCGACCTGTCCCCCGGGCAGAACCGCTACCTGCCGTACTGGCGGCTGGTCGGGCGGGCCGAACGGCCGGGCTACGTGACGGAAGTCGACTCGCCGATGGATCGGCGGCTGCGTCGACTTCTCGCCGACCGGGCCGACGCCGCGCCGGTACGCGAGATCGGTGGCTATCGCGTGTACCACCCCGACACCCCGGTGCGACCCTGGCGGTAGTGGCGGGTCGTACGCTGGCCGGGCCGTCGCCGTTGCACCCGTCGAGGAGACCCATGCTCATCCTGCTGCCGCCCTCCGAGGGGAAGGCCGACGCCGGCACCGGACGGCGCTGGTCCCCGGACCGGGTGTCGCTGCCCGAGCTGAACCCGGCCCGGGAGCGGGTGCTGGACGCGCTGGTGACACTCTGCGCCGGGCCGGACGCCGAAGCCGCGCGGTCGGCGCTCGGGCTCAGCGAGGGCCAGCGGGGTGAGCTGCGCCGCAACGCCCGACTGCGGGAGGCGGCCACCGCCCCGGCCGAACGGCTCTACACCGGTGTGCTCTACGAGGCGTTGGACCTGGCCTCGCTGCCGGCCGCGGCGCAGCGGGCGGCCCGCCGGTCGATCATGATCAGTTCCGGGTTGTGGGGCGTGGTGCGGCTGGCCGACCGGCTCCCCCCGTACCGCTGCCCGATCGGCGCCCGCCTGCCGGACGTGGGGGCGTTGTCGACGTACTGGCGCAGGGAGCTGACGCCGGTGCTGGACGCCGCCGCCGGCAACGGCCCGGTGCTGGACCTGCGCTCCGGGGCGTACGCGGCCACCTGGACGCCGCGCGGGAAGCTGGCCGAGCGAACCGTCACCGTGCGCGTGCTGCACGAGCGTGAGGTCGACGGGGTGCCGGTCCGCTCGGTGGTCAGCCACTTCAACAAGGCGACCAAGGGGCGTCTCGTCCGCGACCTGCTCGTCGCCGGCGTCCGCCCGCGCACCGCCGACGAGCTGATCGGCACGCTCGGCGAGTTGAAGCACACAGTCGTGGAGCAGGCCACCGCGCCGGGTCACGTACGGCAGGTGGACCTGGTGGTCACCGACCTCTGACCGGTCGGCAGCCGCAAGATTTGCTCAAGGCTGGGCCGGAGCAGTTCCGTAACGGGGGCGCAGGGGCCACGGTAGGGGCACCCAGACTCCGACGAGGGAGCCTCCGTTGACCCCCGAACCCGCAGTGCTCGACCGGCCCCGCCCTCCGGCGCCGCCGTCTCCGTTGGACTGGCTGACCCTGGGCGACGCGTTCGAGGCCGCCTGCCTGCTGCGCTGCACGCCACCCCCGACCGCCGCCCGGCCGACCACGGCCCGGCCGGCGCACACCCCGGGGGTGGAGTTCAACCGGGAGGACGCGGCGCAACGGATGCGGCAACTGCTCGCCCGGCTGGACGTCCCGGTCACCCACGAGGTCGCCGTCGGCGGTCTGCGCCGCCGTTACGAGCTGCACCGACTCTGGGTTCCGCAGGAGCACCAGGACGCGTACACCCGGGTGTTGGACGCGGGCTGGTGGCAGGGGCGGCGTGAGCTGCTCGGCGGGCCGCTGCCCGGGGCCTCGCCGGCGCGCCGACGGTTGGTGAACCGGCTCGCGGCGGCGGCCTGGCGTTCGGCGCTGCTGGCCGCCGGGCGGCACGTCCGCCGGCACATCCTCGGCGTGCGGCTCACCGACCGCGAGCTGGCCGCGGTGCTGATCCGCGGTGCCGCGGTGCTTGACGTCCCGGCCCGGCTCCGCCCCGGCACCGGCTGCTTCCTGGTCAGCGTGGCCGACGGCCCGGACCGGGCACGGATCCTGAGCAGCGCGGCGCTGGAGCCGGCGCGCGGTCCCGCGATGGCGGCGGGCACCGTGGCGCCGCCGGCACGTCGTCCGGCCTCCTGATCGAGGCGCCGGCCACACTGGGCCGGCACGGCCCGCCAAGGGGCTTGCGCGTACCGGTGCGACGGCGCACAGTGCAGCGGGTGAGTCGTACCTCGTCCAGCCGGCCCGGTCGCCACCGCGCGCGGTCGGCGGCCCTGTTGACGGTGCTGCTGACCGCGACGCTCGCGACCGGCTGCCGGGACGCCCCGACCGAGACGACGACGATCCGGATCGCCACCGGCAGCCCCACCGCCGTCTACTACGCGTTCGGTCAGTCCCTGGCGGCCATCCTCAACCGGGAACTCGGCGACGTACGGGCCAGCGTGGTGATCACCGCCGCCTCGGCGGAGAACGTGCAGCTGGTCGGCTCGGGGGCGGCCGAGCTGGGCTTCACCCAGGCCGACGTGCTGCCCACGACCACGGCGGGGAATCCCTCCGTCGCGGCCATCGCCCGGGTGTACGACGATCAGCTGCACCTGGTCACCACGGGCGGCGGTCCGGTACGCACCGTCGACGACCTGCGGGGCCGTCGCGTCTCCGTCGGCGCACCCGGGTCGGGCACCGAGATCACCGCGACCCGGCTGCTGGAGGTGGCCCGCCTCGGCGGCGACGAGGTGCGTCGGGAACGGCTCGGGCTGGACGACTCGGTGGCGGCGCTTCGTTCCGGGCGGATCGACGCGTTCTTCTTCTCCGGCGGGTTGCCGGTACGGGGTATCGAGGAGTTGGCCTGGCGCAGCGCCACCCGGATCGTGGACCTCAGCGAGTGGACCGAGCCGCTGCGCGACCGCTACGGCCAGGTCTACGTCTCCCGGGACATCCCCCGCTCGGTGTACGGGGTGGACGCGGTGACCACCGTCGCCGACCCGAACTACCTCATCGTCCGGGCCGACCTGCCCGAACGGTTGGTCCGGGAGGTGACCAGGTTGTTGATGGAACGCCGGGCCGAACTGGCCGCCGCGCATCCGGCGGCGGGTCGGATGAGCCCCCGCTCGGCGATCGTCACCGCGCCGCTGTCGCTGCACCCCGGGGCCGCCGACTGGTACCGCGCGGCCAAACCCTGACGGCCCGCCGTCACGCCGGGGTGGGCCGCAGGTCGGCGGTCGACTCGGCGTCCAGGGGCTCCACCGACGGGTCGGGCTCCGCAGCCGGGAACCACAGGGCGGCGACCAGCCCTCGCGACTCCCCCGGGCGCATGGTGAGCCGCCCGTCGGAGGCGTCCACCAGCACGGCGGCGATGGTGAGCCCCAACCCCGCGCCGTCGACGTTCTGGGCGTCCGGCGCTCGCCAGAACCGTTCGGTCGCCTGGCCGAGCTGACTCTCGGTCATGCCCGGCCCGGAGTCCCGCACCTCCAGCGCCACCCCGTCGTCGCGGCGGGCCACCGTCACCGTCACCGCCCCGCCGGCCCCGCTGAACTTCACCGCGTTGTCGATCAACGCGTCCAGCGCCTGGTCGACGGCGGTGGGCACGGTCTGGGCGTACGCCGGGGCATCGGTCGTGGCCAACCGCAACGCGACCGAACGGTGCCGGGCCAGCGGCGCCCACGCGGCCACCCGGGACGCGGCCACGGCGGCGGCGTCCACGGTGACCCGCTCGTTCTCCTCCCGTTCGGCCCGGGCGAGGGTGAGCAGGGCGTCGAGCACCAACGCCAACCGGTCGGTCTCCTCCAGGGCCAGCCGGTGCTCGGACCGGCCGTCCGGGTCGGTGAGGCTGGGTCCCAGCTCCTCCACCCGCAGCCGGAGCGCGGTGAGCGGGTTGCGCAGTTGGTGGCTGGCGTGCGCGACGAAGGCGCGCTGCCGGTCCATCACGTCGGAGACCACGTCGGCCATGTGGTTGAAACTGGTCGCCAGGCGGCGTAGCTCCGGCGGGCCAAGGCGGTGCTGGACCCGGGCGCCCCGGTCGCCCTCGGCGATCTCGTGGGTCACCGCGTCCAGCTCGGTGACCGGGCGCAGCACCCAGCCGGCCAACCCGAACGCGGTGAGCACGCAGGCCAGCACGGCGAGCAGACCGGCCAGGGTGAGCAGCAGCCACCACGCGGCGACAGCCCGGCGGATCGGGTCGGACGGCGTCACGATCACCACCGCGCCGAGCACCTCACCGCCGTCGTTGATCGGCGCGGCCACCACCACCGGGCCGGTCGTCCAGGGCCACACCGACTCGGGCGCGCTGGTCTGCTGCCCGGACAGCGCGACGTCCAGAACCGCCGCCGTCCCCGGGTCGGGTTGCCACCTCGGCGACGCGACGGGGGTGCTCCGGTCCCGGTCGACGACCGCGACGCCGATCGCGTACAGGTCGTCGTAGCTGGTCAGCTCGGACTCGATCGGGCCCGGCCCACCGTCGCGTAACGCCGGCCCGGCCAGCGAGGCGAACCGGGTGGCGTCGGCGAGCCGGTCGGCACGGACCCGTTCGGTCTCCCGGCTGGCCATGGTGGCGGCCAGCGGTGTCTCCAACGCGATGAGGACGAGCACCATCAGCAGCAGGTAGCTGATCACCAGTCGGCGGCGCACGTCAGCCCCTCACGCGTCACGCAGGCGGTAGCCGACGCCGCGGACGGTCTCCACCAGGCGCGCGTCGCCGAGCTTGCCGCGCAGCGACCCGACGTGCACCTCGACGGTGTGCCGGTCGGCCCAGGTGGTGCCCCACGCGTCGAGCAGGATCCGATCGCGGGGCACCGCCACCCCGGGCTGGCGGGCCAGCGAGAGCAGCACGTCGAACTCCTTGCGGGTCAACGTGACGGCGCGGCCGTCCACGGTCACCGTCCGGGCGGCCACGTCGATGCGTACCGGCCCGGCCTCGATGAGGTGCCGCTCCGGCGCGGCGTTCGCGGCCCGACGCAGCACCGCCTCGATCCGGGCCTGCAACTCCACCATCGAGAACGGCTTGACGACGTAGTCGTCCGCGCCCAGGCGCAGACCCAGCACCCGATCCCGTTCCTCGCCCCGCGCGGTCACCGCGATGATGCCGAGCTGGCTGCTGCGGCGGCGCAGCTCCCGGCACAGGTCGGTGCCGTCCCCGTCGGGCAGGGTCAGATCGAGCAGCACCAGGTCGCACGGTGCTGCGGAGAGCGCGGCCGCGACGGTGGCCGCGTGCTCGACCTCGTACCCACGGCGGGTCAGGGCGGAGGAGAGCGCACCGGCGACCCGGCGGTCGTCCTCCACCAGCAGGATCCGCACCCGTGCCTCCGTCCGTCGCAACGCCGTTCTGCGAATGGTGGCAGAAGCGTGCGCGAAGCGGGAGGCCGCCTACCTCGGGTGTTACGGCTAGAGGCCGAAGACGTCGTCGGCGGTGGCGTCCCGGACGCCGTCGGTGAAGCCGCGGAAGCCCGGATCCTCGTGGCTGGCCGGCACACTCGTGACGGTGACGCCGCCGGCCTGGGTGACCGCGTCGACCAGGGGCGGAAAGTCGATCTCGGCGTCCTCGAAGGCGTCGTCGTCCGCCTCGGCCAGGTTGATCACGTGCTGGACGTCGTCGGACGGAGTGTCCGGATCCTCGGCCCACTCGCCACCGGCCCGGTAGCACTCGTCGTACAGCGCGCGCTGGCTGTCGGTCCAGTCGTCGTCGTAGCTCTGCATCGCCCATCCCCTCCGCGGCCTTGACCTGAGCATGCCCGGCGGGGGGCGACGAGCGCGGCGGTACCGACGAAACCGGCGCGGTGCGCCCGGGACAGCGCCGTAGGCTGCCGAGGTGATCTACAAACTGCTGTCCAGCACCGAATGGGACGACGCCCTGGCCGCCGGGGCCTTCACCGGCTCCGCGGTGGACCGGCAGGACGGTTTCATCCACCTCTCCGGCGGCGACCAGGTGGTGGAGACGGCGCGCCGGCACTTCGCCGGCGTGACCGGGTTGACCCTGCTGAGCGTCGCGGAGGACCGGTTGGGCGACACCCTGCGGTGGGAGCCGTCCCGCGGCGGGGACCTCTTCCCGCACCTGTACGGTCCGCTGCCGGTCGCCGCGGTGGTGGCGGCGCAGGCGTTGCCGGCGGACACCCCGGTCGCCGAGGCGGTGGCCGCCCTGCTGGGCTGACCCGGCCGCGCCCGGCCCGAGAGTGTCGGGCCGGGCGCGCGGTGCCATTCGTGCCGGTCAGCGGCAGAGGCGGCTGATCTCCTCCTGGAACCGGTCCATCGGGTTCGCTTCGGCGGGGCCGAGCAGGTAGGTCTTCAGGTCCCGGCGGGCCTCGGTCATCGGGTCGTCACCGGCCCGGGTCACCGAGACGATCTTCTCCAACTCGCCGCAGTCCTTGGAGAGCAGGTACGCGGCACGCGCCGTCGGGTACTCCCGGCGGAACTCGTCCTCGGACAGCCCGGCCGGGTTGGCCACCACGTACGGGCGCTGGCTCTGCACGAAGTCGGAGACCACACTGGACACGTCGCTGATCAGCAGGTCGGTCTGGTTGAAGCAGTCGAACAGTGCGGGCGTACGACCGGTGACCACCAGGTGCGCGGTGCCGTCCAGGGTGGACGCGTCCGCGTCGCCGCCGGCGGCGCGGATGGCCGCCACGACCCGCTCGTGCACGGCCCGGGCCGCGGTCGACCGCGAGCCGGTGAGCGGGTGCGGCTTGTAGATCAGCCGCAGTCGGGGGCTCGTGGCCAGCAGGCCCTTGACGATCCGCTCACCCATCAGCACCAGCGAGGTGTGGTACGGGTCGTCGTCGAGCCAACCCTCCCAGGTGGGGGCGTAGAGCACGGTGAACGGCCGGTCCACCGACTCGGCGCCGAAGGTGTGCACCCCGGCGAGCTGCGGGCGGCCGATCTCCACGATGTCCGAGTCGAGCACCCCCACACCGGCCCGGGCGTACCGCTCCCGGCCGGCCAGGCCGGCCACCCAGACCTCGTCGTACACCTTGCTGTAAGGGTTGACGCTGGCCTGCTTGTCGCTGTCACCGTGCCCGACGAAGACGTGCTTCGTGGTGGGCTCGCGCAGCATGTGGATGTTCGCGCCGACGTTCGCGGCGTAGAGCGCCGCGCGGATGCCGGTGAGGTCGAGGTTCATGAAGTCGACCCCCGCCGGTACGCAGATCACCGGCAGCCGGGTGTCGGCCAACTCCTGGAACGCCTCCCGGCTGCGCATCAGCACCACCGCGCGCTGCTGGAGCGCCTCGACCGGGGCGAGCCACATGTTGGCCTGGTAGACGTCCTTGGCGGGTCCGGCGAAGTAGAGCGCGACCTCGGGTCGGTAGGTGTCCATCCAACGCTGGACGGCGGGCAGGAGCGGCGCCTGCGGCGCACCTCGGCCCCGCAGCCAGGTCAGCGCGACGGTGGCGGCCACCGCACCGGTCGCGACGACCCCCACCGTGCCGGCGGAGAAGAACGGGGTGGCGTCGTGCTGCACCGCGGCGGCCACGGCGGCCGGCACCAGCAACAGGTTGAGCAGGGGCATCCGTTCGCCGGTGACCGCCGTCGCCCAGGCCGGCGGTCGGGGGGCCGAGCGCAGCGGTCCCAACTCGATGTTGCGCACCAGGGCGGACATCGGGTTACGGCGCTCGATCAGGACGGAGAGCGCGCCGGCGAAGACGGATGCGACCCACACCACGGCCGGCAGCACCAACAGCAGGGTCAGCTCACCGCCGCTGAGCCGCACCTCGGCGACGACGAGCAACACGGCCGCGAGATCCCGGGTCAGCTGCCGGTACGACCAGTGCAGACCCGCCTTCTCCAGCAGCACGTGCGATGCCGGAGACCAGCGGGCGAGGAAGAAGTCGCCGAAGACTGCGGCCAGCCCGGCGACCGCGAACAGCGCGACCCAGCCCAGTGCGCCGCCGACGAGCATGACCAGGTAGGCCAGCACCAGCAGCGCCGCGCTGGCGGCCACTCCGATCCGACCTGACAACGTGCCGAACAAGCGAGTTCGCTCCCTACGATCTTCGTATCGGGCTGGGCTCGGGCCGTCGCGCGCACCGGGAGCCGAGACTGAGGCGCCTGGTGGGCGCTCGTCACGTCACGCCGGCGCGGGGCCGACGGACGTGACTGCGACCTTAACGCGAACGGGCGCGGTGGTATCGAGCGGGTATCCGAGCAGCATTCCGGTCAAACCCCTGCACCGCGCCCGTCCTCAGGATCCGCCGGTCGCCGCGCCGGGGGCGCCGACGCGGTAGCAGACCATGGCACCCGGCGCCTTGCGCGACGCGAACTCCTCCAGCCCGAGGGCGGGGGCGGCGGCGGCGACGGCGGGGTTGCCCTTCCACGCGCACACCATGCCCACGCCCACCCGGTCCATCGCCGCGGCGACGTCGGGAATGGACACCGGCTGCCCGTCAGGGGTCACGGTCTGCCCGTCGGCGAACGTCGCGAGCAGCAGCCGGTCGGTGGCGAACTGCGTCTGCGGGCCGTAGTCGGTGAGGTACAGGTCGCGCGGCAGCACCACCCGGACCTCCGTGGTGACCTCCGGGAGCGACCGCATGACCGAGGACGGGGCGAGCACCAGGCCAGCGGGGCGGTCCAGTTTCTTGATCCAGAAGGAGGCGGCCTTGCGGTTGGGCGGCATCCGCCAGGTCGGGCTGGTCTCGACCGCCTTACCGCCGTACCACATCGGCTTGCCCTCGGTGTAGAAGGCGAACACCAGCAGCAGCGGCAGGACGACGGCGAGGACCCCGTTCGCCCGGGCCGGCACGGGCAGGCGGATGACCGCGAGGAGGCCGACCAACGCGGGGACCGGCAGGATCCACGGCACCCGCCAGAGCACCGCCGTCAGACCGCTCAGGTCACCACCGAGTTTCAACACGCCGGGCACCATCAGGACCGTCACCGCCAGCGCGGCGCCGACGGCGAGCTGCTGTGGCACGCCACGGCGGAGCAGGAGGGGGGACAACCAGACGGCCAGCCCACCGATGAGACCGAGGAGGCCGAGCCACAGGGTCAGCTCGTAGATGGTCCGCAGCGGCAGCAGCGGCGCGTACGTCGCCGCGGCCTCCTCCACGCCACCGCGCAGCACCTGGACGAGCACGCCGGACAGCAGCGGATAGGCCGAGGCGGCCAGGAAGCACACGACGGCTTCCCGCACCCGCCGGGTGGCCAGCAGCGCCACCCCGGCCGCCCCGGCGAGCAGCGGCAGGAGGAACACGGCGGTGGTGGTGTAGCCGACGCCGGCGACGGAGAGCAACGTGAGCAGGACCAGCGCTCGCCGGGAGCGGTGCTCCAGGTAGTCGGTGAGGTAGACCCAGGCGAGGGGGATCAGCGCGTGCAGGAAGACGCTCTTGCCCTGGCTGAGCCGGGGCAGGTGGTAGGTGTTCAGGGCGTCGGCGTAGTACGCCACGAGCAGGATGTAGGCCGCCGCCACGAGGAACACGACGAGCGGGCGACGCGGGGCCCAGCGCTGCGCGAGACGCCACAGGGCGAGGACCGCGAAGACGGCCAGCACCGGCAGCAGGAGGTACCAGAGCACCGACGCGGCGTGCACGTGCAGCGCCCGGGCCAGCGCTCCGACGAACACCTCGAACGACGGCAGCGGCGGGTTCGCCGAACCACCCGGCAACACACCCTCGGTGAACAGGAAGTCCTTGAACGGGATGGTGTCCCGCTCGGCCACCCACACCGACTTGCCGACGTAGAAGACGTCGTCGAGGGACACCCGGTTGAGCAGCGTGCCGAAGTACGCGGCGGCCAGGGCGACGACGAGGACCACGTACCCCTGCAGCGGGGTCGTCGCCCGGACGGGCTCGGCGGTGACCGCGCCGGTCGGCCTGCCGGCCCGGGACAGCACCAGCCAGGCGGAGACCACCGAGACCAGGCCGAGCACGGCAGCCAGCCACCAGCTCAACGACCCCTTGCCGAAGGCGGCGAAGACCGCGGCTCCGACGGCGGCGGCCACCGGCACCGCGTACCGACGCAGCAGCGACGCGCGGTCGGCGGGGGCCTCGGCCGGAGCGGTCACCGTCTCGTCGTCGGACGACGGTGGGGACACGTCGCGACGACGGAGCCGCCAGGCCACGTACGCCGCGACCGGTTGCAGGACGACCCAGACCAGGAAGATGACCGACGGACGCAGGTTGAGGCCGAGGTTGAGGTGGTACAGCAGCGTCCAGATGGCGAAGCTGACCACCGCCGCGTCGGTGAACACGACGGGCGACCCCGCCACCGCGGCGTTGACCCGCCCGATCAGACCACGCCGGCTGCCACCGCCGGGTCGGGCACCGGGGTTCCTCTGGTCGGCTGGCGCTGGCGTCGCAACAGCGTCTTCGACTTGCGTCACGGGGCGTCCTTGTCGTCCGGCGGCGAAATGAGGGCGAAAAGCGGATGTCTGATCGATGACAGCCGGGTGCCAAGGGGGCAGCCTAGCGGAATCGGACAGGCGGACCGATCCTGCGGGCGACCGAGTGTCGGAGACCTGGTCAACCCGGGATCGGGGCCGACCGGGGGCGCGGCAGGGCGCTGTCGGCGCCGAGCCCGGCGGCCACGGCTTCGACCAGGTCGTCGAGGTACCTGTCGGTGAGCGGGAGTCGGGCGATGGCGAGCCGCCAGTAGAGCGGGCCGACGATCAGGTCGACCGCCGCGTCCGGGTCGGTGTCGGCGGGCAGTTCGCCGCGCTGCACCGCACGGGTGACCAGCCGCCCGCCGATCTCCTGTTGGCGTGCGTGCAGCACCCGACGCAGGGTCTCGTCGATGCTCGGGTTGCGCGCGGCCTCGGCCAGCAGGTCCGGGATGATCTGCGACGCCAGCGGGTGCCGCAGCGCGTGCGCCACCGCCTGGAACAGCAGGGCGAGGTCACCGCGCAGGGTGCCGGTGTCCAGCGCCGGCAACTTGCCGTGGGCCGCCGCGGCGACGATCTCCAGCACCAGGTCGAGCTTCGAACTCCACCGCCGGTAGATCGCCGTCTTGCTGACGCCGGCCCGCCGGGCCACCGCCTCGATGGAGAGCCGGCCGTAGCCGACGGCCGCGAGCTCCTGCATCAGCGCGCGCCGGATCGCCGCGGTGATCTCGTCGCGCAGCACCGCCGCTCCGGCCGGGGCCCGCCTCTTCTCGGTCGTCATCCAGGGCTCTTATCGCAGGTCACGCGGACCAGCGTAACGCAACGACGATACGGTTGCGTCCCGACGTGTTTCGGACTACTGTCCACGCAGCGACGAGGCGGCGCCCCGCGCACATCTCCCACTAGGATCCCATCGTCGCGAGCCACCCCGTCTGCACAGAGATCGGAGCGCCATTTCCATGGCCACCACCGCGCTGGTCGACCCCGACACGGGCCTGACCCAGGCGCAGCTGGCCGCTCGACACGGGCTACGGGTCGCCGGTGAGCGCCCCAGCATCGTCGAGTACAGCCGCCGACTATGGGCGTACCGGCACTTCATCGCCTCGTACGCCAACGCCAAGCTGGTCGCCTCGTACAGCAATGCCAAGCTGGGTCAGCTCTGGCAGGTGCTCACACCGCTCACCAACGCGGCGGTCTACTACCTGATCTTCGGGGTGGTGCTGGCACAGGCCGAGATCCCGAACTACATCGCCTACCTGACCACCGGGCTGTTCATCTTCAACTTCACCCAGAGCGCGGTCCTGGCCGGCACCCAGTCGATCAGCAGCAACCTGGGGCTGATCCGGGCGCTGCACTTCCCCCGGGCCAGCCTGCCGCTGTCCACCACGTTGACGCAGTTCCAGCAACTGCTGGCCTCGATGGTGGTGCTGATCGGCATCGTGCTGGTCACCGGCGAGCCGATCACGCTGGAGTGGTTGCTGCTGGTGCCGGCCCTGTTCCTGCAGGCGGTGTTCAACGCCGGTGTGGTGCTGCTGGTGGCCCGGATGGGCTCCAAGGCGAGCGACCTCAAGCAGGTCATGCCGTTCGTCCTGCGCACCTGGATGTACGGCTCCGGCGTCCTCTACAGCGTCAGCCTCTTCGAGCGGCTGCCCGCCTGGGCGACGACCCTCGTGCAGTACAACCCGATGCTGGTCTACATCGAGCTGGCGCGGTACACGCTGCTCGAGGAGGCGCCGCTGCTCAACGACTCGTTGACGCAGCTCTGGCTGGTCGGCGCCGGGTGGGCGCTGGTCGCCGGGATCGGCGGTTTCATCTACTTCTGGCGCGGCGAACAGGAGTACGGCCGTGGTTGAGCACTTCGACACGCCCATCGAGGCGACCGCGACGATGACCCCGACGCAGGAGCGCATCCCGACCGTCGTCGTGGACGACGCGCACATCATCTACCGGGTCCACCAGGGCGCCGGCGGTGGCACCACGCCGGTGGCCGCGCTACGTCGGCTGGTCAAGCGCACCTCCGCGCCGAACATCCGGGAGGTGCACGCGGTCAAGGGGATCTCCTTCACGGCGTACCGGGGCGAGGCGATCGGGCTGATCGGCACCAACGGCTCCGGCAAGTCCACCATCCTGCGGGCCATCGCCGGCCTGCTGCCGGTCAACCGGGGCGCGATCTACACCCAGGGGCAGCCGTCCCTGCTGGGCGTGAACGCCGCCCTGCTCAACGACCTCTCCGGCGAACGCAACGTCACCCTCGGCTGCCTGGCCATGGGCATGCATCCGGACGACGTCGCCCGGCAGGCCGAGGGGATCATCGAGTTCTCCGGGATCAACGAGCGGGGCGACTTCGCCAGCCTGCCGATGCGGACGTACTCGTCCGGCATGGCGGCCCGGCTGCGGTTCTCCATCGCCGCGGCCAAGAAGCACGACGTGTTGCTCATCGACGAGGCGCTCGCCACCGGTGACAAGGGCTTCCGCAAGCGCAGCGAGCAGCGGGTGCGGGAGTTGCGCGCGGACGCGGGCACGGTGTTCCTGGTCAGCCACCAGCTCTCGTCAGTACGGGACACCTGCGAGCGGACGATCTGGCTGGAATCGGGCGTCCTGCGGATGGATGGCCCCACCGACGAGGTCGTCCGGGCCTACGAGGCGTACGCGAACAGCAAGTAACACCTCCGGCATCGACACGACGCCACGGACCGCGTCGCCCGCGTTGGGGCGGCGCGGTCCGCGCGTTAAGGTTCATCCCGTCGCCGCTCGGGCGGAACTTTCCGTTAACGCATCCCTGAGAGTGAGGATCCGGCAATGACGCAGGACCAGACCACTGGCCCGGACGCCGCAGCGGAGACCCCGACGCCATGGCGGCCCTCGCGGACGGTGGCCGTGGTTCTGGCCGGCGGCACCGGAACGCGGTTGGGCCTGGGCATCCCGAAGCAGCTGCTGAAGATCGCCGGCAAGCCGATCATCGAGCACACCCTGGCGGTCTTCGAGGCCGCGCCCGAGATCGACGAGATCATCGTGCTGATGGCGTCCGGTCACGTGGACGACGCCCAGCAGATCGTCGAGAAGGCCGGCCTGCGCAAGGTCACCAAGGTGATCGAGGGCGGTGACACCCGCAACGCCACCACCCGGATCGCGCTGGACGCGGTCGGCCCGGAAGACTGCAACATCCTCTTCCACGACGCGGTGCGCCCGCTGCTCAGCGGCCGGATCGTGCGCGAGTGCGTCAACGCCCTCTGGACCTACGACGCCGTGGACGTGGCCATCCCGTCCGCGGACACGATCATCCAGGTGGACGACAACGACTGCATCACCGACATCCCGGTGCGGTCCCGGCTGCGCCGGGGCCAGACCCCGCAGGCGTTCCGCTCCCCCACCATCCGTGCGGCGTACCGGATCGCCGAGGGCGACCCGAACTTCGCCGCCACCGACGACTGCGGCGTGGTGCTGCGCTACCTGCCCGGCACCCCGATCAAGGTGATCGACGGTTCGGACGAGAACATCAAGGTCACCCACCCGGTCGACGTGCACCTGGCCGACAAGCTCTTCCAGCTCGCGGCGGCACAGGCACCCCGGCTGACCGACCACCGCAGCTACAGCGAGGAGCTGACCGGCCGCACCATCGTGGTGTTCGGCGGCAGCTACGGCATCGGCCACGAGTTGACCGGGCTGGCCCGACGCTTCGGCGCTCAGGTCTTCCCGTTCAGCCGTTCCAGCACCGGCACCCACGTGGAGCGGGCCGAGGACGTCGAGGCCGCGCTGACGACCGCGTTCGAGGCCACCGGCCGGATCGACCACGTGGTGGTCACCGCCGGGATCCTGGAGCGGGGCGAACTCGCCGAGATGGACGAGGAGACCATGGACCGGGTGCTCCAGGTCAACTTCGTCGGCCCGGTGACCATCGCCCGCCAGGCGCTGCCCTATCTGCAGCAGACCAAGGGCCAACTGCTGCTGTACACCTCCAGCTCCTACACCCGTGGGCGGGCCCGCTACGCGCTCTACTCGGCCACCAAGGCCGCCCTGGTCAACCTGACCCAGGCGCTCGCCGACGAGTGGGCCGACGTCGGCGTACGCGTCAACTGCATCAACCCGGAGCGGACCGCCACCCCGATGCGGACGCGGGCCTTCGGCGAGGAGCCGGAGCACACGCTGCTCGCCGCGGAGGCCGTCGCCCAGTCGTCCCTGGACGTGCTGATCTCCGACCTGACCGGCCAGGTGATCGACGTACGCCGGGCGCCCGGTGACGCGGGCACGCCGAGCGTGCCGACGCAGGGCGGGCCGGGTCAGGTCGAGACGGCGGCCGACGCGGCGTCGGCCAACTGACGCCCACGCCTGCGGAACCACGAACGGAGCGACATGCGCGGCGACCTGGTCCGAAAGTTGGCTGCCCGCTGCCTGAGCACCGGCTTGGCCGTGCTGGCCTTCGTCGTGCTGGCGCTCACCGACGCCACCGGCTGGGGCCTGGCGGTGGCCGTCGCGGCAGTGGTCGCGGCGGCCGCGGAGCAGCGCGTCCGGCCCGGCGCCGACCTCGTCGCGGAGACGACGCTGATCGCCGCCGCCGTCCTGGTGGGTTACTGGCGGCGGCTGGACGACGGGTTCGACGTGGCGCTGGTCGCCACCGCACTGGTCCTGCTGGGGCTGGTGCTGCTGGTGGGGCCCCTGCGGACCGCCGGCAACCTGGAGATCCGGGCGGCGAACCTGCCGGTTCGCGCCTGGACGCCGGTGGTCGCCGACCAGCTCGGCACCGCGCTGCTCGGGCTGCTCGCCGTGGTGGCCGTCGCCGCCGCGCTGACAGTGCCGGCCGTGGTGCCACTGCTCGCCAGCCTGCTGGTCGGTGCGGGTGCCGGGGCGGTCGGGCTGGACCTGGCCCGGCGGCGGTTCCGGCCGGGCGCCGGCGGTGGGGCGGTGGGCCGCGCGCTGCGTCGGCACCAGCCGGAGTTCGTGCTCTACTTCTCGGCCCCGCCCGGTTCGGAATACCAGGTCACCATGTGGCTGCCGTACCTGCAGCGGATCGGCCGCCCGTTCCTGGTCATGCTGCGCGAGCCGGAGTTCCTCGCCCCGGTCGCCGCGGCCACCGACGCCCCGGTGGTCTACTGCCCGACCCTGCGGGCCATGGACGAGGCGCTGGTGCCGAGCGTGCGGGCGGCGTTCTACGTCAACCACGGGGCGAAGAACAGCCACTGCATCCGTTTCACCCAGCTCACCCACGTCCAGTTGCACCACGGCGACAGCGACAAGGCGCCGAGCGCCAACCCGGTGTCCGGGATCTTCGACCGGATCTTCGTGGCCGGTCCGGCCGCGATCGACAGATACGCCCGCGCCGGGGTGCGGATCCCCGCCGAGAAGTTCGTGGTGGTCGGCCGCCCGCAGGTCGAGTCGATCCAGGTACGCCCGGAGCCCGCGCGGGGTCTGGCCCACCCCACCGTGCTCTACACCCCCACCTGGACCGGGCACCACGCCGACGCCGACTACTGCTCCCTGCCGGTGGCCGAGCGGTTGCTGCGTTCGCTGCTGGAACGCGGCGCGACGGTGATCCTGCGGGCGCACCCGTACACGACGCAGAACCCGTCGTCGGCACGCCAGTTGGGCCGGCTGACCGAGCTGCTGGCCGCCGACCGGGCCCGCACCGGCCGGCAGCACGTGTTCGGCGCGGCGGCCCGGGAGCTGAGCCTCACCGAGTGCGTCAACTCCTCCGACGCCCTGGTCTCCGACGTGTCCGGGGTGATCTCCGACTACCTCTACTCCGGCAAGCCGTACGCGGTGACCGACATGGGCGGCGCGGGCGACCGGTTCGTGGAACGCTTCCCGCTGGCCGGTTCGGGTTACGTGCTGCGCGGAGACATGTCCAACCTGGACGGTGTGCTGACCGACCTGCTGGACACCGACCCGCTGGCCGAGGCCCGCTGGGCCACCCGCCGCCGCTACCTGGGCGACTTCCCCGCCGAGTCGTACGCCGAGGCGTTCCTGACCGCCGCCCGCCGGGAGCTGGCACCGACGCCGGAACTGGCCGCGCCCACACCGGTGTAGCTCCTCAGCGGTACGGGTCCAGCAGCGCCAGCACGGCCGCCGGGTCCTGCACGTGCGCGTTGTGGCCGAGACCGGGCAGCGTGGCGACCGGCACCCCGTACTCCTTGAGCTGTTCGTCGGTGACCATCGGGTCGTGCTCGCCGCGCGCCAGCACGACCGGCACGTCGGTCGCCGCCAGCAGCGCGGTCAGGTCGGGCTCTCCCACGGCGAACGCGGTCGGGTCCATGGCGAGGCGCCACCGACCGTCGACCTGACGCAGCCCGGCGTCCACCACCGGATCGTCCGGCGGGACCAGACCGGCCAGGCCGGACACCCGCAGGTAGCGGCGTGCCGCCTCGGCGCGGGTGGCGAACCAGCTCACCGGCCGCGCGGCGAGGTCGGCCGCGCGGGTCAGCTCGTCGGGTGACCAGACGGCCTTGATGCCCAGGCCCACCACCGCGTCCACCGGTGCCCCGGCGGCGCGGGCGGCCAACGCGAGGCCGACCACCCCGCCCAGCGAGTGTCCGAGCACCACGAGCCGGTCGCCGGGCGCCAGGCCGCGCGCCACCCGGTCGGCGAACCCCGCGAAGGTGTACGACGGCAGCGGCTCCGCCCAACCGTGACCGGCCAGATCCGGTGCCAGCCACCGTCCCGCCCAGCGCTGCTCCAGCAACGGCGCCCACGGCAACCAGACGTCCCCGGTCGTGCCCATCCCGTGCAGGAGCAGCAGGACCCGCCCACGACCGGCTTGACCACCCCATTCATCCACCACGGCCGCAGTCTCCCACGGTTCTCGGCCGGGTACGAGAGTCGTCGCCTCCGCCGGACACCGACGGCACCGACGAGAACGCCGCGGGCGTCGGCCCCTTGTGGGGGACGACGCCCGCGGCGGTCAGCGTGCCCGGGTCAGGCGGAGTAGCCCCGGCTGGCGATCCAGTTGGCCAGGTCGATCGTGGTGATCCAGTACGACGGGTCGGCGGCGTTGGCCGAGTCGGCGATCCGCACGGTACGGCCGTTGTCCTGGTAACCCACGACGGCGATGTAGTGCCCGCCGCCGTAGGAGTGCCAGCCGCCGTCGGTGTCGACGGCGTCGCCGACGACGTTCGCGACCACGCCGCGGCCGTCGGTGATGGCCTCGACGACGTCGGCCTGGAGCCGGTCCATCTGGGCCGGGCTGGGGGCCCCGGCGAACATCCGGGTCCGGTACGGGGAACCCTTCACCTCGGCGTTGAGCACCCGGGTGGTGTCCTCAGCCGAGTTGGTGCCCATCTCGGTGGTGCCCAACTCCGCGCCGAGCTCCTCCTGGGTGCGGTCGATCCCGGCGGCGCTGAGGGCGTTACGGGTGGCCGCCGGACCGCAGTTGTAGTACGTGTTCTGCGCCTCGTAGTCGTAGTCCAGCACCTTGGTCGCGGGCGGCTTCGGCGGCGTCGGCTTACGGGTGAGGTCGGGGTTGCTCTTGGCCTTGGCCGCCGGCGACGCGGCGCTGGTGGCCGGGGCGGCGGTGGTCGGCGCGGCGCCGGCCGACGGGGATTCCGCGCGCACCTCACCACGGGAGGCGGCGACGTCGCTGCGCATCTCGGCGACGGTGGTCGCGGTGCGCCGGCCGGCGGGGGCGTCGTCGGCGGTGGTGAGCAGGGCGCCGGTGGTGGTGGCGATGGCCAGGGCCGCAGCGGAGGCGGCGACGATCTGGTACGGGCGCTCGGTGGCGAAACGGCGGAGCTGACGCTGCAGGGTGTGCTTCACGGGGTCCTCCACGGATCGGGGGGAGAGCGGCACACCGGCGCCCGAACCGGTGTCCGGGCAGGCGTCGACGCGCGGACCGTGGTCCGCGGATGGTGAACCGCTCAGGGGAACGCCCGGCGCGGCCGGGCGGTTGGGCGATGACCCGGGGGTCAGCTCACCGTCACTGGACGGATGAGCGGGGGCACCGCTGCGCCGTGGAGGCGAGGGAACAACCAAGGGGTGGAAAGGTGCTGCACGAGGATGGAACTCCTTCCGACACCGCCTACCGGGTTAGCTGACGGATTCGGGCGGGAAGATCGCCCTACCGCGGGCCATTGCTCGCGGATTCACCCCGGACTTACTGATGGGTCCCCGGTTCGTTGATCACGATTGAGCGGGTCGGCGCGGCGTCGCCTTCTGCGATCGGTTACCGCACCGGACGGGACGACAGTACTGGCCCGTCCGCACCCCTGCCAAGCCAGCTTCACCTGCGTAAACCCGAAATGGCGAGGCAATTTCTGCGCGTATTGCCGATGACGTGACTCGATGGGACAAGCGGTTGCGGTGACGCCTGGGGGCGACAACCGGACAGGCCGCCAACTATGCGACCGGATTCGCCGGAAGAATCGCGCCGATCGCGCCGGACGCCCGATTCCCGGTCGGCGTGAGCCGGCTCACGTCACGGATCGGGCTCAACTCGCCCGGGCCGGCCGCCAGCGTGCCACGACCGCGGGTCGGAACGCGCCGGTCACCGCCCGCCGCGCGGGTAGCGGGTCGGTTCGCAGCCGGACCGCCGCCGCCCCGGCCTCCGTGGCGAGGACCCGTGCCGAGTCGGCAGCCAGTTCGGCGTCCCGCCAGGCGGCCCGTTCCCGGGCCGAGGCGGCCTGGTAGTCGGCCAGCCTCGCGTCCCGGATCGTCCGGCTGAGCAGCACCTCCTGCTCGACCGGGTGCCGCCGGGGATCCCAGCCGCGCCGATGCGCGAACACGTCGCCGAGCTGCGCCATGGTCAGGTCGCCCCGCCAGTACGCCGCCATCGCCGCGCGATGCAGGTAGCGCTCCCGGGCGGCGTACTCGGCCGGGGTATGGGGGGTGTGCGGGGTGGGCAGCGCCCCGGCACCCGCGAAGCGACGGGCGGCGGTGTCCGCCTCGTCGTAGGCGGCCCAGGACCGCTCCATCTCCTCCTGAGCGGTCAGCCAGGCGGCACGCCGCCGCTGCGCGGTCCTGGCCGCGCCGGCCGCGGCGACCGCCACCTCCTCGGCGTACCGACGCCGGTCGGCGGCCTCGGCGGCGGCCACCTCCCGAGCGGTGGGGGCGGTCGAGGGCGGATCGTCCGCGGGCCGGTCCCGGTCGGGGCGGGCCACCAGCAGGGCGAGTACGCCGAGGGCCAGCAGGAACAGCGTCGACCAGATGGCGGCGGCCTGCGGCACCTCGGTCACGAACTGGTAGAAGACAGCGGTCTCCATGGTCGGCACCTCGGGCAGAGAGCGATGCGATGGGGAGCCGCACCGGCCACCGGGCCACGGCGGAGCACGGGCCGGTGGGGCGCGGAGCTGGTGGATCGACAGGCGCGGCGGCGGGACGCTCGTCCCGGTGACTCAGCGCCCGGGCGGGGCTCGGGGTGCCCGGCTGCTCGGGGCGTGGCCGAGGGGCAGCCGGTCGGACCCGGCCACGCCCACCGGCAGCGGGCCGGTCGTGACAGCGACCTGCTCAGCGGGCGGCGCTGGTTGCGGGTCGACCGACCACGCCGAGGAGGTGTCCTCGACGGGCTGCTCGGTCACCGCCCGCGCCTCGTGCACGCCCTCCTGCGTGGAGGTGGACGAGCAGGTCGCCGGGAGCGTGCCGGGGGCGAACGACTGTGGCACGGCGGCCGAGGCCGGGCCCGCGCCGAGCGCCAGAGCCGCGACGACGGCGAGGCTGGTCAGCACCCGCGTCGCCCAGCGCGCCACCCACCACAGCGGACAGGTGAGCGCGACCGGAAGCACGAGCCCACGCTACCGCCGTACCGGCCTCGGCGCACCGACCACGGGCGTGTCGTCCAGCGCCGCGCCGAACCCCCGCTGAGCAGGGTGGACGGTGTCAGCGCGAGTCGACGTACGGTGATCGGTCGTTGGTCTGCTCGCCGCCGGCGGCGGCGTCGGGGCCGCCCGCGCGTTGTCGGGGGACGGTCGTCGGACGGGCCGGGCGGCGCGGTGCGAGTCGACGCATCATCGGCGTCTCGACGAAGCGGTGCAGCAGCCCGGCGAGAACCAGGTTCACCACCAGGAAGCCGAGCACCACGACCGGACCGCGCCAGCCCGTGAACCCGGTCCCCCAGTCGCCGCTCAACCGCAGCACGCTCGTCATCACCAGGACGTGCACCAGGTAGAAGGCGAAGGAGACCTCCCCGAGCCAGACCAGCGGCCGGGACCGCCACGGCGACCGCTTGTCCCGCACGTCGGCGTCCGCGGCGGCGGTGATCACCAACAGGTACGCGACAGCGAGCAGCGTGGTCCACAACTCCGCGCGGATCCACTGGGCGGCCGCCACCCAGGTGGCCACGAAGACCAGGCTGGCGACGGTCAGCCCCGGGCCGCGCCAGAGACCCCGGCGCATCAACTCGGCCGCGACCGCGCCCAACCAGAACTCCAGCGACCGTACCGGCGGGAAGATCTGGGTGAACCACCACCGGCTCACCTCCGGCACCAACTGCTGGGCCGGCCAGAGCGCGAGGATCAGCAGCGGCAGCGCGACGATCAGCACCCAGAGCAGCTTCGGGCCGGCCCGGCGCAGCAGCGGCAGCGCCAGCGGCAGGCACAGATAGAAGAAGAACTCGCAGGAGAGCGACCAGCTCACCGTGTTGACGCTGTAGAACCAGCCCATCCGGGGATCCCACGCCTGCAACAGCAGCAGGTTCTCCAACGCCACCGCCGGCAGGACCGGGTCGGCGAACCACCAGGCGACCAGCAGGGCCGCACCCCACAGCACCAGATGGTTCGGGTAGATCTTGGCGACTCGACGCCGCCAGAAGGTGCGCCGGGAGTCGCCGACGCGGGCCGACCAGACCAGCACGAAACCGCTGAGGATGAAGAAGAACTGCACCCCGGACAGGCCGAGGGTGAACAGCGCGTCCACAACCGCCTGGTAGTCCGGCTCGGCGATGATCCGCATGGTGCCGGCGTGGAAGCCGAAGACCAGCAACGCGGCGATCCACCGCAGGCCGGTCAGCGAGGGCAGCCGGGCGGGCACGGCGGCGGTCGACACCGCGGCGGCGCTGGTCATGCCGGGATCCCGAAGCTCGGCACTGTCACCAGCACGTCCGTATCCTCCTCGGCGGGGCGTCGGACGACGCGACGGCGACGCCCGCGACGGCCCGGCAGGGCCGCACCGAGGCACCCTACCGGGTCACTCTCGGGTGAACCGGACGCGTCCCGCACCGCCTGCCCCGCTACCGGCACGCCGGACCGGTGACCTGCGGACCAGCCGCCGTTAACCTTCCGCTCGGCGGGAGTTCAGGGACTCCACCATCGGCGGTCACGTCGGGTTCCGGGCCCGGCCACCCGGGTCGTCAAAGGTGGCGGACGTGGTCAATGAGCCGACGCACGCACCGCTGCTGAGCATCGTCGTGCCCGTTTACGGCGTCGAGGCGTACCTGTACCAGTGCCTGGAGTCGATTCGGGCCGACATCCCGGCGGGCGAGTCGGACGCGGTCGAGATGGTCGCCGTCGACGACGCCTCCCCGGACGGTTGCGGCGACATGCTCCGCTCCTACGCCACCGGCCGGGACGGGGTCCGTGTCGTACACCTGAGCAAGAACGTGGGCCTCGGCCTGGCCCGCAACGCCGGGCTGGACGTGGCCACCGGCCGCTACGTCTGGTTCGTCGACAGCGACGACTGGTTGCCACCGGGCACGATCGCGGCGGTGCTGGACCGGCTGCGCCAACACCAGCCCGACGTGCTGATGCTCGACCACCTGCGGGTGCACGAGGACGGTCGGCGAGAGGTCGACGCGAGCAGTCACCTGCTGCGCGGCATCACCGGCGTCACCCGCCTGGACGACCAGCCGCAGCTGCTGCGGGTGCAGCACACCGCCTGGAACAAGGTGGTCCGGCGGGACTTCCTGGACCACCTGGAGCTGCGCTTCTTCCCCGGCTGGTACGAGGACATCCCGTTCAGCCACCCCCTGCTGATCGGCGCCGAGAAGATCTCCGTGCTGGACCGGGTCTGCTACCTGTACCGGCAGGGTCGGCAGGGCGCGATCACGTCCACCCGCAGCGGCCGGCACTTCGACGCGTTCGCCCAGTACGAGCGACTGTTCGAGTGGGTCGCCCGCAAGCACCCGGACGAGCGGCTGCAGGCCGAGCTGTTCCAGCTGATGATCAACCACTATCTGGTGGTGGTGGGTAACGACGGGCGGCTGCACCCGCACCTGCGGCGGGACTTCTTCCACCGGGCCGCCGAGCACTACCGCCGGTACCTGCCCACCGGCGGTCATCCGCTGCCGTCGGGCGTGGCCGGGCTCAAGCACCGCCTCGTCGGGCGCGGCGACTGGCTGGCGTACTCGGCTCTGCGGCAGGCGCACCGCGTCGCCGGTCGCCTGCGTCGTCCCGGCCCGGCCGGCGGCGTCGACACCGGCACCGGCTCGGTCACCGCCGACGACGACCCGGGCCGAGTGGCGGACACCGCGACGACGGATGACGGCGAGGCCGTCGCGACCCAGCGGCGCGACGCGCTGGCCGGGAGCCGCCTGCCGTGACCGTCCCCACCGCACCACACGCCGGGGGCCGGGTCGGCTCCCGGCGCCCTGGTTCTCCAGGTCGTCCACCCGCCGGGCGGACGACGACAGCACCACCGCACCCCGGTGCGGGCGTACCCGAGCAGAGGTCGGAATGACGGCGACAATCAAGATCGGACCGCACGCGGTCGGTGCCGGGGAGCGACCGTTCGTGGTCGCCGAGATGTCCGGCAACCACAACGGTGACCTGAACCGGGCACTGGCCATCGTGGACGCGGTGGCCGAGAGCGGGGCGCACGCGCTGAAGCTCCAGACGTACCGCCCGGACACCATCACGATCGACGTCGACACCCCGGCGTTCCGGATCTCCAACGGGCACGAGTTGTGGGGCGGCGAGAACCTGTACCGCCTCTACGAGCGGGCGCACACCCCGTACGAGTGGCACGCCCCGATCTTCGAACGGGCCCGCGAGCGCGGTCTGACCGTGTTCTCGTCACCGTTCGACGCGACAGCCGTGGAGCTGCTGGAGTCGTTGGACGCGCCCGCGTACAAGATCGCTTCTTCGGAGTTGGTCGACCTGCCGCTGATCCGGCTCGTGGCCGGCACGGGCAAGCCGATGGTCATCTCCACGGGCATGGCGACGGTCGCCGAGATCGACGCCGCGGTGCGGACCGCCCGGGACGGTGGCGCGGCGGGCATCGTCCTGCTGGCCTGCACCGCGTCCTACCCGGCGCCGCCGGCCGACAGCAACCTGCGCCGGCTGCCGGTGCTGGCCGGCGCGTTCGACGTGCCGGTGGGTCTCTCCGACCACACGCCGGGCATCGGGGTGGCGGTCGCCTCGGTGGCGCTCGGCGCCTGCTTCATCGAGAAGCACGTCACGCTGGACCGGGCCGACGGCGGCGTGGACTCGGACTTCTCCCTGAACCCGGCGGAGCTGGCGGCCCTGGTCGCCGAGTCCGGCCGCGCGTACTCGGCGCTGGGTGGCACCGCGATCGGCCCGACACCGGCCGAGCGGGAGGGGCTTCGGTTCCGCCGTTCGCTGTTCGTGGTCGAGGACGTACGCGCCGGTGACCCGGTCACCGTCCACAATGTGCGGTCGATCCGACCGGCCGGTGGGCTGGCTCCGGTGGAGATCGACCGGGTGCTGGGCCGTACCTTCACCACCGACGTCCCCCGCGGCACCCCGCTGAGCTGGGACCTGATCTGAGCATCGACACGGGGCCGGGCTGAGCAACGGCAGCCCGGCGCCGTGGGGCCGGGCTGAGCGGCCGGACGCGACGGCGCTGAACGGCCGTTGTCCCCAAGATCCGCGCAACATCAGGGATGTTGGTGCCTCCGCCACGTGGGAGGCAGCACCATCAGGGAAGTTGCTCGGATCTTGGCGCGGCGCGGCGCGGCGCGGCGCAGGGCGGGGCCGGGCGGCGCGGCGCAGGGCCGGGCGGGGCCGGGCGGCGCGGGGGAACGAACCCGCGTGCGGCGGGTCGGCACCTAGTCGTGCGCGCGGGTCGCGGGGGCGAAGCCGACGGTGACCACCAGGTCGGCCACCCGCAGGGTTCGCCAGAGGGCGCCGTCGTGCGCCGGAACGCCCAGCCCGTGCCGACGCCACCAGGTCGCGATCGGCACGTCGGCCAGCTTGCAGCAGCACTCGGCCCGGGTCCACCGGGCCCAGAACTCGCCGGTGCCGAACCGGCGGGCCAGCGCCGGCGGCACCGGCGCGTCGGCGCGCTCCGCGTCGATCGCCACCCGCCACCCGGGGACCGGTGGGCCGTACCAGCCGACACAGCGTCCGTCGCCGAGGTGACTACGGGTCAGGGCGTCGGCCAGGGCCGCCGGCGACCCGATGCGCAGGTGCCGCTCGGCGGCGGCCAACAGGCCCGGCACCGGACGCAGACCCGGCCGCAGGTCAGATGGCGGCGGCACCGTCCACCACGATGACCTGGCCGTTGATGTTCGTGTGCTCGCACAGCAGCATCCGGACCACGGGCGTGACCTCCTCCGGCTCGGTCAGGTGCCCGGTCGGCGTGCGGCGCACGATCTGGTCGAGCTGGGTCGGGCCGAGCACGGCGGACATCTCCGAGGCGAAGAAGCCGGGCGCGACCGAGTTCACCAGCATCCGGCCGCCCAACTCCCGAGCCAGCGAGCGCGTGGCGGCGTCCATGCCGCCCTTGGTGGCCGAGTACGCGACCAGGCCCGGGAAGCCGCGCTGCCCACAGATCGAGGTGATGTTGACGATCCGCCCGCGTAGCCCCTTGGCGAGCATCCGGCGGATCACCAGCCGGGTCAGTTGCAGCGGGGCGGTCAGGTTGGTCTCGATGATCCGCGCGATGTCGTCGTCGGCGGTGTGCGCGTGCAGCGAGTCCTGCCCCGTCGCGGCGTTGTTCACGACGCCGTCGATCGGGCCGAGGTGCTGTTCGGCGGCACGGACGAAGCTCTGCGCGGCGCGCAGGTCGGTGACGTCCACCGAGCCGACGTGCACCTGGTCGGGGTGCTCGGCGGCGAGCTTCTCCAGCTCCGGGGTGACGGTACGGGCGAACGCGGCCACCCGTACGCCGGCGTCGAGCAGGTCGGTGACGATGGCCAGGCCCAGCCCTCGGGAGCCACCGGAGACGAGGACCACGGAGCTGGGTGGGACGAGCTGGTTGTCAGACATCGCTCTTCAGGGTCTCCTTGACGGGAATCTCGGTCAGCACACGGATCCGACGCGGTACCGCGTGCTCGGGAAGCCGGTCGGCGCACCAGCGGACCAGCGCGGCCTCGTCGACGTCCAGGTGCTCGGCGGGGGCGAGAACCACCTCGGCGACCACCATCCGGCCGAGCACCGGCGCACGGCGGCCGGTGACGCGGGCCCAGGCCACCGCCGGATGCTCGGTGAGCACACCGCGGACCACTCCGGCGGAGACCTTGCTGCCGCCGACGTTGATCTCGTCGGAGTCCAGTCGGCCGGTGATCAGCACCCGGCCGTCGAGCACCTGCACCCGGTCCCCGGTGCGGACCGGGCCGGCCAGTCCGGCCCCGTGGAACGGGGAGGTGACGACCAGCTCGTCGTCCACCACCGAGAGCGTCGGCCGGCCCGGGGTGTCCCGGTCCAGCCAGTCGACCGGGAACCCGGCTCGCCCGTCGTGCACCACGATGGACGCCCCCACCTCGGAGGACGCGTAGATCCAGGAGATCCGGGCCGCGGGGAAGACGTCCCGGAGCTGGTCCAGGATCGCCTGGTCCACCGGCTCGCCGCCGAGGGTGATCTGGCGCAGCGGCACCCGCGCCAACGCGGCGGCGTCGCGGTAGAGGGTGCGCCGCCAGAAGGTGGGGGTGCCGGAGGCGGCGTCGACGCCGTGGGCGGCCGCGACAGCGGGCCAGTCGTCCAACTCGTCCGGCTCGACCACCACCAGGTGCTGGCCGGGCTGGGTCAACGACAGGGTGACGACCTGCCACCAGGCGTACGTGCCGGGGGCGTACGGGCAGAGCCACGTCCGATCGGGCTGGTCGGCACGCACTGTGGTCAGCGTGTCGAGGGTGTGCCCGACCCGCTTGGGACGCCCGGTCGAGCCCGAGGTCAGCAGCCACAGCCGGCCGGCTTCGGCGGCTCGCGGCCGGGCCGGGACGCTCGGGTGCACTCCCTCGCCGTCGAGGACGCCGACGGTGAACCCGGCGTCGAGCAGTTCGGCACGCATCGCCGCGTCGACCCGGCTCACGGTGCTGAGCAGCAGCTCGGTGCCGTGCACGGCGTGCTGCCGGGCGGCGGCGAGCGCGTGCACGGCGGAGTGGGCGAGCACCGCGCCCGGGTCGGGGAGCGTCGGCAGCGGCAGCGCCCGCCAGGTCAGCGCGGTGCCGCCGACGACGAGCCGGTTGTCGACGCCAGCCGGCTCCGGGCCCGCCGGTGGCCGGTGGCCCGTCGTCGCGACCGTCACTGGTGCTGTAGCTCGACGAGGAAGTCGAGGACGTCCCCGACGGTGGCGATACGGCGCAGGCCGGGTGCGTCGAAGTTGAGCTCCTCCCCCGTCTCGTCCTCCACCCGCAGGGCCAGCTCGGAGAAGTCCAGCGACCGGAAGCCGATCTCGCGCAGCTGCGCGGCGTCGTCAGCGGGCAGCTCCTTGTCCTGATTCTTCAGCACCTGAGCCATGAGGTCGCGGATCTGCGCGCGACTCAATTCGTTCATGCGCCGGAGTCTACAACCCAACGAATGCATATCTGCTTTGCCGGTAGGCCCGGGTAGGGTGCCGGGACCGGACGTGAACAGCCAAGAAAGCGAGACGCACGTGCTGCGCGAAGCGACAGCGGACGACGTTCACCTGATGTTGTCCTGGCGTAATCAGGAAACCAACCGCCAGGTCAGCAAGACCAGTCACGAGATCACCGCCGAGGAGCACGCCCGGTGGTGGTCGGCGGTCCGGGACGACCCGTCCCGGCGGGTTCTGATGTACGTCCGAGAGGACCGACCCTGCGGGGTGGTCACCTTCTTCGACCTGCGGTTGGACGGCCCACGGACGGGAGCGTGGGGCTTCTATCTGGACGCCGACGGGCTGGACGGGAGGGGCGAGACGCTGCCTGCCTGGCTGGGGGTCATGCGGGAGGCCGTGGAGTATGCCTTCGACGGGCTGCACCTGGACCGCCTGGACGGGGAGGTGCTCGCGCACAATACCGTCGTACGGCAGATGAACCGACGTTTCCGATTCGTCGAGGGCACCCCACGCCAGGAGTCGTCCAACGGTCGGGAAATCACGGTCATCCCGATTTCCCTGGCCCGGGCCGACCGTCGCCAACGCTGATTGCGGAGCATATTTCCGCTGCCGACGGAATTCATTAACCGAAAATGCCCCCGGTGGACATCAGCCGTTCACGAACGGCGGTGTCCACCGGGGTGCGGGGTGGGTCAGGCGCGCCGCCAGGCAGCCCAGTGCTGCGCCGGGTTACCGCCGAGCCGGACGAAGCCGTACGCGGTTCCGTCCCAGTCGTCGGCCTGCCCGGGCGCCCAGCGGGCGAACACCACCTGCGCGGCGGCCGGCGGCTGTCCGAGGCCGAACCAGCGGACGTCGGTCCAGGTCACCTGGTGACTGAGGTTGAACCGCAGGACGTAGTGCACACCGGTCGAGGCCCACACCCGCTCGCCGGGGCGTACGCCGACGTCGGCCACCGAGGGCGTCGGCGCGGTGCTCGCGACGGTGGGCCGCACGATGCGGTGATCGATGACCTGCATGGTCACCAGGTTGGCCACGACGAGCACGCCGAGCATCGGCATCCGTAGTCGGGGAACCAGGACGGCGGCGACCAGCAGCAGACAGCCGGCGATGCCGACCAGCGACCCGACCACCGGCCGCATCTCCCGCCACCCACCGGTCAACGCCACCAGGTCCGGTGCGCTGAAACCGCCGTAGCGCAGGTGGTGGCCACGACTGGCCACGTACGCGAGCCGGACGGCGATCAGCGCGCCACCGGCGACCAGCAGGGCCACCGCGACCGCCACCCGGCGCAGAACCACCCGGCGACCGGCGGTGAGGAGCACCCCGAGCCCCACCAGCAGCCAGAACGGCGCCAGCATCTGCACGTAACGGCCGTAGATCGCGTCCAGCGGCTTGCCGGTGATGCCGGCCAGGATCACCGAGGCTCCACCGGCCACCCCGACGGTCACCACCAGCGCCACGCCCATCGTCCAGCGGGTCGCGTCGCCCTGCCGTGGCCGCCACAGCTCGCGTACGGCGGAGGCCCAGGCCACTCCCGCCAACCCGAATGTGATCACCACGAGGTACCAGAGTTGGGTGGCGACGGCGGCACCGACCCGGACCACCCCCTGCGCGGAGGCGACCGCCTCGACGGTGCCACCGCCGGGGGTGCTGCCGAGCAGGTAGACCTTGTCGCCGAGGTAGCGGATGGCGGCCGCGTTGACCAGCGCCATGGCGAGCACCGGCAGCAGCGCCGCGAGGACCGTGGGTGGGCTGATCCGCCGGCGCACGAACAGCAGCAGGACCAGCCCGGCGTGCACCGCCACGATCACCAGGCCCCGGGAGTGCAGCAGGTGGAACCCGCCGACCAGCAGACCGACGGTGGCGGCGGCGAGCGGACCGGGCCGCTCGATCCAGCGGTGCACGGCGAGCAACCAGGCCACCACCAGCGGAGCCATCACCGTGTCGATCATCGCGATGCCGGCGTAGAAGGCGGTGGCCGGCAGGGTCGCCGCCGCGACCGCTCCGAGCAGCGCATACGACCGGGGCAGCCGGAGCAGGCGGCGACCGAGCAGGTACGCCAACGGCAGCAGCGTCGAGTTGATCATTGCGTTGATCAGTTGGACGATCCGGTAGCTGTCGGAGAAGTCCCGGTCCCCGAGGAACGCCGGCGAGATCAGCATCGGGTAGCCGACCCGCCGCAGCAGGTCGTTCTCACTGCTGAAACCGCCCGGCCCGCCGGCCAGGGCACGGGCGGTGTTCAGGTAGCTGTCCTCGTCGGTGTGCGCGATCGGCAACACGATGTGCCGGGACAGCCACATCCGCCAGGCGACGCTGAGCACCCAACCGACGACCAACAGCACCGGCACCACCCAACGCCGGGTGGACACGGGGTCCGGTGTCGCCGCGACGACCTCCGGCCGTTCGATCACGTCGCTACCGGATGCCATCAACGCCTCCAGGGTTGCCAGCCGGATCGGGCCCGCGCGGACTCCGCGGGCAGGTCGGCCCGCGTCGGTGACGCTCGGGATGAACCACCCGCACCGGGCGGTTCGGGTGTCGGATGAACGCGGGAGGTGGCCGCGAGAAGGGCCGCCGAGTCTCCCGCGCGGCCACTGTAACGGCCTCGACCGGACTGGTCAGGCCGGTTGCGGGCTACGGGGAAGTGTTCGCCCGCACGGTGCCCGGCATTCACGGGGGTAGGGGTCGCGGTTAACCGGCGAGCGCCGAGGAGTTAACCCGCCGTCGTTAGCGTCGCACCCCGGTCGGCCGGCCGAGGGCCGCTCGTTCATCCACGAACACGGGAGCACCAAATTGAGTGAGTTGAATGGATCGTCCATTCTGATCACCGGGGGAACGGGTTCCTTCGGCAGGACCTTCCTCCAGCACATCCTCACCGAGGCCGACCCCGCCCGCGTGGTGGTGTTCTCCCGCGACGAACTCAAGCAGTACGAGCTGCGTCAGCAACTGGGCGACGACCCGCGGCTGCGCTGGTTCATCGGCGACATCCGCGACCGGCACCGCCTCACCCGGGCCATGCACGGCGTCGACCACGTGGTGCACGCCGCCGCCCTGAAGCAGGTGGACACCGCGGAGTACAACCCCTCCGAGTACATCGCCACCAACATCACCGGCTCGCAGCACGTCGTCGACGCGGCGATCGAGGCCGGTGTCCGCAAGGTCATCGCGCTCTCCACCGACAAGGCGTCCAGCCCGATCAACCTGTACGGCGCGACGAAGCTGGTCGGCGACAAGCTGTTCGTCTCGGCCAACCACTACGCCGCCCAGCACCCCACCCGGTTCGCCGTGGTGCGCTACGGCAACGTGGTGGGCAGCCGCGGCTCGGTCGTCCCGCTGTTCCGCCGGCTCGCCGCCGAGGGCAAGAGTCTGCCGATCACCGACAAGCGGATGACCCGCTTCTGGATCACGCTGGACCAGGCCGTCCAGTTCGTCATGGACTCGTTCGACCAGATGCAGGGCGGCGAGCTGTTCGTGCCGCGTATCCCGAGCATGCGCATCCTCGACCTGGTCGAGGCCGTGGCACCGGACGCCACCACCCACGAGGTCGGCATCCGTCCGGGCGAGAAGCTGCACGAGGAGATGATCGCTCCCGACGACAGCCGGCGGACGCTGCGCGCCGACGGCCGGTTCATCGTCCAGCCGACCATCGCCACCTGGGGTTACCAGCCGCCGGTCGACTGCGACCCGGTTCCGGACGGCTTCGCCTACCAGTCGGACACCAACGACGAGTGGCTCACCGTCGAGCAACTGCGCGACATGCTCGGCATCACCGCATGACGGGGATGCTCCCGTACGGCCGACAGTCGGTCACCGAGGAGGACATCGCCGCCGTCGCCGACGTGCTGCGCGGCGACTGGCTCACCACCGGACCGCAGGTGGACGCCTTCGAGGCCGACCTCGCCCGGTGGACCGGCGGCGTGGGCGTCACCACCGTCTCCAACGGCACGGCGGCGCTGCACGTCGCGTACGCGGCCGCCGGGGTGGGGCCGGGTGACGAGGTGGTCGTCTCGCCGATGACGTTCGTGGCGACGGCCAGCAGCGCCGCCGCCCTCGGCGCGACGATCGTGTTCGCCGACGTGGAGGACGAGACCTTCTGCCTCGACCCGGCCGCGGCAGCCGACGCGGTCACCTCGCGTACCCGGGTCGTCGCCGCCGTCGACTACGCCGGCCACCCGGCCGACTACGACGCGTTGCGGACGTCCATGCTGGGCTCCGACGCGCTGCTGCTCGGCGACGCGGCGCACTCGATCGGCGGCACGTACCACGGTCGACCGGTGGGCTCCCTCGCCGACCTGACCACGTTCTCGTTCTTCCCCACCAAGAACCTGACCACCGCCGAGGGCGGCGCCGTCGCGGCGCTCGACCCGGAGGTCCTGAAGCGGGCCCGCCGTTTCCGCGGCGTCGGCGTGGTTCGCGACAGTCACGAGCTCCGCCACCCCGACGAGGGCGGCTGGTACTACGAGGTGCCCGAGTTCGGGTTGAACTACCGCCTGCCCGACGTGCTCTGCGCGCTGGGCCGCACCCAACTGCGCCGCCTCGGCGAGTTCAAGGCGCGCCGGGACGCCCTGGTCGCCCGCTACGACGAGGCACTGGCCGAGCTGGACGGTGTGCTGACGCCGCACCGCAAGTCGTGGGCCGACCCGGTCTGGCACCTCTACCCGATCCGGGTGCTCGACGGGCGTCGCCGCGAGGTGTACGACCGGATGCGCGCCGCCGGCATCGGCGTCCAGGTCAACTACGTCCCGGTGCACTGGCACCCGGTCTTCGCCGACCTCGGCTACCGGCGCGGGTCCTGCCCGGTGGCCGAGTCGTTCTACTCGCAGCAGCTGTCGTTGCCGCTCTACCCGGGGCTCAGCGACACCGACCAGGATCGCGTCATCGACGCGCTGACCTCGGCCCTGCGGGCCGGCTCGGTGCGTACCGCCGCCTGATGGGAACCTGATGCACCACGCCAACCACTTCTACGGCCACGCCCACGTGCTGGCCCGCTACGCCGGCCTCGGCGACCGGCACCCGCCGCGGATCAACGGGTACGTGCAGCACGGCTGGAACATCGGCGACGGTCTGGCCCCCGGCCACCCGTACGCCGAGCGCACCCCCAGCCTGCTCTGGTCGGAGCAGACCCGTCGGCGAGCCTGGTCGGTGGGTCGGCGCAACGTGGTCGTCATCGGGGCGCCGTTCACCTACCTGCTGGCCATGCGCCCGGAGGACCCACCGGCGCAGGAGCGGGAGGGCACCATCTGGTACCCGTTCCACGGCTGGGAGGGTCAGCACGTGAAGGGCGACCACCGCGCGCTGATCGCCCTCATCCAGGCCACCGAACCGGGCCCGGTCACGGTCTGCCTCTACTGGCACGAGTACCGGATGCGCGGCGTCCGCCGCCTCTACGAGCGGGCCGGGTTCCGGGTGATCTGCCACGGCTACCGGGGGCACTGGTGGAAGGACACCGACCCGGAGTTCCTGGACCGGCAACTGACCGAGCTGCGTCGGCATCGGCGGGTGGCCTCCAACCGGCTGACCAGCGCCATCTTCTACGGCATCGCGGCGGGTTGCGAACCGGCGGTCTACGGCGACCCGATGATCCTGTCCAACGAGGACCCGACCTTCGGCGGCACCGCCCGCATCCGCCGCCAGTGGCCGGAACTGCACGGCACCGCTGTCGACCTGCCCACCGCGGTCCGGATCGCCCGCGCCGAACTGGGCACCGACCACCGCTGCACGCCGGCCGAGCTGCGCGAGCTGCTCGGTTGGGCGAACCTCCAGGAGGAAGAGGACGACCGTGACGACTGAGACGGCACCCGCCGGCCGCATCACCCTGCCGGGCGGCGAGATGCTGGCCTGGTCCGACCTGCCGCAGAAGCGGTTGGCCGACGGTGGGCCCCTCGCCGCGCTCGCCACCCGGCTCGTGCCTCCCGGCGCCCGGGTCCTGGTGGCCGGGCCGCACGACCCGGCCCTGCTCGACCAGCTCGGTCACGCCGAGGTGACCTGCCTGCTGCGCAGCCACCCGGACGCGGTCGCGCTCGCGAACCGGGCCGCCCACGTGGTGGTGGGTGGCCCGAGCGGGCTGCCCGCCGACGAGACGTACGACGTGGTGATCGCCGCCGCCGGTCTGGACCCGGTGGAGTCGGTGGAGGGCACCCGGCTCGGCTGGGACGCCGTGCTGGCAAGACTCGTCGCCGCCGTACGACCCGGTGGCGCGCTGCTCCTGCGCCTGGACAATCCGCTCGGTCTGCACCGACTCGTCTCCACCACCCCCTGGTACGCCGCCCGGGACGACTCCGCCTGGGTGATCGGCGGGGTGCTGGACCGCGGCCACCCGGCCAACCGCGCCCAGCTCCGCGAACGGCTCACCGAGGCGGGGCTGCGGCCGGACGCGTGCTGGGCCGCGTACCCCGATGCCGGCAGCCCGACCGCCCTGCTCGACGCCGACCACCTCGACCGGGACGCCGGCTCCGGTCTCTTCGACGCCGTGCTGCACGGGGCGTGCGCGGGCGGTTCCACGAGGGACACCGTGCTCCAGGACCCGGCCCGGCTGGCGGTGGATGCGCTGCACGCCGGACGCGCCGCCGACCTCGCGCCGGGCTGGCTGGTGCTCGCCCACCGGCCCGCCGACGGCGGGGAGCGCCCGCCCGCCGCCGACCAGGACCTGCCGGTGGCGCTGATCCAGACCGGGCGTCCCGGCATCGGCGTGTCGGAGGTGCTGCACGGCCCGTCGGGTCGGCGGTGGGGGCTCACCCCGACCACCGGCAGGCAGACGCCGCCCGCCGCGCCGTTCGCCAGCCGCGAGGCCGCGTACCGGGACGCGGACGCGCTGTCCGGGCCGGTGCCGTCCGGCCGGCTGCTGCGTACCCTGCTGCTCGACGCGGCGCTGCGCCGCGACCTGGCGACCCTCCGCACGCTCCTGCACGGGTACGCGGGCTGGCTCGCCGCCCAGGCCGACGGCGACGGCCGGATCGCCGGGGCGGCGGCGCTGGCCGGCACCGACAACGTGGTGGTCGACGGCGACCGGTACGCGGTGCTCGACCCGAGCTGGCGAGCCACCGGCGCGTTGCCGGCCGACGTGGTGCTGGCCCGCGGGCTGTGGCGGTTCGCGGCGGGTCTGCTCACCGGCGGGTACGCCCACCCGTGGTCGTCCACCCTCGACGTCGCGGGTCTGACCGTGGTGCTCGGCGGACTCGCCGGTCACGACCTCGACCGCGCGACGGTCAGCGAGGCGGTGCAGACCGAGGCCGCCATCGCCGCCGCCCTGCACGGGTTGGACCCCGACGGCACCGTCGACCTCGCCGCCGAGATGCAGAGCGTCGCACCGACCGACCCGCCGATCGGGTCGCGCAGCTACCAGCAGCTCCGCGAGGCGTGGCTGCGCCAGCGCGAGGAGATCACCCGACTGGCCGCGCTGACCGCGTGGACCGAGGAACTGCTCACCTCGCGGGAGCGGGCGCTACGCCGCGCCGAGACGACGATCGGCCTGCTCAGCGGCTCGATCAGCTACCGGGTCGGCCGACTCGCCATCACTCCGGCCCGGCTGGCCAAACGCGGCGCCCGTGCCGCCAAGCGGCGGGCCACCGCCGTGCTCGCTCCGAAGCAGGAGGAGCAGCAGTGAGCGGGACGGCTGCGCCGGACCGGGTCGACGCGGCGCCCCGGATCATCGGCATCGTGCAGGCGCGAATGGGGTCGTCCCGACTGCCCGGCAAGGTGCTCCGTCCGCTCGCCGGTCGTTCCGTGCTCGGCCGGGTGGTCCGCGCCGCCTCCGACAGCGGGGTCCTGGCCGACCTGGTGGTCGCGACCAGCACCGACCCGATCGACGACGCCGTGGTGGCCGAGTGCGACCAGCTGGGCGTGGCGTACCACCGGGGTCCGGTCGACGACGTGCTGGACCGGTTCCTGGGTGCGCTCGCCGCGCACCCCGGCGACGCGGTCATGCGCTTCACCGCCGACTGCCCGCTGCTCGACCCGGAGATCATCACCCTGGTCGCGTCGGTGTACCGGGCGGTCCCCGGGCTGGACTACGCCAGCACGTCGATCGCCCGCACCCTGCCCCGCGGGCTGGACGTCGAGATCGTCCGAGCGGAGACGTTGCGTACCGTCGGTCGGCTCGCCACCGACCACCACCGGGTGCACGTGACCTCGTACGCGTACACCCATCCGGAGCTGTTCCGGGTCCTCGGCGTGACGCTCACCCCGGACCGCTCCGCGCTACGGCTGACCCTCGACACCGAGCAGGACTGGGCGCTGGTCAGCGCGATCACCGACCACTTCGGCGACGTCAGCGTGCCGCTGGCCAAGCTCACCGACTGGCTCGACGGGCAGCCCCACCTGCGCGCGCTCAACGCCGACGTACGGCAGAAGCGGTTGGAGGAGTCCTGAGCACCTTGCGGGTCGGGTTACGGTGCGACGCGGGGCCACGACGAGGCGTCGGCCACCTCGTCCGCTGCCTGGCGCTCGCCGAGGAATTCCTCGCCCGAGGCGCCCACGTGGCCGTGTTCGGCACCGTCGAACGGCTCGACTGGGCCACCGCCGAGCTGGCCGCGCGGGGTATCCCCCGGCACCCGGGCCCGGACACGCCGGACGGGCTGGTCGAGGCAGCTCGCCGACACGAGCTGGACGTGATGGTCCTCGACTCCTACGAACTGGACCCGGCCGGGGCAGGCGCCCTGCGCGACGCCGGAGTGTTCACCCTCGCCGTGATCGACGGGGACAGCCGAGGACAGGTCGCCGACCTCTACCTCGACCAGAACTTCGGCGCGCGACTACCGGAGCTGCCCGGACGCCTGCTCGCCGGCAACGACTACGCCCTGCTCCGTGACTCCGTGATCGCCGCCCGACCACCGGTCCCTCCGCCGCCCACGGCGGTCAGCCGCCCCCGGGTGCTGGCCTTCTTCGGCGGGACGGACGCCGTCGGCGCGGCCCCGTTGCTGACCCGGATCCTGGTGGCCACCGGTCATCCGATGGACCTGACGGTCATCGTGGGCCGACCGGAGATCGAGGCGGAGGTGGAGGACGTCGCCCCCGGCCGTGGACAGGTCATCCGACCGGTTCCGCCCACCACCTCGCTTCCGGCCCTGATCACCGAGGCCGACCTGGTGGTCAGCGCCGCCGGCACGTCCACCTGGGAACTGTGCTGCCTCGGCGCACCCGCCGCGCTGGTCTGCGTGGTCGACAACCAACGCGAGTCGTACGCCCGCGTGGTGCGCCACGGCCTCGCCGCCGGTCTCGGGGAGCTGCCGGAGCTGACCGCCACCGGAGTCGCTGGACGGGCCACCCGCGCGACGGCGGCGCGGACCCTGCACGGGCTGCTCAGCTCACCGCAGCGGCGCGCGACCCTCGCCGCGCGGGCCTGGGCGACGATCGACGGGCGGGGCCGGGCACGGGTCGTGGACGCGGTGTTCGAAGCCGTCCGCCCACCCGCCGCCTCCACGCCGTGATCGACGCCGTCCGCCCACCCGCTCCCGCCGCCTCCACGCCGTGATCGACTCCAGGTCGGCGATGTGGGGGTGTCCGGGCAGCGGGATGCCACCACCTCGCCGAGGTGGAGTCAATCATCCCGTCGGGGAGCGGACCGCCGCGACGTCCGACTAGCACGGGTGTACGAAAGTGCTGCTAGGGTGGCCGCATGACGCAGGCCGCCTATCAGCCGTCGATGCTCGACCTGACCGACGCCGGGCCGACAGTGGGCCCGCTGCCCGGCGGGCTCCGCCGACACCAGCTCAGCCGGGGCGCCTGGGTCGACCACCTCCCCGGCTGGGTGCACGGCTCCGACACGGTCCTCGACACCCTGCTGACCGAGGTGCCCTGGCGGGCCGAACGCCGCACCATGTTCGACAACGAGGTCGACGTGCCCCGCCTGCTCTGCTGGTACGACGCCGACCGGCAACTCCCCCACCCCGTGCTCACCGCCGCACGAAGGGCGCTGACCAGGCACTACGCGCCCGAGTTGGGGGAGCCATTCGTCACCGCCGGCATGTGCCTCTACCGCTCCGGGCGCGACAGCGTGGCGTGGCACGGCGACACCATCGGCCGCTCGGCGCACACCGACACCGTCGTTGCGATCGTCTCCTTCGGCGCGCCCCGGCCCCTGCTGCTCCGCCCGCGCGGCGGCGGTGACAGCCTCCGCTTCCCGGTGGGCCACGGTGACCTGATCGTCATGGGCGGCTCCTGCCAACGCACCTGGGAACACGCCATCCCGAAGACCACCCGCCCGGTCGGCCCTCGGGTCAGCGTCCAGTTCCGCCCGATCAACGTCGCCTGAGTGCCCTCTCGTTCGACACGCGCCCTCAGAGCATGCCGGCGAGTTTGTAGAGGACCAGCGAACCGGCGACGGCGACGTTCAGGCTCTGACCATGCCCGATCATCGGAATCTCCACGGCCGCGTCCAACTGGTCGAGGGCCTCGGGTGGGATGCCGCTCGACTCGTGCCCCAGCAGCACCACGGTGCGCCCCCGGGCGGCGGGCAGGTCACCGAGCCGGACGGCCTCGTCGGCCAACTCCACCCCGAGGATCCGGGCGCCACCGGCCCGTTCGGCGGCCAACCACCGCAGCGGACTACCGACCCGGTGGACGCAGCCCGGCCGGCGCAGGGTGTTGCCGCGGGCCAGGGCCTCGTCCACCCACCGGAACGGCGGCACGGCCAGGCAGGCGCCGACCGCGTCGCAGGTACGCAGGAGGGTGCCCAGATTCGCACCGTGCAGCGGCCACAGCGGGGCGGCGATCAGGTGCCCCCAGCAGCGATGTCGACGGGGTCGGCGGGCGGCACGCACCTCGCGCGGCGGCCGGACCCGGATGGCGGCGCTCACGCCGCGTCGGCGACTCCGCCGGACAGAAGAGAGTTCATGTGAGAGGTGCTTGGCGGCGCACCCGGGCCATCATCGACGACAGAGCCCTCATCCTAACGCGCAAACCTCTCGCATGCCCGTGGGTCCAAACGTCAAGATCCGCGCAACGTCAGGGAAAGTGCTGCCTGCCGCACGTCGGAGGCAGCAACTACACCGAAGTTGCGCGGATCTTGAGGCTGCGCGGGGTGGGGGCACGCCGGGGCGTGCGGGGTGGGGTCAGTCGCGCTCGATCAGGTGACCCACCACCGTCGGGCCGAGCATCACGGCGAAGCCGGAGCCGTCGCGGCGAGGGTCCGCCGCCGGCAGCTCCACCGGCTCGCCCGTGCCGGTGGCACCGACCGGGCGCGGGCCGACCCAGGCGACCGCCACGTCCGTCTCACCCTTGAGGAAGCGGTGCGCGCGCACCCCACCGGTCGCCCGCCCCTTGGCCGGGTACGCCTTGAACGGTGTCACCTTGACCGTCGCCCCGGTGGAGGTGACGACCATCGGCTCGCCATGGCCGGGGTCGTCGGTACGCACCGCCCCGAAGAACACCACCCGCGCCCCGGTCGGCAGGTTGATGCCGGCCATCCCGCCGCCCTTGAGGCCCTGCGGACGGACCAGCCCGGCCGAGAAGCGCAGCAGTGCCGCATCCGAGGTGACGAACGTCAGCGTCTCGTCGCCGTCGGTCAGCCAGGTCGCCCCGATCACCTCGTCGCCGTCGCGAAGACCGATGACCTCGAACTCGTCGGAGCGTACCGGCCACTCCGGCGCGCAGATCTTCACCACGCCCAGCCGGGTGCCCAGGGCCAGCCCGGGTGAGCCCTCCGCCTGCCCGCCAAGCGGGGCCAGGCCGACGACGGTCTCCCCCGCCTCCAACGGCACCAACTCGGCCGCGGACATGCCGCCGCGCAGCGACACGGTGCCCGCCTGCTCCGGCAACACCGGCAGCGGCAGGACGTCGACCTTGAAGGCCCGACCCGCGCTGGTCAGCAGCAGAACCCGACCACGGGCGGTGGAGTGCACGATCGCGCGTACCGTGTCGTGCTTGACCCGGCCGTTGCGTCGACGCCCCTCGGCGCTCTCCTCCGACTCCGCCGCCGTCCGGGCGACCAGCCCGGTCGCGGACAGGATGACCTGGCACGGGTCGTCGGCGACCTCCAGCGGACCGGCCGGTGCGGACGCGGCCAGCACCTCCTTCAGGTCGCCGTCGACAAGCGTCGTACGCCGTTCGGTGCCGAACTGCTTGACCACCGCCGCCAGCTCGTCGGAGACCACCTTCCGCAGCACCCGCTCGTCGTCGAGGATCCTGCTCAGCTCGGCGATCTCGGCGCGCAGCCGCTCCTGCTCGGTCTCCAACTCGATCCGGTCGAACTTCGTCAGCCGGCGCAGCGGAGTGTCCAGGATGTAGGTGGCCTGGATGTCGGAGAGACCGAACCGGCTCATCAGCCCGTCCTTCGCGGCCTGCGCGTCGTCGCTGCCCCGGATCAGCCGGACCACCTCGTCGATGTCCAGCAGCGCGATCAGCAGACCGTCGACCAGGTGCAGCCGCTCCTGCCGCTTACGCCGCCGGTACGTCGTGCGCCGGGTGACCACCTCGTACCGGTGGGCCAGGAAGACCTCCAACAGCGCCTTCAACCCGAGGGTGCGCGGCTGCCCGTCGACCAGGACCAGGTTGTTGACGCCGAACGACTGCTCCAAGGGGGTCAGCCGGTAGAGGTCGGCGAGCAGCGCCTGCGGGTTGACGCCGACCTTGCACTCCACCACGAGGCGGGTGCCGCTCTCCCGGTCGGTGAGGTCCTTGACGTCGGCGATGCCGGTCAGCCGCTTGGTCTTCGTGACCTCGTTGGTGATCGCCGCGATGACCTTCTCCGCGCCGACGCCGTAGGGCAGCTCGACCACGGTGATCGCCTGGCGACCCCGGCTGCCCTCGATCGGGCCGATCTCCACCTTGCCGCGCATCCGCACCACGCCGCGCCCGGTCTCGTACGCCCGGCGGACCTCGTCCAGGCCGAGCAGCACGCCACCGGTGGGCAGGTCGGGGCCGGGGACGAACTCCATCAGCTTGTCCAGGGTGGCGTCCGGGTGGTTGATCAGCCAGCGGGCGGCCTGGACGACCTCGGCGAGGTTGTGCGGGATCATGTTGGTGGCCATCCCGACCGCGATCCCGGACGCACCGTTGACCAGCAGGTTGGGGAAGGCCGCCGGCAGCACTGTCGGCTGGGTCAGCGAGCCGTCGTAGTTGGGCTCGACGTCGACGGTGTCCTCGCCCAGCTCACCGACGAGCAGCATGGCCTCGCGGGACATCCGGGCTTCCGTGTATCGGCTGGCAGCCGGGCCGTCGTCTGGAGATCCGAAGTTGCCGTGCCCGTCGATGAGGGGCACGTTGAGCGAGAAGTCCTGTGCGAGGCGGACCATCGCGTCGTAGATCGCGGTGTCGCCGTGCGGATGGTACTTTCCCATCGCATCCCCGACAATTCGGGCAGACTTCACGTGCCCTCGGTCGGGGCGGTAGCCCTGCTCGTACATCGACCAGAGGATGCGCCGGTGCACGGGCTTGAGCCCGTCGCGGGCGTCGGGCAGGGCGCGGGAGTGGATGACCGAGAACGCGTACTCCAGGTAGGAGTCGGAGACCTCGGTGACCAGCGGATTGTCGAAGACCCGCGCGCCGGCCTGGTCGAACGAGGAGAGGTCGACCTTGTTTTCCTTGCGGCGTGCCATGACTCAGCTCTCCCCCAGAACACAACAGGTGATCATGCGTCGATCGCTTCCCGGTCGACCCGGTCGGCGGAGTCGATCAGCCAGTTGCGGCGCGGCTCGACCTTCTCGCCCATCAGGAGTTCGAGGATCCGCTCGGCGGCGTCGACGTCGTCGAGGGTGATCCGGCGGACGGCGCGGGTGGCCGGGTTCATCGTGGTGTCCCACAACTCGTCGGCGTCCATCTCACCGAGACCCTTGAACCGTGGGATGGGCGTGACGATCTGCTTGCCGGCCTTCTCCAGCTTGCGGACCGTCGTCTCCATCTCGACCTGGGTGTAGGTGTAGACGGTCTGCGGGTTGCGCCCCTTGGTGGTGATCTTGTGCAGGGGCGGCATCGCGGCGTAGAGCCGACCGGCCTCGATCAACGGGCGCATGTAGCGGGCGAAGAGCGTGATCAGCAGCGTACGGATGTGGGCGCCGTCCACATCGGCGTCGGCCATGATCAGCACGCGGCCGTAGCGGAGCGCGGAGAGGTCGAACGTGCGCCCCGAGCCGGCCCCGAGGACCTGGACGATGGCCGCGCACTCGGCATTGTCCAACACCTGCTGGAGGTTGGCCTTCTGCACGTTGAGGATCTTGCCCCGGATGGGCAGCAGCGCCTGGTATTCCGACGAGCGCGCCATGCGGCTCGTCCCGAGGGCGCTGTCACCCTCCACGATGAACAACTCGCTGCGGTCGATGCCCGTCGCGCGACAGTCGACGAGCTTCGGCGGCATGGACGCGCCCTCCAGGGCGGTCTTGCGCCGGGCGGCGTCCTTCTGTTGCTTCTGAGTGAGCCGGACCCGGGCCGCGTCGACGATCTTCTGCAGGACGGTGCGCGCCTCGGCCTTGGTGCGCCGGTCCTCCAGCCACGCCTTGACGTGCGCGTCGACCAGACTCTGGATGACCTTGGTGATGCCGGTGGTGGACAGCTCGTCCTTGGTCTGCGAGGTGAACTGCGGCTCCGGGATCCGCACGTGCACCACGGCGGTCATCCCCTCCAGGACGTCGTCCAGGGTGGGCGGCTCCTCCTTGGCCTTTAGCAGGCCGCGGGTGTTGCGGACCGCGTCGGCGAGGGAGCGGACGAGGGCCCGCTCGAAGCCCTTGCGGTGGGTGCCGCCGTGCGCGTTGCGGATGGTGTTGGTGAAGCACTCGACGGTGCGCTCGTAGCCGGTGCCCCAGCGGAACGCCACCTCGACCTCGGCGCGGCGCTGCACGTTGGACTGCATGACGCCGTTGGCGTCGGCGGCGTTCTCCCGGTAGGTGCCCTCGCCGTTGACCAGCAGGGTGCCGGAGACCGGCCGGTCGCCGGCCGGGGCGAGGAACTCCACCATGTCGCTCAGCCCGTTGGGGTAGTGGAACCGCTCCTCGGCGGGCGTCTCGCCGGTCAGGTCGCGCAGCACGTACGTCACGCCGGGCACCAGGAACGCCGTGTTGCGCAGCTTCATCCGGACCGCGTCGACGTCGAGTGCGGCGCCGGTCTCGAAGTAGCGGGCGTCGTGCCACCAGCGGATCGACGTGCCGGTGCGCTGCCCGCGCTTAACCGCGCCGACGACCTGGAGCCCGGGGCCGGCGGTGAAGGGCGCGTCCGGCCCGTCGCCGTCGAAGACCCCTGGCACGCCGTGCCGGAAGGACATCGCGTGGATCTTGCCGGCGCGGCGGACGGTCACGTCGAACCGGCGCGACAGCGCGTTGACCGCCGAGGCGCCCACGCCGTGCAGGCCGCCGGAGGTCTTGTAGCCGGAGCCGCCGAACTTGCCGCCGGCGTGCAGCCGGGTGAGCACCAGCTCGACGCCGGAGATGCCGGACTTGGCGTGCACGTCGGTGGGGATGCCCCGACCGTCGTCGTCGACCTGCACCGAGCCGTCGGCGTGCAGGATCACCTCGACCGTGCTGGCGTGACCGGCGACACCCTCGTCGGTGGAGTTGTCGAGGATCTCGTTGACGAGGTGACCCACGCCACGGCTGTCGGTGGAACCGATGTACATGCCGGGCCGCTTGCGGACGGCGTCCAGCCCCTCGAGGTGGGTGAGGTCATCGGCCCCATACAGGGTGTCAGGCTCTGCGGTCAACTGGTCGTACTCCCCGGTCTCGGCGGTGTGCAGCCGGTCACCGGCGACATCAGCCGGCGTGGCGCGCCGCAGCGAGCCTAGCCCGAGGCTAGGACAAGTGTCGGAGGCCCCGCGCGACCCGCCGCGCGTCGGTGCGCAGACGTGAGCCAGGAAACAGCCTCCGGGTGATCACGGGACCACGCAGAGAGACAGTCGCCGGTACGCTCACGACGATCGCGGCCGATCGAGTGCACGAGTCAGGAGGCGGTCGGGGTGGACGAGACGACACGTGCGGCTCTGCGGCGTTCCCTCGGCACGCGTGCCCGGCGTTGGCTGCTCGCCGGCACAGTGCTCGCCGGTCTGCTGGCCGCCGTGGCGCTGGTCGCGGCGGCGGCTCCCGCCGACCGGACGTTCGCCGCACTGTCGGAGACGGTGCAGAGCCTGATGTCGGTCGTGACGCCGCTCTTCGGCATCCTGCTCGTCCGCGACCTGCGCGGGGCGCGGGCCGACCTCGGCCGCCGAGCGGGGTCGCCGGCCCAGCCCGGCCCGGTCCGGGTCCTGCCCAGTGTGCTCGCGGTGGGGTTGCCGGCCGTCGCCGTCGCCGTCGCCGGAGTGCTGATCTGCGCCGCGACGCTGGCCCTCACCCCGGCCGCCGTCGCCGACGAGCCGTGGCGGCACGCCGGGACGGTGGCGGTGGGCAGCGTGCTGGTGCAGATCGTCGCCGGTTTGGTCGGCACCGGGCTGGGTCTGCTGCTGCGGTCGACTGTGGTCGCGTTCCTCGCCACGATCGTCCTGCCGTTGGGCCTGTTCGCGCTGCTGGGCGGCGTGGAGGCCGCGCAGCCGTGGCTGACCCCGTTCGGCAGCGTGCGCAACCTGCTCTCCGGGGACATGAGCCTGCTGCGGTGGGCGCAGTGGTTGTGCGTACTGCTGCTCTGGGGTGTCGGTCTGAACATCGCCGGAGCGATGGTGCTGAAGCGCCGCGGCGGCCCGGCCGGCGGCTAGCCCGGCGTTTCCACCCGGCTGACACGGGTCCGTCTCGGCGAGGCGGGCCCGCGTTCGCGTGCGTGTCCTTCATCGAACGAATCTGTTACGGGCCATTGACGCCCGTTGCACGGGGGTGATGTGATCTCGCTCTCAGAGAATCTTTCATCTTTCGATGGATGGGGGCCCCATGCCCAGGTTCCGGCGTACCGCGCTCGCCGCGGGACTGACGATCGCCATGGCAGCGCTGTCGACAGCCGTCGCGCTGCCCGCACCCGCGTCCGCCGCGCTACCCACCGCCGCGGTGGCCCTCGGGGACAGCTTCATCAGCGGCGAGGGCGCCGGGGCGTACACCCCGGTGGTCGACGCCAACGGGGTCACGCAGGGCTTCCCCGGCTGGACGGCGGCGAACAACAACGCGTTCTTCTGCCACCGCTCGGCGAACGCCTCGCTGCACCAGGCCAACCTGCCGGGCATCCAGAACCGGTTCAACCTGGCCTGCTCCGGCGGCCAGCCACACGACATCGCCAACGCGTCGCAGGCGCGCACCAACGGTCGCACCGTGGCGGCGCAGCTCGACCAGCTCCGCGCCGTCGCGCAGACCCAGGACATCGACCTGGTGCTGATCGGCCTCGGGTCCAACAACAGCTCGTTCACCTTCGGCAGCGTCGCGGAGAAGTGCGCCAACCGCTTCATCGCCGACGCGTGGACCGGCTGGTGGGAGTTCTGGGCCTACCTGGGCGGCCCGGTCGAGCAGAAGCCGTGCAGCGACGCCGACCTGGCCACCGCCGCGCAGCTCAGCGCCGCGACCGCGGAGACCACCGCGGCGGTACGCCAGATCCTGACCACCCTGGACCAGGTGGACGCGGACGGGCAGCACCGGGTGGTGTTCCAGGACTACACGAACCCGCTGCCGCTGGACCTGAACCCACAGTTCCACGAGGAGGACGGCCGCGACGACACCCGGGACAAGTTCCGTGACCTGGGCGCCGAGCGGTACGCGGGCGGCTGCCCGATCCACCGGGCCAGCCTCGCCCCCGGTCACCGCTTCTCGCAGGGCCTGGGCACCATCGTGAAGTCCACCCGGGACACTCTGGCCGCCGAGTTCCCGGCCGACGACCTGGTGTACCTGAACGTGCAGCAGGCCTTCAACGGCGCCCGGCTGTGTGAGCAGACGAGCAGCCCGTCGGGCGCGCTGGCGACCCCGATCCGGCTTCAGGACGGCGCGACCGGCACCTTCGTCACCAGCCTCGCCGGCAAGGACAAGATCGCCATCCAGCGGATCGCCAACACCTGCGTGAGCTACTTCCAGACCTGCCAGGAGTCGTGGCACCCGAACGCCACCGGGCACCAGGTGCTCGGTGCGTGCCTGAGCGGCGCTGCCACCACCAGCGCCCGGTCGGTGGCCTGCGTACGCGCCGGCAACGGAACGATCTCCGTCTCCTGAACCGGCTCGTCAGCCGGAGGGCTCCGCCGCCGGGCGGGGCCCTCCGTCGCGTCCCACCGGCTGCGGCTACCCGCCGGTAACGTCGGGTCGTAAGCTGAGCCGATGAACGGGGAGCCGGAGTACGCGCAGGAGTTCGTCGACGTCGACGGTGGCCGGTTGGGTCTGCACGTCTATCCGGAGCCGCCCGGCACGACGGACGCCCCGGTGGTGGTGATCTGGCCCGCCATGGGGGTCCGCGCCCGCTACTACCGGCCCTTCGCCGCCGAACTACGCGCCGCCGGCCTGGCCGTCGTCGTGGCCGACCTCCGTGGCACCGGCACGAGCACCCCCGCGCCGAGCCGGGCCGACCGGTACGGCTACTCGGAGCTGGCCGGCGACATCGGCGCCGTCCTGGCGGCGCTCAAGCCCCGACTCGACGGACGCCGCCGGCTCCTGCTCGGGCACTCCCTCGGCGGGCAGGCCGCGCTGCTGCATCTCGCCCTGCGCGGCGAAGACGAGGTGGACGGGCTGGCGCTGATCGCGGTCGGCATCCCGTACTGGCGAAGCTATCCGGGTCGGCGGGGCCTCGGCGTGCTGCCGTACACCCAGGGGATCGCCGCCACCGCGGCGCTGCTGCGGGTCTGGCCGGGCTGGGGCTTCGGCGGCCGGCAGGCGCGCGGCGTCATCCGCGACTGGGCCCACACCGCGCGGACCGGCCGTTTCCCGCGCCTCGACGGCGCGGACACCGAAGCGGCGGTACGCGCGGTGCGAACCCCGGTGCTCGCCGTCAGCGTGGACGCCGACCAGTTCACCCCGCACGAGACGATGGACCATCTCTGCGCGAAGCTCACCGGCGCCCCGGTGACCCGGGAGCGCTACACCCGGGAGCAGGCCGGTGCGCCACTGGACCACTTCACCTGGGTCCGGGCGAGCACGCGGCTGGCGCGGCGGATCGCCGAGTTCGTCGACGACCTGCCGCCCCGCTGAGACGTACCGGCCGATCCGGCCGGGCGGCTCACTCGTCCTGGTCCAGCGGCACCAGCTCGTCGTCGCGTTCCACCTGGATCGCGGCGTGGTCCCTGCGCGGCGCGACCTCAGCCGTGTTCCGGTGCGGGTCGTTGTCGGGGTGCATGAGCACGGCGTCTGTTTTGGGGGTCTTCTCCCGGCTCTCGTCCGGCTGCGACATCGCGTTCCCCTCTCGTCGGCGTCGCTTGCGGAGGTACCCGCCATCGCGCGAAGGACTCCTGCCGGGGGCGACCCGACCCACGACGCCCGCAACGTCCCCCACCTGCCGGTACGGCAGCGGATCGGCCCGTGCGGGGCGGGGTTAGCCGCCCGAGCGGCGGGTAAGCCGCACCGCCCGACACGGCGGAAGGGGATCACATGTCCGAACGGCACACCGCACTGCGTTCGATGCACGATCTGGGCCTGGCGGCCTGGTTCGGCGGCTCCCTCATGGGTGCCTTCGGCGTCAACGGCGCAGCGGCGAAGATCAGCGACTCGACCCAGCGACTCCCGGTCGCGTCGGCGGGATGGTCCAAGTGGACCCCGGTCAACGCGGCGGCGATCGGCGCCCACCTGGCCGGCGCGGTCGGCGAACTGGTGACGGAGAGCCCACGGGTGGCGGCACAGTCCGGCGTCGGCCGCGCCAGCGCCATCAAGACCGCGTTGACGATCGGCGCGCTGGCGGTGACCGGCTACAGCCGACTGGTCGGCATGCGATTGGAGAAGGCCGGCGGCCCGTCGGTGAGCGGCGCCACTGAGCCGAACCACCAGACGCCGGCCGGCGTGGCCTCCTCGCAGCGGCAGATGAAGCTGCTCCAGTGGGCCATCCCGGCGCTGACCGGGACCCTGGTGGTGGTCACCGCGTACATGGGTGAGCAGCAGAAGCCGGGGCAGGTGTTCCGGGGGATGCTCGGCCGGGCCGGTGGGATGAGGGGCGCCTCGAAGACGATGATCAAGATGGCCGGGATGAGCAACGGCAAGCGGCCGATGGCGATGGCCGGACGCTGAACGTCGGACCGGTGAGCGTCCCGCCGCCACCTCGACGGCGGGGCGCTCTCCGGCCCTCCGCGGGCTCGTCGGCGTGACGACGGTGGCCCGCGGCGACGCGGACGCGCAGGACGGCACATCGTCCCGTTCGGTCCGCCGCTTTCGGCGGACGCGCGGGGACGGCACATCGTCCGCCGGTTCCGGCGGACCGACGAGCGGGGTGGCCATGGCGGCGCACGAGGGACGCAGGGGCGACGACGACCGGCTGGAGCCGGAGGCGGTGAATCCGTGGGGCACCGGCGACGGCTTCGACGCCGACGCGCCCTGGGGCACTGACGAGGACTCGCCGATGGACGAGGGCAGCGAGGAGACCGCGGTGCCCGAGGGACGGCGCGGGGAGCGGCGCGCGGGCGCCCCGACGGGCCGCCACGACCCGGCCGGACGGCACGGTTTCGGCTCGGTGGAACCCACCCGTGCCCCGATGGCCGGACCGGGCGCCCCACCGGATCCCGCGCCCAGCGGACGGACCTTCCCCGACGACGCCGACATCGGCGAGTCGACGCAGGACGCGTTGCGCGCCCGGGGCCGGCGCTCCTAGGAGCCGTCAGCCGGTGGCCGACGTGGCCGGCGCCCGGTCGTCGATCATCGTCTCGTGGAGCAGTTGCGCCAGCCGGGTGGCATCGCGTTGGGCCTGCCCGGCGCAGCAGTTGTTGAACAGCACGTGCAGGTCGTCGGCGTCGGCGGCCACCTCGGCCAGCAGCCCGGCCCAGTGCCGGAGTTCGTCCTCGGCGTACGCGTACCGGAACTTCTCCTGCTTGTCACCGCCGCCCCACGCCGCACTGTGGCCATGGAACCGGACGATCGCCGGCTGCGCCGTCGTGGTCAGGATCGGGGGCACCGACGAGGGGTGCCCCTGCGGCATGTCCACGCAGACCAGGGACAGGTCGTGTTCGCGCAACAGATCCAGCGTGTCCGCTGCCGCCGGGCCGTCGAACCAGGACCCGTGCCGCAGCTCCACGCCGACCCGCCACGGCCGGCAGCGCTGCGCCAGCTCCACGATCCGGCGCTCGGCGGCGGCGCTGCGCACCAGCCACGGCGGAAACTGCACCATCACCGCGCCCAGCTTGCCGGCCGCCGCGATCGGGTCGAGGGCCGCACGGAAGCGGGCCCACAGCTCGTCGTACGCCTGCGGCGGCAGGTCGCGTCGGCGGATCCGGCTCGGGCCGGCGGCCGGGCGTAGGTCCCGGGGCAGCGCGGCGACCGGCGTCGGGTGACCGGTGAAGAGGCTGAAGGCCTTGACGTCGAACGTGAAGTCGTCCGGAGTGGCGTCGACCCAGCCGTGGGTGGTCTCGGGGACCGGGACCGCGTAGTAGGACGTGTCCACCTCGACCAGTGGGAACCGCCCCGCGTAGAAGCCCAGCCGGCGGGCCGGCGTGTTGGCCGATCGCGGGTACCACCCGGAGCGCAGCAACGACTGGTCCGCCCAGGACGACGTGCCCACCTTGATGACACCCATGTCATTCAGTGGACAACCACGGGCGTGGATCGGCAACCGCTGGCGGTGTCGGGGCCGGAAAGTGTCGGTGCCCCGTTCTACGGTGACACCCGAGGTTCGAACGGACAGCGACGAGGGGTGGCGCCATGACCGGCATCGAGCAGCTCACCGGTGAGCGGGCCGATCTGCTAGAGACACTGCGCAAGCACCGGGGCTTCCTCCTGCACACGGTCAACGGGCTCACCGACGAGCAGGCGGCGGCCCGTCCCACCGTCAGCGGGCTCTGCCTCGGTGGCCTCGTCAAGCACGTGACCAACGTCGAGCACCGCTGGATGCTCTTCGCCGAGGGCGGCGCGGAGGCGATGGAGCGCGCCGAGGTCGACTGGGTCGGTCAGTTCCGGATGGCACCGGGCGAGACCCTGGCCGGGCTGGTCGCACGTTTCCAGGAGGTGGCCGACCACACCGACGAGCTGCTCACGACCCTCGACCTGGACGCGGCGCACCCGTTGCCGCAGGCGCCCTGGTTCGAGCCGGGCGCGAGCTGGACGGTTCGGCGGGTGTTGCTGCACCTGATCGCCGAGACGTCCCAGCACGCGGGGCACGCCGACATCCTGCGGGAGTCGATCGACGGCGCCCGGACCATGGGCTGACGGACGTCTCTCGGCCACTCAAGGCAGGCGGTGGCGGTGCGCTGTGGTCCGGTCCCTCGCGTACGCGTCGGAGCGATCCCAGCGGCCCGGGATGTCGAGCAGCTCCAACCGACCGAATCCCTCCGGCACCGCCGGGTTGACCAGCAGGTTGTCGCCGGTGGGTCGCAGCCCCAGCATGGTGCCCAGCAGCATCAGCAACGCCCCCGACGACCACGCCTGCGGGCGACCGGCCGCCGGCACCTGGACGGGATACTTGGTCAGGGACCGATCGTGGCCGGCGATCATCTCCGGCACCGCGCCACCGAGGGTCTGTGCCAGGTCGAAGACGCCGGCCGCGATCGTGGCCGCGTGGGCGTCGAACCGGTAGCGGCGCAGCCCGGCGGCGATCAGGGCGTTGTCCGCCGGCCACACCGCGCCCAGGTGTGACCCCATCGGGTTGTACGGCCGCTGCCCGGTGGCGAAGGTCCGCACCCCCCAACCGCTGAACAACCGCGACCCGACCAGGTGCTCGGCGACGAAACCGGCGCGGTCGTCCGCGACGATCCCGCTCCACAGCAGGTGCCCCATGTTGGACGACAACGCGTCGACCGGCTCGCCGTACGGGTCGAGGGCCAACGCGTAGTACTCCTGGTGCGGCAGCCAGAAGTCCCGGTTGAAGCGTTCCTTGAGCGCCGCGGCCTCCCGCTCCAGCCGGTCGGCGTACGCGGGGTCGCCCCAGAACTCCCGCGCCAGCCGGGCGCCACGCCTCTTCGCGTCGTACGCGTAGCCCTGCAACTCGCAGGTGGCGCGGGGGAAGGCGGGTTCCTGGCCGTGCGCGTCCGTGATCGCGTCCGGCGTGTCCTTCCAACACTGGTTGATCGCGCCGCTGCGGTCGTTGCGCGTCTGGTAGCGCACGTAGCCGTCTCCGGTCAGGTCGCCGTACTCGTCGATCCAGTCCAACGCCATGCGGGCCGGTTGGCGCAGTTCGTGCACCAGGTCCGCGTCACCGGACCAACGCTCGTACTCGTCGAGCAGGATCACGAAGAGCGGGGTGGTGTCCGCCGCGCCGTAGTACAACGCGTTCGCCCGGTCGCCGAACGCGCCGGACTCGCCGTAGCGCAGGTGGGCCAGGATCTTGCCCGGCTCCTCGTCCAGGTCGTCGTCGAGTCGAGCACCCTGGAGGAACGCCAGCATCCGCAGTGTCGCGGGAGCCAACTCGGGGGTGAACGCCATCGTCTGCAGGCAGGTGATGATGCTGTGCCGTCCGCACAACCACATCGTCCACGGCAGACCGGCGATCGGCACCCGTTCGCGCAACGACCACGGCTTGTACCGCAGCGCCGCCAGGTCGGCCAGGGCTCCCCGGTACATCTCCTCCAGACCGTCGCGTTCGGCGACCAGCGTCGGAGCCCGGCCCATCCAGTCCGCCAGGTCCTCACGCATCCCGCCCCGCACGGCCCGCTGGTGCGACTCCAGGGAGGCGCGTACGTCCCGGCCGCCTTCGCCGCCCATGTTCATGGCGATGTGCAGGTCGGTCTCCCACTTGCCATCCGGGGGCACCCGGATCCGGAACGTCATCCCCTGCTCGTCCACCTCGACCGGAGCGGTGCTCTGCACTGTGGTCTGGCGGACGAACCGTTGCCGCTGGTAGCGCAGCACGAGCTGGCGCTTGGCCGAGTCGGGGGTGACCTCGACGACCCGCCGCCGGAGATGACCGATCTCCGCGATGTCGGTGAAGTCGCTGCCCATCTCCAACCGCACGGTGAACTCGGCCGTCTCCGGCGAGTGGTTGAGCACGGTGATGTTCTCGTGGGCACAGTCGTGGATCGAGCGGTGCCGGATGATCGACACGTCGGCGTCGACGTAGTGGCTCGCCGCACCGGGGACCAGGAAGAACCGGGTCTCGAAATACGTCATGTCGTCACGGGACAACGCGTTGATCCGTTCGCCGTCGATGGTGAGCACCCAGTGCGACAGGAAACGGGTGTCGTACGCGAAGAGACCGACGGGTGTCCGCGCGTCGGCCTCGATGTCCCCCTGGGCGTCGCTGATGGCGAACACGTTGCCGGCGATGACGTGCAACAGTTCCTGCTTCACGACCGACCCCCCCGAGCGGCCGGCGCGGCCCGACCCGCCAGGGCGGCCCGGCCCAGCTCCCGAGGGTGGCGGGCGTCGGCCGGGCCGGCGAAGATTCGCCGCAGCACCAGCAGCAGGCGCATCTCGCCCCGCATCGTCAGCTCGTTGCGCAGCATCGCGGCGCCGGGATGCAGCTCACCGTTGACCATGCGGTCGAACACCCAGCGGTCCGCGCGGACCACCAGGTCGGCGTCGTCAGCCGAGCGGGTCACCCGGACGTGCTGATCGGCGACGGTCAGGTACCAGTGGTCGGTGAAGCCGTCGCCGCGGACGTCCAGCCGCAGCGTGCCCGCTGTGGTCTCCGGCAGGTCGGGGCGCCGACCGGCGTCCAACTGTCGCAGGTACTGCTCTGCCGTCGCGCCCATCAGGTCCCCTCCCCACGGTTCTCCGCAGGATCACCCGCTCGCGGGTGAGGCCGCCTCATCCGAAACGGGTGAAGCCACGGGAGGTGCCGGCCCGGTCAACCGGTTTCGAGCAGTCCGCGCAGGTAGGCGGCCTGACCCACGTGTTGCAGGTCGTCCTCGGCGACGCTGACCAGCCGGACGCCGAGGGTCACCGGCGGGTCCCACGCCTCGTCCACGACGCGGTCCAGGTCCGCCGGGCGCAGACCGGCCAGGAACTCTCCGGTACGCGACGCGACCGCCCCGTAGTAGTCGATCAACGCCTGCGCGCTCTCCGGCCGTACCGCCGCGACCTGCGCGGGTGAATGCCCGTAGCCGGTGTCGTCGGGGTCGGCGGTGAGGCCGAACCGTCCGGCCCAGTCGCCACTCACCCAGATCTGCTCGGCGTCGAGCAGCTCGGCGACGTGATGGTCCTGCACCCGGGTGAGGTGCCAGACCAGCCAGCCGATCGAGTTGTGGCCCCCTGCCGGTTGGTGGCGCAGATGCTCCGGGCTGAGGCCGTCCACCGCCGCGCGGACGAGGTCGGGCAGCCGGTCGTAGGTTTCGGTCAACAGATCACTCACGTCCACCGGGCACGCCTCCTGGTCGGTTTCCGGTCAGGTACCGCCGAGGGCGGGTGCCCAAACCTCGGCCAGTACGGTGATCGAATGGTCGCGGCGGTGGAGTTGTACCTGGACCCGGACGCCACCCGCCGGATCCGGGTGCTGTGGGACGCGCTGGAGACCGAGGGCGTGCAGAGCATGCGCTCACTGCTGGAGCAACGTCACCGTCCGCACGTCTCGTTGGCGGTGGCGCCCCGCTTCGATCCGGAGGCGGTCGCCGCGGCCCTGCACGGCACGGTGGTGGCCGCTCCCCTACGGCTCGAATTCCAGCACGCCGGCCAGTTCGTCGGTCGGGTGCTCTGGCTCGGCCCGACGCCCACCCCGGAGCTACTGGCCCACCACCGCACGGTCCACGACCGGCTCACCGCCGCCGGCATCCCGTTGACCGAGCACTACCAGCCGGGCCGCTGGGTGCCGCACTGCACGCTCTCCATGCGGGTGCCGAACGCGCTGATGGCCGCCGCGGTGCGCCGCTGCCTGGAGGTGTTGCCGCTGAGCGCGACAGTGGTCGGGGCGGCCCTCACCGACCACGCGCGGGGCATCGCCCACCCGCTCCCCTGACGCTTTGCGGAAATGTCCGGTTTGGCGGGCGTCAGTCGGGAAACTGAAAACAAGCGGTGATTATGCGCTCTGACGTGGGATGGTTCGACGTAGATGCCGTCCTGCCGAGCGTGGTTCGCCCGGCCTGTGGCGCGGGGCTCCCGCCGCGCCGCCCTCGGCGGCCTCCACGAGAGGGGCAGTGCCTATGCAGGCTCAGCGCAGGCCACCGCGAGCGGAGCGGAGCCAGACCCGGGACGACCGGACCGCCGGCGGCCTGACCGGGGCGGCCACGCCCCTGACCATCTGGGCCGCCGCCGTCCTGCTCGGCCGGATCAGCGCCGGCGACGACGACATCGAGGACGAGCGGCACATCCTGCGCGGCATCGAGTGATCCCCGCCGGGCGGCTCACAGCCAGCCGCGCCGCTTGAAGATCAGATAGAGGGTCCCGCAGACCAGCAGCATCAACAGCAGCGCGAACAGGTAACCGAAGCGCCAGTGCAACTCCGGCATGTGGACGAAGTTCATTCCGTACACGGTGCCGATGAGCGTGGGAGCGAACAGGATCGCCGCCCAGGACGAGACCTTCTTCAGCTCCTCGTTCTGCGCGTAACTGGCCGCCGTGAGGCTCCGCATCTCCTCGTTCTGCTGCTGCGAGACGAGTGTGGCGTTGACGGTGAGGATGTTCTGCAACAGGTGCCGAAACCCGTCGACGCGTTCCACCACCTGGGTCAGGTGGTCGGTCACGTCCCGCAGATAGCGGCGCAGCTCCTCGTCCGTGTCGGCACCGCCCGCGCCGTCGGCCAGCGCGTCGAGCACCGCGAGCAGGGGTCGCGCGGCGCGCTGAAACTGGATCACCTCCCGGCTCAGACCGTAGATGCGCCGGCTCGCGTTCGGGTCGCCGCCGAACACCTGGGTCTCGATCTCGTCGATGTCGTTCTCCAGCCCGGCCACGACCGGCGCGTACCCGTCGACGACCTGGTCGAGGATCGCGTACAGGACCGCGTCGGGGCCCCGGGCGAGCATCTGCGCCTCGACCTCCATGCGCCGCCGCACCGCGGCCAGATCCGGTGCCTCACCGTGCCGGACGGTGATCACGAAACCCGGCCCGATGAACAGGTGCAACTCGGAGAACTCGACCTCCTCCCGAAGGTCGTCGTAGCGGGCGGCGCGTAGCACCACGAACAGCGTCTCGCCGTAGCGTTCCAGCTTGGGCCGCTGGTGGGCGTTGATCGCGTCCTCGACCGCCAGGTCGTGCAGCCGGAACTCCCGCGCCAGCGAGGTGATCTGCTCGATGTCGGGCCGGTACAGCCCGATCCAGGCCATCGCGCCGTCCTGCTCCTGTAGGCAGCGGTACGTCTCGGCCAGGCCGGACGGCGAGGCGAACCGGTGCCCGTGGAGGTAGACGGCGCTGTCCACCAGGCCACCGGCGGGCGGAGCGGGCGGCTCCGTGGACGGTGGCACGCCGACAGTGGTCTCGTACTCGTCGAGTTGGCGACCGAAGCCACCACCCGGGCGGAAGCGACGGCCACCGACCATGCCCCTGTCCCCTCCCCAGTGAGGCCCGGTCCGGCACACTCCCGCCAACCCGGGGGCGCTGCTTCCCCGGTGTCCCGAGCGCGAAACCCGCAGTGGGGCGAGGTGGGTTCCGCGCACCGGCGGACGGGCGCGTCGCCCAGGGCGGATACTCACGGTGACCAGGGGCGGTATGACGGGGGCGCGCCGGTGGAGGTCGACGGACGCGCGGGCCGGCTGCGGGAGTGGCTGCTGCGTGCCGGCGCGGAGGAACCCGTGCAGCACCCGGGGCCGCACGGGCGTCCACCGGAGCACCGGCACCACCCCTGGTGGAAGGTGATGTGCCTGACCGGTGTCGACTACTTCTCGACGTTGGGCTACCAGCCGGGCATCGCGGCCCTCGCCGCCGGGGCGCTCTCGCCGGTGGCGACCCTGGTGCTGGTGCTGGTGACCCTGCTGGGCGCGCTGCCGGTCTACCGACGGGTGGCGGCGGAGAGCCCACACGGTGAGGGTTCCATCGCGATGCTGGTACGCCTGCTGAGCTACTGGCCGGGCAAACTGCTGGTGCTGGTGCTGCTCGGCTTCGCGGCCACCGACTTCATCATCACCATCACCCTCTCGGCCGCCGACGCGACCGCGCACATCGACGAGAACCCGTTCTGGCCGAGCGCGCTCAAGGGGCACGAGGTGCTGCTCACGCTGCTGCTCGTGGCACTGCTGGGCGCGGTGTTCCTCAAGGGATTCACCGAGGCCATCGGGATCGCCGTCGTCCTGGTCGCGGTCTACCTGACGCTGAACGCGGTGGTGGTCGCCGACGCGCTGTGGCGGGTGGTGACGCACCCGAGCGCGGTCGAGGACTGGACCACCGCGTTGACCACCGGCCACGGCGATCCGTGGATGGTGGTCGCGTTGTCGTTGTTGGTCTTCCCGAAGTTGGCGCTGGGTCTCTCCGGCTTCGAGACCGGGGTGGCCGTGATGCCGAGCGTGCGGGGCGACCCGCGGGACACCGAGGCGCGACCGCTGGGCCGCATCCGTGGCGCTCGCCGCCTGCTCACCACCGCCGCCGTGATCATGAGCGTCTTCCTGATCACCAGCAGCGTGACGACCACGATCCTGATCCCACCGGAGGCGTTCCAGCCCGGCGGGCCGGCGAACGGCCGGGCACTGGCCTACCTGGCGCACGCGCATCTCGGGGAGGTGTTCGGCACCGTCTACGACCTGTCCACCATCGGGATCCTCTGGTTCGCCGGGGCGTCGGCGATGGCCGGGCTGCTCAACCTCGTACCCCGCTATCTGCCCCGCTACGGCATGGCGCCGACCTGGGCGCGGGCGGTCCGGCCGCTGGTGCTGGTCTTCACCGCGGTGGCGTTCCTGATCACGGTCGTCTTCGAAGCCAGCGTGGACGCGCAGGGTGGCGCGTACGCGACAGGGGTTCTGGTGTTGATCACCTCGGCGGCGACGGCCGTGACCCTCGCGGCGGTGCGGCACCGGCAGCGCGGCCGCACGATCGCGTTCGGCACCATCGCGGTGATCTTCGTCTACACCACGCTGGCGAACGTGGTGGAACGCCCCGACGGCGTCAAGATCGCGGCCTGTTTCATCGGCGGGATCATCGTGGTCTCGCTGCTCTCCCGGTTGTCCCGCGCCTTCGAGCTGCGGGTCGACCGCGTCGAGCTGGACCCGGTGGCGACCCGGATGATCAGCGAGCGTGACGGACGACGGATCCGCCTCATCGCCCACGAGCCGGACGGTCGGGACGAGGCGGAGTACCAGGCCAAGCTGGCGCAGACCATGGCGGACAACGACTTCCCCGACGCCGGCGACGTGCTCTTCGTGGAGGTGCGGGTCACCGACCCGTCGGACTTCGAAACCGAATTGGTGGTGACCGGCCGCCTGGTCGGCGGCCACCACTCGGTGCTCAGTGTGACCAGCTCCGCGGTGCCCAACGCGCTCGCCGCCCTGCTGCTGGAGATCCGGGACCGGACCGGTCGGCGCCCCCACATCTACTTCGAGTGGACCGAGGGCGGCCCGGGCCGCAACGTCCTGCGCTACCTGGCGTTCGGGCAGGGTGAGATCGCCTCCGTCACCCGGGAGATCCTGCGCCGTCACGAGCCCGATCCGCGCCGACGGCCACACGTGCACGCCGGCTGACCGGAGTGCCGGCCACCCGTCTCCCCTGGTGAGCGTGGTCATAACGACTGGACGACCCACCCGTGCCTGCTGCTAGCCTCGGCGCAGGTCATGAGCGCCAGCGCGAAGCCCCGGCTCGCTGGCCGGCAACCCTCCTCCGCGGTGGGGTGCCCCGGGTGAAGACCAGGCATCGACAGGACGTCGGTGCAAGCGTGGCCTGGCACCCAGGTCAGCACAGACCCGGGAGAACCATGCGCATCCTCAGCACCGCCCCGCCGACCGGCATCGCGGACGTCCGCGTCGGTCGTCCCTCGCCGGCACTGATCCGGCGACGGCACGTGGACATGATGCGAATGTGCAGCGCCGCGTGTCGTCGCGGCAGCACGCACTAGCGCAGCCCTCTTCCCGAACCTCCCTCACCGGTACGCCCATCGGGCGCACCGCCGGCGACGCACATCCCGTGCGTGCCGGTACGCGACCTTCTCGGAGACACCCGTGCGACTTCTTCCTGCCCTGACCCGTGCCACCGCCCTGGGCGCAGCCGCCGTCCTGGCCGCCACCGCGCTCACCGCCTGCGGCGGCGACAGCTCGTCCGACAGCGGCGCCAACCCGTACGGCCTGGCGCAGCCGGGCGTGCTGCGGGCCGGCACGCTCACCGACGCCCCGCCGAACGTGTACCTCAAGGACGGCAGGTTCACCGGCTTCGACAACGACCTACTGACCGCCGTGGCCGGCAAGCTCGGCCTCCGCGTCGAGTTCGTCGGCACCGACTTCTCGGCGTTGCTCTCCCAGGTCAACAACCACAAGTTCGACGTCGGCAGCTCCTCGATCACCATCACCGAGGCACGGAAGAAGACCGTCGACTTCGGCAACGGCTACGACTTCGGTTACTTCGGTCTGGACGTCCCGGCGGGCTCGCCGATCACCGGCTTCGACCAGCTCGCCGGCAAGCGGGTCGTGGTGGTGCAGGGCACCGTGCAGGACGACTACGCCACCGGCAAGCAGCTCGACCCGGTGCGGGTGCCGGACTACAACGGCGCGATCAACCAGCTCAAGGCCGGCACCGCCGACGCGTGGATCGCCCCGGCGGAGATCGGCGAGAAGTCGGCCGCCGACAGCAACGGCAAGATCACCGTGGCGGCCAAGCAGCTCAGCCCGGCACCGACCGCGTACGCCGTCGCGAAGGGCGGCGACGAGCTGCGCGAGGCGCTGAACAAGGCTCTCGACGAGGTCATCGCGGACGGCACCTGGAGCCGGTTGCAGGCCCAGTACTACCCGGGCCGCCCGATCCCGGCGGACTTCAAGCCGGGCAGCGGCGCGGCCACGCCGTCGGCGGCCACGTCAGCCGCGCCGTCGGCGTCGGCCGCCTCCTGAGCGGTGACGAGCGAGCAGGACGGTAGGAGAGGCGACCGATGGATCCGTTGAGCACCCTCTGGGAGACGTTCTTCGACCTCGACGCGATGCGCGAGGCGCTGCCCGAGATGCTGACCGTCGGGTTACCGAACACGCTGATCCTGGCGGTCTCCGCCGCCCTGCTCGGCTCGGTGCTGGGCCTGCTGCTGGCCGTCGCCGGGATCTCCCGCAGCCGGTGGTTGCGCTGGCCGGCGCGCGTCTACACCGACGTGTTCCGGGGGCTGCCGGCCGCGGCGACGATCCTGCTGATCGGCGTCGGGCTGGCCCCGCTGGGCATGCAGGTCTGGGGTCCGGACCCCTACCCGTTGGGGATCCTGGCGCTGTCGCTGATCGCCGCCGCGTACATCGGGGAGATCTTCCGCTCCGGCATCCAATCGGTGGAGGCCGCCCAGTTGGAGGGCGCCCGCGCGCTCGGCTTCTCCTGGAGCGACTCGATGCGGCTGGTGATCATCCCGCAGGGCGTCCGGCGGGTCCTGCCGGCCTGGGTCAACCAGCTCATCGCGCTGATCAAGGACTCCAGCCTGGTCTACTTCCTCGGCCTGGTGGCCAGCCAACGGGAGCTGTTCCGGATCGGGCAGGACTACGCGGCCACCACCGGCAACGAGTCCGCGCTGCTCCTGGCCGGGCTCTTCTACCTGGCGCTGACGGTACCGCTGACGCACGTCGTCAACTGGATCGACAGGCGGCTGCGCCACGGCCGGCCGGCCGCCGCGCCGACCGACGAGGACGACGACCTCCCGTTGCCCGCCACCGTTCAGGGAGACCGGCGATGACCACCGACACCACCACCTCGGTCAGCCTCGACGTCCGCGACGTGCACCTCGCCTTCGGGCCGAACCGGGTGCTGCGCGGCGTCGACCTGACCGTGCCGCGCGGCGCGACGGCCTGCGTGATCGGCCCGTCCGGGTCCGGCAAGTCCACACTCCTGCGCACCGTCAACCGACTGATCGAGCCGGACCGTGGCGACGTGCTGTTGGACGGGCGCAGCGTGCTGGGCGACGACCCGGACGGCCTGCGGCAGCGGGTCGGGATGGTCTTCCAGCAGTTCAACCTGTTCCCGCACATGAGCGTGCTCCGCAACGTCACCCTCGCACTGCGCCGGCTGCGCAAGCTCGGCCAGGACGAGGCGGAGGCCGTCGCCCGGGCCCAACTGGACCTGGTGGGGTTGGCGGCCAAGGCCGACGCACGACCGGCGCAGCTCTCCGGCGGTCAGCAGCAACGGGTGGCGATCGCCCGGGCGCTGGCGCTGCGGCCCGAGGTGATGCTCTTCGACGAGGCCACCTCGGCGCTCGACCCGGAGCTGGTCAAGGGTGTGCTCGGGGTGATGGCCGACCTGTCCGCCGCGGGCATGACCATGGTGGTGGTCACCCACGAGATGGGCTTCGCCCGGCAGGTCGCCGACACCGTCGCCTTCATGGACCGGGGAGTCGTGCTGGAGGCCGGGCCGCCCGAGGCGGTCTTCGAACGGGCCGAGCACCCCCGGCTTCGCCGGTTCCTGTTCCAGGTGCTCTGAGCCGCGACGGCTCCCCGGTGCGCTGAGCCGCCACGGCTCCCCGGTGATCACTCATCGGGTCCGCGCCCCAGCAGCCGGATCTCCTCGTTGTCCAGGGCGGCCTGGAGTTCCTGCAACACCAGGTCGTCGATCTCCCGGTTGTCGCGCAGTCGGGTGACCTCCCGACGCTTGTGGGCGAGGACGCGCAGGCGTAACTGACGTTCCAGCCGCCGCTCCTCGGCGGTGCTCCCGCCGCTCTCGTTGAGGTCCTCCAGGTGCCGCTGGTACTCGGCTCGCAGCCGATGGACCGACTCCTCCTGCGCGCCGACCTCGGCCGCCACCTGCGGCAGAGCGGCGAGGCCCGCCTCGGTGGCCCGGCGCTGGGCATGCCGGGTCTCGTCGACGCGTCCGGGGTCGCCGACCAGCCCCGCCCAGCGCACGACCAGCGGCAGGGTGGCGCCCTGCAGCAGCATGATCAGCACGATCACCAGCGCGGTGACGAAGATGATCAGGTCGCGCTCGACCACCGGTTGACCGTCGACGGTCACCGTCGGTACGGCCAGGGCGGCGGCGAGCGACACCGCGCCCCGGAACCCGGACCAGCCGGCGACTGTCCCCACCCGCCAGGCCGAGGGCCCCTGGCTCGGGTCCATGATCCGGCGACGTCGCAGCCTCGCGATCTGCGCGGTCAGGTAGACGAAGAACAGCCGGGTGCCGATGACGACGAGCGTCACCACGAGCACGATCACCAGGGCGCGCCCGGGCGAGGTGCTGGTGATGCCCCGCACCGCGCGGGGTATCTGCGTGCCGAGAAGGACGAACAGCCCACCGTTGATCAGGAACGTGGACAGGTCCCAGAACGCGAACGCCAGCACCCGGGACCGGGCGCGGATCACCCGTGGACCGGCGTAGGACAGCACCAGACCGGAGACCACCACCGCCAGCACACCGCTGGCGTGCACGGCGTCGGCCAGCAGGAACGCGGCGAACGGCGTGAGCACGCTCAGCGCGCCCTCCCGAAGCGGGTCGTCGAGCCGTTTGCGGACCAGCACCACGGCCGCCCCCACCAGCACACCGGCCAGTACGCCGCCGACGCTGGCGCCGACGAACTCCTCACCGATGCCCAGCACGCCCGGTTCCGCGCTGTGGGTGAGCAGAGCCACGGTGACCGCGAAGACCACCAGGGCGGTGCCGTCGTTGATCAGACTCTCGGCGTGCAGGGTGGTGAGCAGCTTTCGGGGCAGCCGTTTCGCGAGCCCCGTGACCGCCGCGGCGTCGGTCGGGGCGAGGACCGCCCCGAGCACCCAGGCGGCGGCCGGGTTCACCCCCAACGCCTGCGCGGTGAACGACACGGTGACCAGGGTGAGCACCACCAGCAGCACGGCGAGTGACCCGATCACCGGGAGGTTGGCCCGGATCTCGCGCAGACTGATGGTGAGGCTCTCCCGGTACAGGATCGCCGGGAGGAAGATCAGCAGCACCAGCTCGGGTTCCAGTGCCACGTCGGACAGCGGGGGCGTCAGGCCGAGCAGCACTCCGAACGCGATGAGCAGGACCGGCGGGGCCACCCGGTACCGTCCGCCGAGCGTGGTGCCGATCAGGACGGTGACGCCCAGCACCACGATCATGACGAGCGCCTGCACAGCGTACCCCCTTGATCGTCGCCGGCGGTGGATGCGCCGGTGGTTCCATCTGACCGCACCCACCGGCGGGTTCCGAGGGGAATCGGCAAGTAGCCGTGGGCGGCGGTCAGCGGGTCGCGGTGGCGGCGCGGCCCCGGGCGGTGACCGCGCGGGCGACCCGGCGATGAGCTGCCGACTCCTCTTCGCGGCCCAGCGCGGCCGCCAGGGCGGCGAGGTGCCCGGCCACCGGGCCGACGGTGAGCACGCCGCTGCCGGCGGCCAGTTCCTCCGCCGCCGGCGACAGTTCGACGTAGACCCGTTGCATCGTGTCCCGGTCACCGAGGGCACGCGCCGCCTGGCCGACGAGGCAGAGCCGCGCCTCCCGCAGAAGGTCGTGCGGCCCGTCCGGAAGGGCCGACAGGGCCGCTGCCGCGGCGTCCCGGTCGCCGTCGGCCAGCAGCAGCAACGGCCGGATCCACGGCTCGTGCGGCCCCCAGTCCAGGCCCGCCCAGTCGGTCCCGCCCGGGCCGGGGAGCGGCTGGTCGACACCGTCGGCCCCGTCGTCGACGGCGTCGGCCAGCCGGAGGCCGAGCAGCGCGAGCGGAAGCAACCCCCGGGTCAGGCCCGGCATGCCGTCGGCGGGCAGCCGGCCGGCCGCTTCGCGGTAGGCGTCCGCCGCCGCGGCCGACTCCCCGTCGAGGGCCCGGCGCAGTGCGGCGAACCACCTGGTGAAGACGGCGACCAACGGCAGGTCGTACCGCTCGGCGAGGCGGTCGGCGGCGCGGGCGTGCTCGTCGGCGGCGGGCCGGTCGGCCAGCGCGCAGTACGCCTGGACCAGGACGAGGTGGCCGAGCACCTCGAAGGTCACCAACCGGTGCCGGGCGGCGAGTTCGACCAGCTCGACACCGATCCGGGCCCGGTCGGCCGCCAGGCCGACGCGCTGGAAGGTGTGCATGAAGCGGGCGTTGAGCGCGAAGGCCAGCAGCCCGGGGTCGCCGATCGTCCGGGCGATCGTCTCGGCCTCGGACGCCGCCCGGCGACCACTGTCGGTGGTGGTGCCGCGCAGCTCCAGCGCGAGGGTGCTGAGCAGTCGGCTGCGCCGGGCCGAGCCGGTCGGACCGAGAGCGGTCAGGGCCAACTCGGCGGCTCGGACGATGTGCCCGGAGAGCCTGTCGTCGTCGTTGCGCGTCCAGACGGCGGGTACGTCGAAGCCGGCCAGCACCTCCTCGACCAGCAGCGGGTCGCCGAGGGACTGGGCGGTGGTGATCGCCTCGGCTCGTCGCCCCCGCGCCTCGGCCAGCCTCCCGGTCACGGCCAGCGCGCGCCCCAGTCCGAGCAGCGCGGTCAGCCGTTCGCGCTGTTCGACACCGCCGGCGTGGTCGTACGCCTCGATCACCTGCCCCCACAGGCGGGCCGCCTCATGCGGGTTCCCACCGCGCTCGGCCTGCTCGGCGGCGGTGCGGGCGTACGCCCCGGCGCGACCGGCAGCGGCCCGTCCGCCCGCGCGCAGCAGGTGGTACGCCATCGCGGCGGGCTCGACGGGGTCTCGTCGTCGCAGCTCCTCGGCGATGGCGGCGTGCCAGGCGGCCCGGCGGGGTGTGGACAGGTCGGCGTAGAGCGTGTCGCGGACCAGGATGTGGGTGAAGCGCAGCCGCCCGTCGGGCTCCCGCTCGGTGAGGAAGCCGGCCTGCAGGGCGCGGTCGACGGCGTCCAGCACCATCGCGGGATCCCCCGCCAGGGAGGTGAGGACCTCCAGGTCGAGATCACGGCCGAGCACGGCGGCCTGCCGCAGGACGGTGCGTGTCGGCGTGGGTAGCTGGGCCGACCGGTGTCGGATCACGTCGCGTACCCCGGGCGGCACCGAGGCCAGTGCGGCCTCCCCCTCGCTCGCGTACAACTGGGCCAGCTCGCGGACGAAGAACGGGTTGCCGCCGCTGCGGTCGTGGATCAACCGGGCGGTGGCCGGGGCGAGTGCCGGGCCGACGACGGCGCGGGCCAACTCGCCGGTCGCCGACGCGGACAGGCCGGCGAGGTACTCCCGGGTCGGCTCCAGCCCGGCGACGCGGGCCAGCGCGGCGGTCAGCTCCGGGCTGATCTCGGTGGCCCGGTAGGTGCCGAGGACGAGCACCGGCCCGGTGGCCGGGTGTGGACCGGTGAGCAGGGCGGTCAGCAGGTCCAGGGTGTCACCGTCGGCGCGGTGCAGGTCGTCGAGGACCACGAGCAGCGGCCCTCGCTCGGCGCCCGACGCGATCACCGACGCCACCGCCCGGTGGCGACGGAACCGCCCACCGGCGAGGTCGCCCGAGTCGTCGTCGGCCCCCACCTCGCCGCTCAGCCCGGTGAGCGCGTCGCTGACCTGGGTCCACGGCCAGGCCGGCGGTGCGCCCTCGTACTCCGGGCTGCGGCCCCACGCCGTGGTCCAGCCCTCGGCGGCGAGCCGCTGGGCCAGCGTCTCGGCCATCGCGGTCTTGCCGGCACCCGGGTCGCCGGAGAGGAGCGCGAGGGTGGGCCTGCGGCGTCGGAGTGCGGTCTCGGCGGCGTGCCACAGCCGGTCCAACTCCCCGGATCGGCCGACGAACGGACGCCGCCGTGGCGGCTCGGCCCCTGCGGGCCCCCGGAGGCTGGGAGTGGCGGCGGCGTCGAGGGCCGGGGTGAGATGCGGCGCCTGGGCCAGGACGTCGGCTTCCAACCTCCGCAACTCGGGCCCGGGGTCGACCCCCAGCTCGGCCACCAGGACGGTACGTGCCTCGCGCAGCGCGGCGAGGGCGTCCCCCTGCCGACCGGCGCGGTACCGGGCCACCGCGAGCAACCGCCAGGCGTCCTCCCGCAGCGGATGGTTGGCCAGGTGAGCCGGCAGGTCGGCGGCGGCTTCGTCCGGGCGGCCCAGGGCCAGCAACGCCTCGGCCCGCCGCTCGACGGCCAGCATCCGCAGCTCGTTCAGTCGGTTGATCTCCGCAGCCGCCCAGACCTCGTTCGCGCAGTCGGCGTACGCGGGCCCGCGCCAGAGCCGGAGTGCGCCGTCCAGGGCGGTCAGCGCCGGTTCGGGACGTCCGGCCGCGAGCAGTCGGCCCGCCTCGCCGACTGCCGCCTCGAACCGGCCGGCGTCCACCGCGTCCGGAGCGACGCGCAGCACGTACCCGGTCGACTCGGTGACCAGGACCCGGGGCGGCTGCCGGGGTGGCCGATCGGGCTCCAGGGCCCGGCGCAGATCGGCGACGAAGGTCCGGATCGCGCCCAGCGCGCCCTCCGGCGCGACCTCCCACAGGTCGTCGACCAGACGCCGCACCGGCACCACCCGCCCGTGGGCGATCAACAGCCGAGCCAGCACCAGGCGGTGTCGGTGTCCGCGCAGCGGTGCCGGACCGCGCTCCGTCATGGCGGTCACCGGCCCGAGGACGCCGAAGGTCACCGCCTCCGGTGCCGTCGACTGCCTGGTCATGGCACCAGGCTAGGGCGCGCCCGGGGGCGAGGGCCGGCCGGTGCTGATCCGACGCTGACCGTCCGCTGATCGGCACGGAGCAGGCTCGATCACGTACGACGAGGCGGGGCGACCGCCCCAGCCGGCACTGCTCACCAGAGAGGTTCTCCCGTGGACCCCAGGATCAACGGATTCGACTACCGACGCGTGAGCGTCGCGGACGGTGTGGCGCTCAACGTCGCAGTGGGCGGATCCGGACCAGCTGTCGTGCTGCTGCACGGTTTTCCGCAGACGCACCTCATGTGGCGGCACGTCGCCGCCGACCTGGCCGCCGACCACACGGTGATCTGCCCAGACCTGCGCGGCTACGGCGACAGCGACAAGCCCGCCGACACCGACGGCACCGGGTACGCCAAGCGCACCATGGCCGCCGACGTCGTGGCGCTGGCCGGCGCGCTCGGCCACGAACGGTTCGCGCTGGCGGGCCACGACCGGGGTGCGCTCGTGGCGTTCCGCGCCGGTCTGGACCACCCGGCGTCGGTCAGCCGGCTCGCGTTGCTCGACGTGGTGCCGACCCTGGACATGTGGGGGGTGCTGCACGGCACCTCCGCGGCTGTCGCGTTCCACCTGTACCTCATGGCGCAGCCGCCCGGGCTGCCGGAGGAGTTGATCGGTGGCCGCCCGGACGCCTTCTTCGGCCACTTCCTCGACGCCTGGACCCGTGACCCGGCGGCGATGCCGGCGGACGTGCGGGCGGCCTACCTGCGGGCGTCGCGTGACGCGGTGACCTCGATCGTCGCCGACTATCGCGCGTCGGCCGGCATCGACGTGGTCCACGACACCGCCGACCGCGAGGCCGGCAACACGCTGCGCATGCCGGTGACGGTGCTCCAGCAGGACTGGGGTGCCGCGCTGGGCTACGACGCGGCCGGGGTGTGGCGGGCCTGGGCACCCGACCTGGAGCACCGGACGGTCACCTCCGGGCACTTCATGGCGGAGGAGGCGCCGGCCGAGGTCGTCCGGGAGCTGCGGGCGCTGCTCGACCGCTGACCGATCGGCGGCCCGACCACACCACCATCACCTTGGGTAAGATAGGCGACACCCGGGGTAACGATCATGGTGGCGTGGCCGGGCCGCCGCGCTCCATCCGGCCCAGCGTGCGGCGACCGGGCCCGAACGGGCCCTGACCTGCGGCAATGCGACGTGACACGCAGTGGACGACAACCGGTCATCGGTGATACACAGGCAGATAACCGGCAGCCAACGACGTCGAGTCGATCCCTCTCCTCGCCTTACGACCGTCCAACCGCGCCGCACCAGCGCCGGCATGCCGCTCCACAGTCGCGATCGGACGGCACCGACGCGTCGGGCCGCTGCGGGAGGCCGTTCCTCGACCAGGGAGTTGCCGTGGGAACCCTCCGGATCCGATCCCGACACCAACCGTACGAGATCGCCGTCCTGACCGCGGCACCCGTCTGCGGCGTTCTGATGATGACCCTCGACGTTCGGCCGACCTCCGTGCAGACGGCCATGCCCGGGCCCATCCAGGCCGCCTGGGAGCTGGGGCTGATCGCGGTGGGTGTGGGCGGGTTGCTGGGCATCCTGTGGCCCGGCCGGCTCTCCACCGGGCTCGGCCTCGAACTCGCGTCGGTGCTGGTGCTCGGCACGATCACCGGCATGTACGCGGTGGCCCTGGTGACCATGTCGGGCCGACAGTCCCTCGTCGCGACGTCGTTCGTCATCGCGGTGACGGTCGGGTCGCTGTGGCGGGCCACGCAGATCGCCGTCGACCTGCGTCGCCTGGCCCGGGCTTGCGAATGCCTGAATTACGAACCCCTGGAGGCAGGTGTCACGTGATGACCTCCCCGGCGCCGGCCGCACCCCACTGGGTGCAGCTGGCGCTCAGTGTGCTCGGCATCCTCGGTGGCAGCACCGGCCTCGCCGCTATCGCCACCGTGGTGGTGCAGCGCGGCAAGTTCAAGGCCGACGCCGCCGACACCCTCACCGAGGCCGCTCTCACCCTGGTGCAGCCGTTGCAGACCCGGATCACCCAGCTGGAGGGCGAGGCGCTGAACGCCCGATCCGAGCTGGGCGTGCTCCGCGAACAGGTCAACCAGTTGCAGTTCGTGGTCCGGGTGCTCACCCGGACGTTGGACCGCTGGCGGGCCGCGATCCGAGCCCCGGACGCCACCCTACGGAAGATCCGCGCGACGGTGGCGGAGACCGACCGCGCGACCGAGGAGCGCTGACCACCCGCGTTCCCGGCGCGGCCGACCGGCAGTGAAGACCTCAGGCGGAGCCCTGGATACGGGCGCGAAGCTCGTCGACCGCCGCCCGGAACTCGGGGTCGGACTCGCCCGGATGGTGCCCCCGCATCGGCGGTGGACAGCGCTCTCCCGGGGCCGGTAGCAGGTCCGACGGATCCCGCAACCGTCGGTCGACTCGACCGGCCGGATCGGTCGGGTCCGGGGGTGGATCACCGGGCCGATGGGCGGCGAAGATCCAGCCACCGATGGGATCGGTGTCCCGCCACAAATTGAGCCATCGCCACCCGACCCGCTCCCCGACCTGCCGTAGGACCTCCTCGTTCAGGTAGGCGGGGAAGATCCGGGCGTACAGGCGGTCCAGCGGCGAGCCGTAGGTGAGCAGCGCGACCCGCGTACGGACGCGCGGAGGCAGCCGCAGCACCGCGAGAGCGAGCAACACGGACCCGTGGCTGTGCCCACAGAGCAGCACCCCGGCGTGCCGCTCGGTCAGTTGGGTGATCCGGTGCGCCAGCTCCGGTACCGCGCGGTCGGCGTAGCTCGGCGGCGCGAACGGGTGCGCGGCCCGGGGCCAGAAGGTGCCCAGGTCCCACAGGATGCCGACGTGCCGGCGGAACCACGCCGTCCGGTAGGCGAACACCCCACCCAGGAGCAGGGCGACCACCGCCGCCGTCGCGAAGTAGCTACCCAGGGCGAGCCCCATGCCCGCCACTCCGACCGGAAGCCCGAGGAACCGCGTCGCCAGCTCGTCGGGTGTCAGGTCGAACAGCCGCAACAGAGAGGTGGCCAGGCCGATCGCGGTGAGGGCCGCCCACGCGACGCAGAGAAGCCCCAACCACTCGGCGAACCGCGCCCGGGCGACCGCCCTCGTCACCTGACGCAGCCGCCCGACGCCCCGCGGCGGCACGGTCGGGAAGTCGCGCGCCGTGATCGCCGCCGCCGCGCGGCGACGGCGTCGCCGACTCAGCAGGGTCAACGCCCCGCACACCAGGACGCCGGCGATGACGTGCAGGAAGAACGCCAGGATCGTCCACTGGTACGGCAGCGGCGGTCCGCCCTCGCCGCGGTAGCCGTCCAGCAGGTTCCCGCTCTGGTAGACGAGGTTGGCGGAGAACACTCCGGCGAGGCCGACCCCGAAGGCCGCGACCACCGCCGCGCCCAATCCGCGCGACAGCGCGCGGCGACGGTCCCCTCGGCCGTGATGCCACAGCACCAGCGCACTCAGCGCCACCAGCAGCGTCATCTCCCCGAGCAGTGCCCAGCTCGCGATCGAGTCGTATCCGGGCAGCCCGTCCGACGAGGGCCAGGCCCGCTCGTCCAGGACGACGGTGGCGAGGGTGGCCGCGGTCAGGCCGACGGCCACCGCGCGGAGCGTCTTGGCGGTCCGGGTGATCGTCCCCGTCATTGCCGCCCGATCGAGCAGGCCGGGCACGACGAGCAGCCCGGCACAGGCCAGCAGCACCGCGACGCTGAGCGTCAACAGCAGGGCCGACGTGGCCGTCGCGCCGCCTGCGGTACGGGCGGCGAGCAGGATCAGATCGAGCATGGCGAGCGCGGCCGCCACGTGGATCGCCCGCAACCTATCCACCAGTGGCTCGACGACCCACAGGGGTTTGCCGGCCGGGCGGGGCCGTCGGGCGCCGAGCAACCGGAGGAACGCGACGGCGGCGATGGGCAGGAGCGACAGGACGGCGAGCCGCAACCCGACCTGACGCCCGTCGAGCCCGCCCACCGCGTCGAACGGGCCCCGGCAGCGCGCCGCGCCCAGACACCGCCAGGCGATCAGGTCGAGGGCGACTCCGGCGGTGCACACCACGTACAGCACGGTGAGGTCGAGCGCGAGGAGCCGGCACAGCGTGGTGACCCACTCACCGCCGCGGCGGGCCGTGGGCCGCATCCACACCGCCAGGTTGCTGAGCATGAACGGCAGCAGGAGGACCAGGGAGAGGGTCCGGGCCACGGTGCCCGAGGGCAGGTCACCCCAGCGGTACGCCTCGACCGTCATCCCGTCCGGGCTGTCGTCGGACCGGTCGGCGCGGTGGAAGCCCCCGCTGGCGTCGCCTGCCACCTGGTGGACCGGCGCCTGATCGAGGATGACTCGGGGCTCCGCCCCGGACACGCCGTGCACCCGCAGCTCCACCACGTCGTGCTCGCGCGGTGGGTCATCGTGCTGCCCTTCCCCCTCCGGCATCGGCGGCTACCGGGCCGGCCGACCGGCGGCGTCGGAACGTCCGGCACCCTGCCACGGTAGTGGCATCGCGTCGACCAGGACGATCAGCAGCAGCACCCCGGCGACGACCGCGCTGCTGGCGAGCTGCGGGAGCTTCCAGGTCGCCAGCCCGGCCACGATGATTGCCGGCACACCGACCAGTCGCGCCCAGGGCAGACCGCTGTCGACAGCGGCCGCGAGCAGGATCCGGGCGGTCAGGAACAGCGCGGGACCGATCACGCCCACGGCCAACTGTCCGTTGTCGCGGGCGCCTGGGTCGTCGATCGTCATCTCTATCGCGACCGAGGTGGCCAGCACCCCGGCGATCATCACCAGGTGCAGGTAGCCGGCCATCAGCGCCAGCATGCTGCCCGGCGGCCCGGCCGCCACCACGGCGGCACCCAGCCGCGTACCGGCGGGCACCAGGTAGAGCCGGGCCAGGGCCACCGCGGTCACGAACGCCAGAGCGAACGCCAGGGTGCTCTCCCGATCCATGCCGGAGCCGCTGTACGTCACGCCGGCGATCAGGATCAGTTCGCCCAACGCGATGATGAAGATCTGCTGGTAGCGCTCGGAGAGGTGGTCCCCGTTCACCTGAAGCTCCGGCCAGGTGCTGCGCCCGAGCCACGGGAACGGCCAGCGCAGCCGCGCGAGGGCGTACTCCAGCAGCAGTGCGAGCGCCCAGAGGATCTCCCGGGCCGGGGCGACGAACGCCCCGACGATCCAGAGCACGCCGGAGATCGCGAACCAGGTCGCCACCCGCACGCTGCGCACCTGCAGCTGATGCCCCCGCAGCGCCGGGATCAACAGCGCGCCCCGGCCCAGGTGGATGGCGACGTAGGCGACGGCGAACACCGGGGCGTGCGAGTCGAACGCGGTGGGCACGGCCGCGGCCATCAGCAGACCGCCGAACATCACCCAGAGCAGGAGTACGACGATCAGCGGGGCCCGCGGGTCGAACCAGTCCGCCGACCACGCGGTCACGAACCACACCCACCAGAGCGCCGCCAAGAGGATCAACACCCGGAAGCCGCCGACCATGCTGGTGTCGTCGAGCAACGCCCGGGACAACCGGGTCAGCGCGAAGATGAACGCCAGGTCGAAGAAGAGTTCCAGGAACGACGTCCGGCGGGGATTCTCCCGGCGCTGGAGCAGCCGGTCGGCAAACCCGTTCGTCATCGCCCGCCTTTCCTGACGTCAACTGCCGCCCCAGTCGTACCACCTGAGCAGCCGGGCCCGGGCGCGTTCTCTCAGGCCGGGCCGTCGTCATCAGCGGGTGGTGGCGACGGCGGGCCGGGACATCAGGTCCGATGCCACGTCCCAGAGCCGCTCGGCGTTGCCCGGGTCGACCGCGTACGCGGCCACACCGCTGTAGTCGGCGGGCCGCTCGGTCACGACCACGGCCTCGGCGCAGTCCTCGAAGTAGCGACCGCCGATGCCGTCGAGCAGCGGGGACGCGGCGAGCAGCACCGAGGTCGCGGCACCCTGCTGCGGAGTCTTCTGCCGCTCCTTCGGTGTGCGCAGCCCACCGGTGTGCTTCTGCAGGCCGGTGGCGACGGCACCGGGGTTCAGCGCGTTGGCGTGGATGCCCTCGCCGGACCAGCGGCGGGTCACCTCGACGGCGAGCAACGCCTCGGCGCTCTTGGACTGCCCGTACGCCAGCAACGGGTCGTACGGGCGGAACGCGAAGTGCAGGTCGTCGAAGATCACCGGGGAGAAGAGGTTGCCGCTGGAGCTGACCGACACGACCCGGGCGCCTCCGGCGGCGGCGAGCGCGTCGTGCAGGCCGACGGTCAACGCGAAGTGCCCCATGAAGTTGGTGGCGAACTGCATCTCCCAGCCCTCGGGCGTGCGCTCCAACTCCGGCAGCGCCATGATCCCGGCGTTGTTGACCAGGATGTGCAGCGGCTGGTCCCAGGCGGCGACGAACCGGCGTACCGAATCCTGGTCGGCCAGGTCCAGCTCGCGGGCGGTGACCCGGTCCGCGCCGATGCCGGCCGCGATGTCGGCGGCGGCCTGCTCGCCGGCGGCGACCCGGCGTACCCCGAGCACCACCTCGGCACCGGCGGCGGCCAGCGAGCGGGCGGTCTCGACGCCGATACCGGCGGCCCCTCCGGTGACGACGGCCCGCAGGCCGGTCAGGTCGACCCCGGCGATGACCTCGTCGGCGGTCGAGGCGAAGCCGAACGGGGTCACGATTCGCTCAGTCATCTCTGTCCCATCTTCCGGTCACGCTTACGCCAGCCACTGTCACCCAATCAGCGGGCGGTGTCCGGGTCCTGGTTTTCCTGGTAGTGGCAGGACCAGGATGGGCGGTCGGCCACCGCTCCTACGATGGGCTGATGAGCACGGCCGGGCCGCTCGGCGAGTACCTGCGTGCCCGGCGCGAGCTGATCGGGCCGGGCGACGTCGGGCTGCCCGCGCACGGCCGACGGCGGGTGCCCGGCCTGCGGCGCGAGGAGGCGGCTCTGCTCGCCGGCATCAGCGCCGACTACTACCTGCGGTTGGAGCAGGGCCGGGACCGGCACCCGTCGGCGCAGGTGCTCGACGCGCTGGCCCGGGCGCTGCTGCTGGACGCGGAGGCCACCGCGCATCTGCACCGCCTAGGCGGGCCGGTCCCGACCCGCCGCCCGACGCGCCGGGCGGAGCGGGTGCCGACCGGCGTCCGGCAGCTGGTCGGGTCGTGGACCGAGACACCCGCGTTCGTGCACGGCCGGTATCTGGACGTGCTCTTCGCCAATCCCCTGGCGACCGCTCTGGCACCCGTCTTCAGCGCCGGGGTGAACCTGCTGCGCGCGGTCTTCCTGGACCCGAGCGTGCCGGCGCTCTACCCCGCCCTGACGGCGGTCGCGGCGAACGCGGTGGCCGGACTGCGCGCGCAGGTCGGCCCCGAGACGGACGACCCCCGCCTCACCGACCTGGTCGACGAGCTGACGGCCGGCAGCGAACGGTTCCGACGGCTGTGGGCCCGGCACGACGTCAGCGCCCGCGCCGGCGGTGGGTCACGGGTGTTCCGGCATCCACAGGTGGGCGAGTTGGAGCTGCGCTACGAGAAGTTCATCGTCAGCGGCACCACCCAGTCGCTCGTCGTCTACCACGCCGAGCCGGGCAGCCCGTCGGCGCGCACCCTGGCCCGGCTGGCCCCGACCACTGGGCCGGGCTAACCGGTGGTCGCCCGCTCGGCGACGACCACCGCGATCCCGTCGAGGACGCGTTGCAGACCGAACTCGAAGGCGTACTCCGGGCCGTACGCGCCGCCGTGCCGCTGACCCGCCGCGGTGCCGACCCGGGATGCGGTCGGGTAGCTGTCGGCCGTCATGAAGGTCTCCAGCCAGGGCGCGTGCGACTGCCACCACTGGCCGTCGGTCATGCCGGTCTCGCGTTCCAGGTCGACCACCTCGGAGGCGGCCCGCGCCGCGCTCTTCACGTGGCCGAGCACGAGGGTGAGCACCGCGTCCATCTCGACGTCGCTGAGCCCGATGTCGGCGACCGCGCCGAGTTCGTGGTCGTACTTCGCCATCAGGTGCGGGCCGAGCACCGGTCGGGTCGTCTCGGCGCGCAGCATCCAGGGATGCCGCTGGTAGAGCGCCAGGTTGTCGCGTGCGATCCGGTCCAGCCGGGCCCGCCAGTCGCCCTCGACGGCGGGGCGGGGCATCTCGCCGTACGCGCTGTCGATCATGACGGCGACGAGTTCGGCCTTGCCCGGCACGTAGGTGTAGACCGACATCGTGCCGACGCCCAGCGCCTCGCCGACCCGGCGCATCGTCAACGCGTCGAGACCCTCCGCGTCGGCGATCTCGGTGGCGGCCCGCACGATCCGGTCGACGCTGAGCCCCGGCCCCGCGCTACGGCTGGCCGGCTCCCGGGTGCGCCAGAGGATGGCCAGGCTCCGGGCCGGGTCCGCGGTCGCCTTGCGCTCACTCGCCATGGTGCGGCAATCCTAACAACGCGGGCGTACGCCGTACGCCGACCGGACGCGGCACGCGCCGACCCGCTCAACCGGTAGTGCTGGGCATACCCCGGAGAGTGGATCTGGACGGCTGGGGCGGCCCCTCGCCCGCGATTAGCGTCTCTGGCATGACCCCGGAACGTCCTTCGCACCTGGCCGAGGCGCTGCGCCGCCGCGACTGGCTGATCTCCGCCTGGCCCTGGAGGGCGCTGGCCTACCTGGTCAGCACCGTGCCGATCGCGGGCGTGCTCGCCGTCGGGCTGCTCATCGTCGGCGCGCCCCTGCTCGCCGCCGTCAACGGGCTGCTGCTGCACGACCGCCCGCCGGGCGTTGCGCTCATGCTGTTCCTGGCGGTCGGCAGCCTCTCCGTGCTGGCACTGGCGCCGATCGTCAGTTTCCCGGTGGCCGCCGTCGAGCGGTGGCGACTGCGCCTCGTGGACGGTCGTCCGTTGCCCCCGTCGCCGTGGCCGGGCCCGGCCGCCCGGTACCGCACCGCCGCCGGATGGCGGGAGGTGGCGTACCTGTTCTGGCTGGGCGGGGTCACCCCGATCACGTACTGGGTGTTCCTGCTGCTGCTGGTGTTCGACGTACTGCTGATCACCAGCCCCTGGCTGGCCGGCGATCCGGACAACCCGGTGGTGATCTGGCAGGCGGTCGATACCGCCGCCGAGGCCGTCCCGTACGCGATAGTGGGCGTGCTGCTCCTGCCGGTCCTCTGCTATGCGGCCGGTCTGTTCACCGCCGTGCAGGCCACCGTGGCCCGCTGGGCGCTGACCTGGCCGGTCGACGCGGCGGCGTTGCGCGAGGTCGCCCGCTCCCGTACCCGCCTGGTCAGCGCCTACGAGGCCGAGCGGCGCCGGATCGAGCGGGACCTGCACGACGGCGCGCAGCCCCGGCTGACCAGCCTCACCCTCCAGCTCGGCCTGGCCCGGCTGGACGTACCCGAGGACTCCCCCGCCGCCCGACCCCTCGCCGTGGCGCACGACCAGGCTCGGGGACTGATGGTGATGCTGCGCCAACTCGTGCACGGCATCCGCCCGCAGAGCCTCACCGACCTCGGTCTGGCCGGGGCCGCACAGGAGTTGGCCGACGCGTCCACCGTCGCGGTCACCGTCCACGCCGACCTCGACGGCGAACTGCCGGAGATCGTCGAGACGACCGCGTACTTCGTGGTGTCCGAGGCGCTGGGAAACGTGGTCCGGCACTCCGGTGCGACCCGCGCCGACGTACGCCTCGCCCGGACCGGTGGCGACCTGGTGGTCGAGGTGTCCGACGACGGCCGGGGCGGCGCCGACCCGACCGCGGGCACGGGCCTGACCGGGCTCGCCGACCGGGTCGCCGCCGTGGACGGTCGGCTGCTGCTGTCCAGCCCGCCCGGCGGGCCTACCCTGGTCCGGGTGGAGCTGCCGTGCCGTCGCTGACCCGGGTGGTGCTCGCCGAGGACGAGGTGCTGCTGCGCGAGGGCCTGGTCGCACTGCTGACCCGTTTCGACTTCACTGTGTGCGCCGCCGTCGGCTCCGCGCCGGACCTGCTGGACGCGGCCCGCGAGCACCGACCTGACCTGGTGCTGACCGACATCCGGATGCCGCCCGGGCGTCGCGACGACGGGCTCCGCGCGGCTGTCGCGTTACGCGCCGAGCAACCCCACCTGCCGGTCGTGGTGCTCAGCCAGTACGTGCAGACCGGGTACGCGGCGGCGCTGCTGGACAGCGGCGACGGCCAGCGGGTGGGCTACCTGCTCAAGGACCGGGTGGCCGAGGTCACCGAGTTCGTCGACACGCTGCGTCGGGTCACCTCCGGCGGCACGGCCATCGACCCGGACGTGGTCCGGCAACTCCTGCACCGGCCGCGCGACCCGCTCGGCGCGCTGTCCGCCCGGGAACGCGAGGTGCTGGCGTTGCTGGCCGAGGGACGGTCGAACGCGTCGATCGCCTCCCGGCTGCACGTCACCGAGGCGGCGGTGGGCAAGCACGTCGGCAACATCCTGCTGAAGCTCGACCTGCCGCCGAGCGACGACACCAACCGTCGGGTGCTCGCGGTCCTCACCTACCTGCGGGCCGACCCAGTGGCCTGACCAGCACCGGGTCGAGATCGAGCCGGTCGCTTCGGGGCGTAGATTCTCCTCCGCGGTACCGCCGCCGCATCGGGGCGCGGACCAGGGAGATGGGGGCACGGGCATGGCGGAGGCGCTGCGGGTTGGTCTGCTGGGGTACGGGTTGGCGGGTCGGGTGTTCCACGCACCGCTGATCGCCGCGACGCCCGGGCTGCGGCTCGACGCCATCGTGACCCGCGATCCGCAGCGGCGCGAGCAGGCCGGGCAACTGTTCCCGGACGCCCGCCTGGTCGACGACGCCGACGAGCTGTGGCGTACCCCTGACGATCTGGACCTGGTCGTGGTGGCGACGCCGAACCGGCTCCACGTGCCGATGGCGCGGGTGGCGCTCGCGGCCGGGCTGCCGGTCGTCGTGGACAAGCCGTTGGCCGCGACGGCCGCGGAGGGCCGCGCGCTCGTCGACGAGGCGACCGAGCGTGGCGTGCCGTTGACGGTGTTCCAGAACCGGCGCTGGGATGGTGACTTCCTGACCGCGCGCCACCTGGTGGAGCGGGGCGAGTTGGGACGGGTGCTGCGCTTCGAGTCCCGGTTCGAGCGTTTCCGTCCGACGATCAAGCCGGGTTGGCGGGAGCTGGCCGGTCCCGAGGAGGCCGGCGGGGCTCTCTTCGACCTGGGCGCGCACCTCGTCGACCAGGCGGTGCAGCTCTTCGGCCGGGTCGATCGCGTCTACGCGGAGGTGGACCGTCGTCGCGCGGGCGCGGCGGTCGACGACGACGCCTTCGTGGCGTTGACCCACGCGAACGGGGTGCACTCGCACCTCTGGATGGGTGCGATCACCGCGCAGCTCGGGCCCCGCCTGCGGGTGCTGGGTGATCGGGCCGGCTACACCACGTACGGGCTGGACGTGCAGGAGGCGGCGCTGCACGCCGGTGGCCGTCCGGACCAGCCCGGCTGGGGTGAGGTCCCGCCGGAGCGGTACGGCATGCTCGGCGTCGACGGTGAGCTGCGTCCGGTGCCGACCGAGCCCGGGTCGTACCAGAGCTTCTACGCCCAGGTGGCGACGGCGTTGCGCGACGGTACGCCGATGCCGGTGGACCCCCGGGACTCGATCACGACCGTCCAGTTGATCGAGCTGGCGCACCGGTCGGCGGCCGAGGGTGTGGTGCTGCCGGTCCCCACCGTCTGACGTCGCCGCGCCGGAACCGATCTGACCTGGACTGCCGGGGCAGGCCCTCAGGGCCCACCCCGGTCACCAGATGGACGGAAACGGTCCAACTCGGTCAGAAACCCATGCAAGTATGCGATTCTCCACCGGTGAACGATGTCAAGGTCACCACGTTGGACTCCCCGAGGAGCGCACCCGGGGTGAGGGGTCGTGTGGACCACCTCGACGGCATCCGCGGCATCGCCATCCTGGCGGTCTGCGCCGTCCACTGGATCGGCCAGCGGCTCCCCGGCTTCGAGGGTGGCTACATCGGAGTCGACCTCTTCTTCGTCCTCAGCGGCTTCATCATCACCACGCTGCTCGTCAAGCGGGTGCAGCCGTACGGGCGCTTCCTCCGAAACCGCGTACGGCGGCTCTACCCACCGCTGGTCGGCGCGCTAATGGGCATCACCGCGCTGACCTGGCTGCTACCCGACAGCGCCCTCTCCCCGGAGACGCCCCTGCGCCACGGTCTCGTGGCCGCGGTCCAGGCGTCCTCGCTGTGGATCACACTGGGCGGCGCCCCGATCGACCCCTTCTCGATGACGTGGTCGCTCTCGGTGGAGTGGTACTTCTACCTGCTCTGGCCCCTGGCGGTGCTGCGGCTCCGCCGCCTGCCGGCGGCCCGCGCCGCACGCCTCACACTGCTCGCCGCCGGGGGTGTCTATCTCGTCGCGGCCGTCCAGCCCGGCTGGTGGTTCTACTATGGCCCCCTCGCCCACACCAGCGAACTGCTGGTCGGCGCCGCGATCGCCTTCCCGCTGGCCCACGGCTGGACACCGAGGCTCCGGATCGACGGTCGCCTCCTCCTGGTGGCCGCGTTCACGTTCGTGGCACTGTGGACGACGTTCGGCAGTGATCCCTACTCGCCAGCCTACCGCCTGGTCGCACTCCCGCTGACCGTCGGCTGTGCCGTGCTGTTCATCCTCTCCGGCTACGAGGCCCGTCCGCCGGGCCCGGCTCGGCTGCTGTCCTGGCGACCGCTGGTGGCGGCCGGGCGGATCAGTTACAGCCTCTACCTCTGGCACACCCTCCCCATCGTGCTGCTGAGCAGGAACTGGCTCGGCCTGCCCAGCATCACGGTCGGCGTGATCGGCATCGGCATCGCGGTGGGAGGCACCGCCCTCAGCTACCACCTGCTGGAACGGCCGTTCCTGCGGCCGCGCGGCAACGAGTTGTCGGTGAGCCGCGAGCAGGCGGCGGCCTCGTCCATCCGCCCCCGCGGCGCGCACCGACCGGAGCGGGTCGCGGCCGGGGCACCCGGGCGCGGGGCGGTCCTCCTCCCCTGAGCGCGAGGATGTCACTCCTGGCGAGGGTTCCCCTCGGAGGGCGCCTCGTCCGGGGCTCGCGCGTCGTCGTCGGTCAGCGCGTCGTCGTCGGACGAGGCGGCGAGGTCGGCGAGTAGGCGCTCGGCCTCCCGGACCTCCTCGTCGAGCCTGGGGTTCTCCTCAGCGGGACCCTGCGACATGGGCGACCTCCATCGGGCACGACCGGCAGACCTCCGTGTACCCGACCTCGGGGCGTAGACACGAGCCCGCCGCCAAGCCTTGACCACGTGATGAAAGTAGCTGAATCCGCTCTGCGGGACCTATTTCTCATCGCCTGATCAAGGAGGTCGAATATCGGCCGCTGAGCGTCCGGCGGACCGGTTCACCGAGCACCGGGCCGGTCGGCGCGCCCCGGGCTGCGGGAGCCCGGGAGCGTTGCCGACCCGGCCCGGTGCCGGATCAGCGCTGCTTGAGCTCGCGCCAGGATGGGTGGGTGCCGCGCCAGGCGTCGGCGAGGATGGCCGCCGAGGCCCGGCTGGGGCACTGCTGCACCCGCTCACGACCCGACGCCCCACCGATCTGGGCGCGGACCTCCCAACCCTGCCCGTCAGTACGGATATACACGTCCCTGCGCCCGCGCGGAGTCGTGTCTCCGTTCCACCAGTGCTCCTCGACCTTCATTTGCCGACCGTATAGCAATTTTTGCGCAGAGGGTACGGCGCAGCAGGGTGGATACCAGGGCGATGCTCCCAATTCCGGCGCACTTCAACCTGACCGTTACCAGGGAGGAACCGCAACGGCGGCTCCTCCCTGGTCTGAGTAACGGATCAGGCGCGAATCACATGCCGCTGAGCACCCCGGCCAGGGTGTTGGCCAAGGCGTCCTGCCCGGAGGGGCTGGGGTGGGGCGAGCCCCCCTCGGCGGTGATCTGAAGGTCACCGGGAGTGAACGGTGGCGGCATCGCCACCCGGACGGCGGGGTCGAACGGGACGCCGAGCTGGATGGCCCAGTTGAGGTCATTGATCACGCCGCGCACGCTGCCCACCCAGAGCGGATCGATCAGGGGTTGCAGTGTCGACACCGGTGCCGCCGGCAGGTACGAGTGCGTCGCGGTCGGCAGCAGCGACTTGAGCTTGGCCCAGGCGTACTGGCCGACGTCGACGTTGGCGGGAGTGATGTCGTAGTACAGCATCCACACCACCTTGTCCGCGCCGGCACCGAGCAGTGAGTTGACGATGGTGGTGGCGTCGGCGGTGATGCCGGCGTACTGCGCCGGGCCGTCGTAGCGTGGCACCCCGATGTTGATGTAGTAGTCCTCGCCGACCGGCAGGTCGAGCCAGAAGTTGCAACCACCGCCGCTGGTGACGATGCCGGCCTTGCCTCCCACGGCGGCCCACTCGAAGCGGAACACCCCGTACGGGTCCAGGGTTTCCGCCGCGAACTCGAGACCACGACACATGGCCAGCCGGGTCAGGACCGTGGTCCAGTTGGTGTTGTTCACGCCGCCGGTGGTGGCGTGGTACGCGTCGTGCCCGTCCGCCTTGGCCTTGGCGATCCGCGCGGTGGCGAGGCCGAGCGGGCTGGCGACCCGTCCCCAGGCGTTTCCGCAGGCGTCGGGGCCGGCGCGGCCGGCGATGATGTCACCGGTGCCGTAACCGGTGCGGGCGTAGTTGTCGTAGTCGACGACGCTGCCGTCCATGTCGAAGTAGCGCCGCCCGTAGCTGTAGACGCCGTTGTTGCCGGGCATGCCACGGCCGTCGAACGAGGTCATCGGGCAGCCGGGGCCCACGCCGAAGCCGAACTGGTGGTGCGCCGAGCTGATGGAGTCCCCGGTGAGGGTCAGGACCGTGTCGTCGGAGACCGTCTGCACCTCCCGGCAGCGGATCCGGTCCTTGTTCGCGTCCACCAGGGTCGGGTTGCCGCTCACGTTCGGGCAGCCGGTCGGCGGCGGGGGTGGCGGAGGCGGCGGTCCTCCGGTAGGTCCGGTGGGCGGGTCGGTCGGATCGGTCGGCTCGGTGGGTGACGCCGACTCGCTGGGAGACGCCGAATCCGATGGCGAGGCGCTGCCCGACGGCGACGTGCTCTCCGACGGGGAGGCACTGCCGGACGGGGACGCACTGTCCGAGGGCGAGGCACTGTCCGAGGGCGAGGCACTGTCGGAAGGCGACGCGCTGTCCGACGGCGAAGCGCTGTCCGACGGCGACGCGCTGTCCGACGGCGAAGCGCTGTCCGACGGCGACGCGCTGTCCGACGGCGAAGCGCTGTCCGACGGCGACGCGCTGTCCGACGGCGAAGCACTGTCCGACGGCGACGCGCTCCCGGACGGCGAGGACGTACCCGAGGGCGAGGCCGAGCCGGACGGCGAGGCACTGTCGGAGGGGCAGGGCGATCCCGTGGGCGACGCGGTTCCGGTGGGCGACGCGGTCGAGGTGGGCGCTGTCGCTGTCGCTCCGGGTGCCCGCTGCACCACCGGATCGGCCGTCACCGGCGGACGGGTTTCCCGGGTCGGCGACGTCGAGGCCGACGGCGATTCCGTCGGGTCCGGGCAGTCGGCGGTGGTGGCGGCAGCCTGGGTACGGATCTGCGCGAGCCGCGCCTCGACCTCGGCGGGGAGTTTCCCGCCTGGCTTGACGCACGGGTCGAGCAGCCAGGTCGTGCCCTCCAACTGACGGGTGCACGGCGGCGCCTCGTACGACACCGGCTCGGGCTTCGCCGCAGCGGAGGTGGGCGGGGCGCCGCCGGCCACGGTGGCGACCGCCGTGGTGACCGCCACGACCATCACCGCCACAGCGGCGGCGAAGAGGGCATTGTGGGTGTGGACTGACCTGGTGGGTCGCGGTCCTGGCGGTCCGCTCGGATCCAGTTGGCTCATGCCGTCCTCCAGGGACTGAAGTGCACCGGTGGGTGTTACCGCACGGTAGGCATGCGTCCGGTAACCCGGTAGATCAGTCGTCCTTACCTACTGTGGACGGTCGAGTGCGACGGGTGACCTGCCACCGCCGCAGGCTGGTCGTGGCCGAGCACGACCGCCAACTCCTTCCGGTTGCGGACACCGAGCTTGGTGAAGACCCGGGCCAGGTTGTTGTTGACGGTGTTGACGGACAGTCCGAGCCGGTCGGCGATGCTGCGGCTGGGCAGCGTCACGGCGAGCATGGCCACGTCCCGCTCCCGACGGGTGAGACTCGCCTGCTCGACACCGGGAGTGTCGGCGGCAAGCAGTGGCGTGCGCACGGACCGGCATTCCCGGGCCAGCGTCGCGGCCCGTTGGGCCACCGCCACCCGTGGTCGGCCGTGCCGGGCATACGCACGCGAAGCCGCACCGAGCACCTCAGCCGCGAGCAGGGTGTGGCCGCAGGCGACGAGGTCGTCAGCGGCCGTCTCCAGTGTCGGCCCGTCATCGCTGGCCAGACCGTCAGCCGCGCTGGCCAGCGTGGCCGCGATTCCGCCGATCCGGTCGGCAAGGTCGACCAGCCGGTCCCGCACCGGCTCCGGCTCGCCGAACCGGGCGCACTCGTAGAGCGCCACCGCCTCGATGGTCGGCTGCTCACTGTCCCGGGCCAGGTCGGCGGCGTTGCGGGCGGTTCGGATCGCGGCGGTGAGATCGCCCTGGGCCACCTCCACCCAGGCCCGGTTCAGTTCCACCCAGGGGTGGAAGACTCGGTTGGCGGCTCGGGCCCGTGCGTCGGCCGCCGCCAGCCACCGGCGTGCTCCCGGCAGGTCACCGGCGAGGGCACGGACGCCGGCCAGCTCGGCCCAGTAGGTGCGCACCAGGTGGTACTGGTCGTTCTCCTCCACCAACGCGATGGCCTCCCGCAGGTCCGCCTCGGCGGCGTCGAGCCGGCCCTGTGTCTTGCCGATGATCCCTCGGAACCCCGCCCAGACGGCGACCATCCCTCGCGCGTCGCTGGCCACGGCGTCGCGATAGCCCTGGTCGGCCAGCTCGGCCGCCCCGGTCAGCTGTCCGGCGGCGTAACGGGCGTAGCAGAGCCCCAGGCCGACCTGGGCCTCGTTCCACGGCAGCCGCTCCGGCTCGGCGGCGAGCACCGCCCGGCCCTGCTCGGCCAGTTCCGCGGCGAGGCCGAGTCGGCCGAGCATCCCGGCCGCCGACGCCGCCCCCATTGTCGCCCAGCTCGCGGCACGGACGCCGGTGTCGGATCGGTTCAACACGGCCTGGCCCACCGTCAGCGCCGCCTCGCACCGCCCGTCGTAGAACAGCACCCACGAACGGGTGGCCTCGGTGAGGTCGTGGCCCGGTGCGCCTTCCGGCACCATCAGCAGCGTCTCGTGTGCCTCGTCGATGCGATCGAGCCCCCAGTAGAGCAGCCCGGCCCTGGTGATCGCCCAGATCGCCAGCCGCTTGCTGCCCGACGGCGGGGTCGGCGGGAGCATGTCGAACGCCTCCTGGCTCCGTGCCTGGTACTGCAGGACCCGGGCCAGCAGCCACTGCGCCTCCCAGCCCTGCCCCGCGTCGTACGCCGTGCGGACCAACCGCTCGGCCAGGTCGATGTCGAACCGTTCGAGCGCCTGCCGAGCGGCGGCCAGCGCGATGCCCGGGTGACGAACCGTTCCGGAGCGCAGTTGCCACACCCCGGCGACCAGCGCGTCGTCGCGGCGGCGCAGCGGCATGCTGGCCAGTACGTCGACGAGCTGCCCGAAGACCGTGCGGGCGCGGCTGGCCGGCATGCTGGCCCGTAGCGCTTCACCGTAGAGCGGGTGGGCCATGCGCAGGGCCGTCCGAGCTCCGGAGCGTTCCGCTACCGCCATGCCGCTCCGCTCGGCGGCCTCGATGGCGGCCGGGTCGGTACACCGTTCCAGCAGGGCCAGGGGCAGTGGTTCACCGCAGGCCACCACCTCGAGCACCCGCCGGGCGGCGGGTTCCAGTGCCCGCAGCCGGGCACTGACCAGCTCGGCCAGCCGAGGGCTGCCCGACGCGGTACCGCGCCAACGCCAGACTCCGCGAGACTCGCTCAACCCACCGGTGTCCATCGCGTCGGCGAGCAGCTCCCGGAGCAGCAGCGGATTCCCGTCGGCGAGGTGCGTCAGCCGACGACGGCTGATCGCGTCGAGCGGGCCGGGTGCCGCCTCGTCGAGCAGGTGCTCCACAGCGGTTGCCGGCAGAGGGCGCACGTCCAGTCGTCGGCCCGATCCGGCCCACAACGAGGTGAGGGCGTCGGAGAGCGGTTCACCGGCCCGGACCGTCGCCACCGCGACCGCCAACCCGTGCACCGCGAGTTGGTGCAGCAGCCCGGCCGAGGGTTCGTCCAGCAGGTGCGCGTCGTCGATGCCGATCACCACCGGCCGGTCGCCGGTCCGGCGGGCGAAGTCCCGCTCCACGCTGACCACCAATCCCACCGGATCGGCACGGGGACGGGTCGGCGCGGGTATCAGATGGGAGACGGCACCGAACGGGATGGACCGCGCCGCACCGGTCGCCGACACCCAGTGGCACTCCACGCCGTCGTCGGCGGCGCGGGCCAACGCCTCGCGCAGCAGGCGCGTCTTGCCCACCCCGGCGTCGCCGACCAGCACCAGCCCCGGCAGGCGCGCCGACACGACGTCCTCGATGGTCTTCAGCTCGTCGTCGCGCCCGACGAGTGTCCATTCGCCACGTCCCGACATGCCGACCCTCACCTCGCCCTCGGGACAGCCCTACCGCCCACCCTATGGGTAGGTCCGGCGCTTCCGCTCGACAGCGGTCGATGGCCGGCGAGGGCTGTCACGGGTCGACCGTCACCCCCGGGTGGTCAGGAGGTAGTCGTCGGCCTCGGGGCTCCAACGCAGGTCCAGCACGCCGGCGGTGGCAGCGGCCTTGCAGAACTGCAGGAAGCTGCGGTAGCCGAGCTTCTTCTCGCTGAAGTCCGGGCGGGCCCGGCGCACCTGGTTCTTCAAGCCGGACAACGCCACCGGGTTGCCGCCACTGCCCAGGTCCGCCACGACGCCCCGGAGCAGGCCGAACGCCACCTCGCGATCGCCGTGCTCGGGCAGCGAGACCTCGGGGTCGCCCTTGGCCGGGCCCTCGGCCAGCTCGACGACCGTGCGCTCGGCGAGGTGGCGCAGCAGCTCGCCGAAGGTACGGAAGCCGTAGTCCGACTCGCTGAACGTCGGGTCCTTGCGGAGCAGGGTGCGCTTGAGCCGGGATGCGGTGACCTCGCCGTTGGCGCTGCCCTGCAACCCGGCCACCGTCTGGGCGACCAGCACGGCGAGGGTGTCCACGTCCCGGCCGGGCTCCTCACCGGCGGGTCGCCGGTCCACCTCGGGCTCGGGCTCGGGCGGTCGCTGGTCGACGCCGGCCTGCCGGGCGGGATGGGCCCGCTGGCCACGGGTCGGCGGGATGTCCACGCCCTCCAGCCGGTCGTAGTAGAGGAACTCGTCGCAGGCCGGCGGGAGCAGCGCCGACGTGGATCCCTCGACCCCGACGCCGATGACCCGTTTGTTCAGCTCGCGCAGCTTGTGCACCAGCGGCGTGAAGTCGCTGTCCCCACTGCAGATCACGAAGGTGGAGATGTAGTCGCGCTCGAACGCCAACTCGATGGCGTCGACCGCCATCTTGATGTCCGCGGCGTTCTTGCGGGAGGCGCCCATCCGTTGCGGAATCTCGATCAGTTCGACGTGTGACCGGGTGAGCATGCGACGGTCCTCGTCGAAGTACGACCAGTCCGCGTACGCCCGGCGGACCACCACCCGGCCTCGTTCGGCCAGCGCGTCGGCGATGGGCCGAAAGTCGAAGTCCGCGCCGCCACGGTGATCGCGCGCGCCCAGCGCGAGGTTCTCGTAGTCGAGGAACAGGGCGATCCGGTCTTCTTGATCCACGGGAGTCAGCCTACGCCCGGCGTGAGCTGGTCGAGGCAGACGACACACGACACCTCAACTCGACGTCCGTCCATTTCTTGCGGCCTGATCGTCGCTTCTTTTCGTTGTTTGCTCGCTGCCTTGCAGCGTGGTGTTTAGTGCTGACATCATGGCGATCGATGTCGGGCGTCGGGGGCGCCGGGCGGACCTCCCACCACCATCCACCCAGGAGGGTCACCGATGTTTCGGATCATCATGCCGGTGCGGGGACGCCCCGGCCGGCCGGCCGCCACCGTGACGGCGCTCGCGGCCGGCCTCACCCTGCTGGTCGTCGCTCCCACAGTGGCCGTCGCCGGCCCGAGCGGCACCCCCGGCGCGACACCCGTCGTCACCCGCGCCGCCCTCGACCCGGCGTTGGTCGCCGGGCGCGGCGCGAACGTCGGCTTCGTCGAGCAGGAAGCCGAGAACGCCCGCACCAACGGCGAGGTCATCGGCCCCGACCGGACCGCCTACACCCTGCCGTCGGAAGCCTCCGGCCGCCGGGCGGTCCGGCTCACCCCCGGGGAGTACGTGGAGTTCGTCCTGCCCAGCGCCGCCAACGGGATCACCGTGCGGTACAGCATCCCGGACGCGCCGCGAGGCGGCGGGATCACCGCGCCGCTGCGGGTCGCGGTGAACGGCAAGCACGTGCGCACCATGACGCTCACCTCGCAGTACTCGTGGCTCTACAACCAGTACCCGTTCACCAACGACCCGCAGGCGGGTCTGCTGCACCCGGACTGGTGGATCACCGAGTGCCAGTGCGTACCGGCGGCCACCACGCCGTACCCGAGCATCAGCAAGCCCTTCCGGCCCACCCACTTCTACGACGAGCAGCGACTCCTGCTCGGGCGCACCTACCGGGCCGGCGACCGGATCCGGCTCACCGCGCCACCCGGCAGCACGGCCGCCTGGACGGTCATCGACCTGCTCGACTCCGAACTGGTCGCCCCGCCGCACGTCCGGCTGCTCGCGGCGAACGTCCTCGCGTTCGGCGCCGACCCGACCGGCCGCCGGGACTCCGCCGACGCCCTGGACAAGGCCATCGCCTTCGCCCGGCGCGCCCACCTGAAGGTCTACCTCCCGCCGGGCACCTACCAGGTCAACCGGCACATCATCGTCGACGACGTGACGATCGAGGGTGCCGGCAACTGGCACACCGTCATCAAGGGCCGTGAGGTCGCCCTGCCGACGCCCGCCCCGGACGGCTCGGTGCACACCGGCGTCGGGTTCTACGGGCGGGACGCCGCCGACGGCGGCAGTCGCAACGTCCACCTCTCCGGCTTCGCCATCGAGGGAGACGTCCGGGAACGCATCGACACCGACCAGGTCAACGCGATCGGTGGCGCGATGAGTGACTCGACGATCGACGGGCTCTACCTGCACCACACCAAGGTGGGTGTGTGGTTCGACGGGCCCATGCGCAACGTCTGGGTCACCAACTCCATCATCGTCGACCAGATCGCCGACGCGTTGAACTTCCACACCGGCGTGACCGACTCCGTGGTCGCCCACAACTTCGTCCGCAACACCGGTGACGACGGCCTGGCCATGTGGTCGGAGAAGACGGCGAACGCGCGCAACACCTTCGACCACAACACCGTGCAGTCGCCGACCCTGGCCAACGGCATCGCCATCTACGGCGGCACCGACACCACCGTCTCGCGCAACCTCGTCGCCGACCCGGTCCGCGAGGGCAGCGGCATCCACGCCGGATCCCGCTTCGGGGCGGAGCCGTTCACCGGGCACCTGCGGATCACCGACAACACCACCGCCCGCGCCGGCACGTACGAGCTGAACTGGAACATCGGACTGGGCGCGATCTGGATCTTCGCGTTGGACCGCAGCATCGACGCGGCCATCCAGGTGACCGGCGACGCGTACCTCGACAACACGTACAACGCGATCATGCTGGTCAGCGACTGGCCGGTGAAGGACCTCTACTCGATCACCAACGTCCAGTTCCGGGACATCCGGGTCGACGGCACCGGCACCTCGGTGGTCAGCGCCCGCGCGGCCGGGTCCGCCTCGTTCGCCAACGTGGACGCGCGCAACGTCGGCGCGGTAGGCGTCAACAACTGCGGGTCGTTCCACTTCACCCCGGCCGGATCGGAGTTCACGGTGACCGACCTCGGCGGCAACGACGGCGGTTGGCTCGCTCCGTGGCTGCTGCCCAACACCATCACCTGCGACGACCGGCCGCCCGTGTCGCCGCCCCCGCCTCCGGCCCGGTGGTGAACGCGGTGGGCGGCCCGACCCTCTCGGGCCGCCCACCGCAGCCGAAGACAGGTCAGCGCAGCGTGGCGTACGCCAGCGGCACCGTGGTCGGCTGACCGTCCCAGCTACCGGCCAGCACGGCCCCCGCCAACCCGTCGGACCCGGTGCCCGGTCGTCGGACGACGACCAGCTCGACGGCCTCGGTGTCGAGGACCGTGCGGTCCTCGTCGACCACCCGACGCACGGCGCCGATCGCGGGCACCTCCGCCACGCCGACGCCGTCGACGACGACGGTCACCGTCGGCTCACGCACCTCACGCCGGCCGTCGACCTCGAAGTACTGCTCGGCCTGACCGGCGCCGGTGAGAATCGCGTGGGCGAGCGCGGTGACGTAGATCGGGTCGCCGCAGCCGTCGTACACCCAGCGGGGGCCGAGCACCGAATGCTCGGTGGTGCCGACCAACCAGTCCTCGGCCCCGTCCAGCGGCGCGGCGCGGTAGGTGAGCGGGACCTGGTGGACCGGCCCGTCGGCGGTGCCGACCAGCATCGTCTCGATGCCGACCTCACCGGCCGGGTCGTCGAAACGGTAGGCGCCCCGGCTCACCACCTCGGCGCCGGTCAGTGTGCCGGAGGCCCCCACGGGCCCGGTGAACCACTGTTGGTCCGGCAGCCAGGCCGCCAGCAGGTCGAGTTTCGTAGGGCGCAGTGTGGCCCGGTGCAGCAGTGCCATGACCGCAGCCTAAGGCCTGTTTCATGAGGGCGGTCGAGCCGAGGCGGAGTCCGGGCGGCGATCCGGCAAGGCGCGGTTCCGCCCGGATACGACATCGGTACCCGGACGAAACCGCAATGCCGCCGGGCGTCGTCCGGGCCCGCCGCAGGCCGGCCAGGTCTTGTGAAACAGGCCTTACGTCAGAGGCCGGCGCACGGGTTGCCGCCCACCGTGCAGCTCTCCGGCTCCCGCGCCTTGGGCCGGTTGTCGCGTACGTCGAAGCGGAACGTCTGCGAACCGCCCGCCGGCAGGGCCGCGCCGGTGAAGGTGATCGACCTGCCGTCCTGCCGCGACTCCGCGCCCTCGACGTCGTCGACGATGCTGCCGTCGGCGAAGGTGACCACCACGGCCCAACCTCCCACCGGAGTGGCCGCGGGGTTGCCGACCACCACTTCACCGGTGTAGCCGAACAGCCGGCTGGAGTCGGTCTCGTAGCGGGCGGTCAGCGGCGGAGGGGGTGATGGCACCGCTGACGTGGCGGTCGGTGTCGGCTTCACCGACGGGGTCCGACTCGGACGGACAGTCGGCGACGTGGCCGTGCGCGACGGGCGTACGGAGGTCGTCGCGCGTGGGGTGGTGGCGACCGCGACGGCCGTCACGGACGGCGACGGCGAGGGGGTGGCCGGAGGCGCGGCGCTCTGCTTCCCGCCGACCGGCAACGCCACCCACGCCGCCGACCCTCCGACGACAGCCAGCCCGACCAGCACGGCGGCCACCGTCAGGCGACGCCGACGGGCGCGGGCCGGCCCGTTGCGGGACGCGCCGACCAGCGGCAGTTCGGCGGTCATCCCGCCGTCGCCGCGCCGCAGGTCGACCTGCTGGAAGGCGAGCCAGTCGAGGATGGCCGGCAGTCGTACGGTCAGCGCCTGCCGGAGTTGCTGCTCGCGTGGCTTCTGCTGCTCGACGGACCACCCGCCGTGCGTGGTGACCTCCCGCACCTCCAGCCGGCAGCCCTGCGTCGTGGCCGTGACGTCACAGGTCACCTCGCTGAGCCGGCCGGCCTCGTCGCAGGCCAGCACGAGACGTTCCGGCTCCTCCCGGTCGGTCACCTCGACCTCGACGTCGGCCCCGAAGCCGGGCAACCCGGCGGTGTGCAGCACCAGCCGATCCGGTACGCCCTCGGACGTCTCGGCCTCGGCGAACCACCGGCCGAGCAGTTCCCGATCGGTCAATGCGAGCCAGACCCGCTCGGGCGGGTGGGACAGGTCGACCTGCGCGCCGATCTCGATCACGGCGAGACTCTAACGGGTCTCCGGCCCGCCCTGCCCCGCCCGCCCGGGCCGGTGGTCGGCAACCAGGTCAGCCCCGACGGTTCGACCGCTCGACCACGGCGGCGAGGGCCGCCCGGGCACCGGCGCTCACCTCGGCGACGACCTCGGCCGCCGGCAGGTCCCGGGCCAGCGCGTGCGCCTGTCCGGCCCACGCGTTGGCGACCGACGCGTCGCCGTCGCGCCGGGCGGCGGCGAGCAGCGGACGCGTCAGGTGCAGCACCTGTGGGTAACCGGCCGGTGCCGCCGCGTCGTGCCGACGCAGGAAGTCGTTGGCCACACCCCGGGCCCGCTTGCCGGTGAACGCCCGGGTCAACGCGGTCGGCGCGGTACCGGCCACCGCCTCCCGGTGCATCGGTGAACTGCCCGCCTCCGGGCACCGCAGGAAGGCCGTGCCGAGTTGGGCGGCGGTGGCGCCGGCGACCAGCGCGGCGGCCAGCGCGGGGCCGTCGACGATGCCCCCCGCCGCCACCAGCGGCCGGTCGCAGCGGGCGGCGGTCAGCCGCAGCAACGGCAGCAGCGCGTAGTCGTCGTCGTCCGGCAGGCCGCCCCGGTGCCCACCGGCCTCGGTGCCCTGCACCACCACCGCGTCCACACCGAGGTCGGCGGCGGCTGTGGCGGCTTCCGGGCGGGTGACCGTGGCCCACACCTCGGTTCCCCGCTCCCGCAGGGCGGTCACCGCCGCCCGGTCGGGCAGCCCGAACACGAAGGACACCACCGGGACCGGGTCCGCGAGCAGGGCGGCCAGCTTCTCCGGGTACGCGTCGTCGCCGCCCACCGGATCGCCCAGGGTGACGCCGCGCTGGGCGGCCTGCGGGGCGAGCCGTTCGGCGTACGCCCGGACGGCGGCCTCGTCGACGCCGCCCGGATCGGGCAGGAAGAGGTTGACCCCGAACGGCCGGTCGGTACGGGCGCGGACCTCGGCGACGTCGGCGACCAGCCGGTCGGTGTCGATCATCCCGGCGGCCAGGAAGCCCAGCCCCCCGGCCGCCGAGACGGCGGCCGCGAGCGCGGGCGTGGACGGGCCTCCCGCCATCGGCGCGGCGATGATCGGGTGACGCAACGTGGACAGGGTGGACATGGGCCCATCCTGCCGCACCGCCCCGTCCGCTCAGTGGCGTGCGGTGTGCCTCCACCGCAGCAGACCGGCCAGCCCGAGCAGGGCCAGCAGTGTCCCGGCGCCGACGACCAGCGGCCAGGTGCGGCCGCCCAGGCCGACGGTGTCCTCGGCGATGGGACGCACGAAGGTGGGCGCCACCGGGCCGGTGGAGGCCGTCGGGCCCGTGGTCGGGGTCGTCTCGGCGGTGGCCGGGTAGCGCAGGACCGTCGGGCGCGTACCCGGGGGTTGGTCGGCGGATTCGGAGACGGTGAGCAGCGACCCGCCGTCGCGGCTGTAGGTGATCGACTCGCCCTGGGGCTCGTCCGGCAACGGGGTGGTCCGGGGGGTGCCGGAGGTCAACGCCTTGACCACGTCGCCGTCGGGGACGTCGTACTCGAAGGCGTCGGCGTAGCTGCGCAGCACCACGCGACGCCCGTCCGGCGCGCTGGCCGCACCGGTGACCACACCCCGCCCGAGGAACGAGAACGGGTTGCTGGTGGTGGTCGTCGGCAGGGTCACCTGGCCGGCCAGGGCCAGCGTCGTCGTCGCCCCCGGCCGCAGCGCGGTGGTCGGCCGGTACAGGAAGACGGTGCCGCTGCCGCCCTTGGTGATGATCAGCGGTTGGCCGTCCGCGTCGAGCAGCAACGCCTCGGCGTCGTGCGGGCGGTCCGGGTACGTCATCCGGTGCAGCACCGGCTGCTCCGTTCCCGGCGCGAGCCGCCACACGCCGACCGTCGTCCGGGAACGGTCGTTGTCGCCGATGTCGGCGACCCAGACGGTGCCGTCCCGGCCGACGGCCAGGTCCTCGGTGTCCCGGGGCCGGGACGGGTAGGAGACCGCCCGGACCACGGCGCACCGCTGGTCGAGGAAGAAGATCCGACGACGGGTCTCGTCGTCGGCGCCGTCGTTGACGACCACGTACCCGTCGTCGGTCGCCACCATCCCGGAGATCTCGCGGAGCCGGTTGTCGCGGATCTGGCACACCGGCGCACCGACCGCCGCCGCGACCGCCGCCCCCGGTGTCAGCACCGCCATCGGTACGACCACACCGGTGAGCAGAGCCCCCAGCGTCGCCCCCACCCGGGCACGCCGTCCCCCGCTCGACCGCCCGCGTACCCGCATCGCCACTCCTCCTCGTCGTCGCGGCCATGCCCCGGCCACCCGTCCATCCTGTCCGATCCCGGCCACGGACGGCGGTAGTCACGGGTACGCGTCCACCCCGGTGGTCGATGTACCGTCGCTCCGCCCCGTTCGCGACCGGAAGGATGATCATGCCCGGGACCGACACCTCGGCGGCCCGCCCGTTCGGGCGGCGGCTGCTCCACCGGCTGGGCCGTCCGAGCAGGGGCGCGGCTGTCGCCTGGGTGCCGCTCGCCGCGATCGTCTGTGGCCTCTTCACCGGCGCGCTGGCCAGCCGGGCCGCCTGGGATTCGTCCCGGCCGCAGCCCGACCCGAGCCGAGGCCGCCGCCATCCTGACCATGGTCTTTCCCGGTCACGACGTCGGCGAGATCGACACCCCGCCCGCGCTCTTCGTCGTCTACCGGCACGCGCTGCGGCTGGGCACCGTGAAGACCCTGGTGCTCGGCGACCGCGGTGCATACCAGGAGAGCGCCACCAGCGCCGCCGCCTTCGGCCCGCCACCGGTGCCCGCCGAGCAGATCGTCGCGGTGGCCCGGGACCGCCTCACCGGCGCCGGTTGGACGGTGTACGACCCGCAGGTGGCCGAGCGCATCAGCTGCGCGGACAAGATGTGCGCCACCCGGCTGGCGATCACCGACACCACGCTGGTCGCTCGACGCGGCGACACCATCCTGAACGCCTCGATCTCGTCGCAGACCGCCGCCGACGCCGCCTACCTGGCGGTCGAGCTGCACCGCGCGCCACCGCCGCTGGTGGTGCCCGCCGGGGTGCTCGGCACGCTGCTGGGAGCGGTGGCCGGGTGGTGGGTCTTCGGCTGGACCAGCCGCCGCTCCGCACAGCGCGGCGCCGCCGTGAGCATCCTGCTGGGTGTGGCCGTGGTGCTGTGGTGGCTGCCGGTGCTGCTGGCCGTACCGTCGCTGCTGCATCACCACCTCGGCGAGCCGCACCCGGCCTGGCACCCGTTCTGGGAGTGGCTCGGTCAACCGGCCGCCTCATTGCTCTTCCTGGTCGGCTCGGTGTGCGCGCTGCTGGGGCTGGGACTGGCCGCCGGGACAGGCCGGGACAGGCGTGCGGACGACCACCGCGGGTAGGCAGCGACCCGGTGGCATGCCGACAACCGTCGCGAGGAGGCTCCGATGAGCACGTACCGGGATGATCAGGGCGACACGTTCCCTCCTCCGGAGGCGGACGCCCAGGAGCAACGGCAGAGCGCTGTCGACTACGGGCCGCCGGACCGGGCGTCGGGTGACGTCGACCCCGAGGCGTCCGAGGCGGACCTGGCCGAGCAGGGCGCCCTGCCGGGGGGCGTACTCGAAGACGTGACGTCGCTGCCGGCCGACGCGAACCCGGCGGACGCCCTCGAACAGCGTCAGGCGATCCCGACGCGCGACGAGGGCCGCCGGACTTAGTGCGTGAGGTCGTGGATCCCTCGGGGTCGGCCGGGTTGGTTCTCGATCCCCGTGGCGCTCAGCGGGCCCGCATCCCGTTCAGTACGACATCGAGGTAGTGACGGCCGGCTGCGGCTTGCTCTTGTGCATCGGCGGCGGGATGCATCCTGGCCGAGAAGGCGATGCCACACATCAGTGGCGTCATGTCGGCGAGCGTGATGCCGGGCGCCAGCAGCCCTGCCGCCCTGACCCGAGCGAACAGTTCGCCGAACAGCGAGGACAACTCATCGAGCAGGTGCGCTGTGCCCGGCAGGGTGGCCGTGGGCGTGGACAGCACCGAGGACAGGGCGTCGTCGAGTAGTTGCGCGTCCACGACGCTGACCAGGAAATCATGAAAAGCAGCCCAGGGGTCGTCCTGCTGCACGGCCCGTTCGGCGGCCTGGATCAGCGTCTCGAGTCCGTCCACCGACACCGCCTCGACCAGTGCCTGAGGCGTCGGGAAGTGCCGGTACACCGTGGCGACCCCGACGCCGGCCGCGCGGGCCACCTCGTTCAGCTGAATCGGGGTGCCGTCCGCGACCAGCTGCCGGCCGATCTCGATGATCCGCTGGCGGTTGCGTACTGCGTCCCTGCGGAGCGGCGAAGCGGTCACTCCTCCAGCATAAGCGGATAAGGGCTCCACTTGCCCCGCCTGGAGCCCGCGGCCCTGGAACGGGCGGCTCCGGACGATGAAACGGATGATCCATCCGGTTCGTGCTACGGTTGGCAAACGGATACTTCATCCGTTTCATTGTTCACTCGGCTCTGGAGAGACCATGCAGATCCTCATCACCGGCGGCACCGGCTACCTGGGCTCGGTGCTCGTCGAACACTTCATGGCGGCAGGCCACGACGTAGTAGCGCTGACCCGGTCCCCGGAGTCAGCAGCCAAGGCGACAGAGGCGGGCGCGGTTCCTCTGCTCGGCGACCTGACCGACACCGCGCTCCTGGAGAAGGCCGCGACGGAGGCTGATGCGGTGGTGCACACCGCGGTCGACTATTTCGGTGGCGAGGACGCGGTCAGGGCGGAGGCCGCCGCCGTGGAGGCGCTGACCCGTGGGGCGGGCAAGGCGGGCACCGGCAAGCCGTTCCTCTACACCAGCACGAATCTGGTCTACGGGCTCGACCCCACCCATTCCCGGGACGAAGACGCAGAACTGCCGGAGCCGGGCCTGCAGCCGTTCAAGCTCGTCGGCGAGCGACTGGTGCGCGAGGCGGCGGGCCTGACCGGCATCATCATCCGCGCGGGTCTGGTCTACGGTCGAGGCGGCTCCCTCCTGCTGACCAGTCTGATCGATGCCGCGACCAGTTCGGGCACGGCCACCTACATCGACGCCGGCGACAACGAGTGGACCCCGGTGCACGTGGACGATCTCGCCCGCCTGTACCTGACGGCCCTGGAGCGCCCGGTGGCGGGCACCTACGACGCGGCCGGACCGCGACAGTTCACCTTCCGCGAACTCGCCGAGGCGATCGCGGACCTGACCGGAACCACCGCGACCTCGATCACCGCCGAACAGGCCGAGAGCGCCATGGGGCCGATGGCCGCGTTGCTCCGATCCTCGGCGCGCATCACCTCCCTCAAGGCGCGCACCACGTTCGGCTGGAGCACCGGCGGTCCCGCCCTGCCGGACGACGTGCGCTCCGGCTCGTACCAGGTCGTGAACCCGTGAGCCCCAGCCTGACCAGCAGAACCGTTGTCGGTCTGCTGCGCGTGGCAGGAGTGCGGAAGCGACAGTTCAAGCCCAGCCGGTTCCTCGCCGAAGTGACCAACCCGGCCCCGCCGCGTCTGCCGGGTGTCACGGTCCGGCGGGAAGAGTTCGACGGCTGGACCGTCTATCGGCTGACGCCCGCCAATCCGGTGCAGCACTACGCCGTCTACATCCACGGCGGCGCCTGGGCCGCCCCCATCACCAGGCAGCACTGGAGGCTGGCCGCCCGGATCGCCGTCGAATCCGGCCGCGAAGTCGTCCTGCCCCTGTACCCGCGCCTGCCCACCGCCACCCACGCCGACGTCCTTCCGGTCATGCTGCGCCTGTCCCAGCACGTCCAGAAGCAGGGACCGACCGCCCTGATCGGTGATTCAGCGGGCGGGACCATCGCCTTGTCCGTGCTGCAGGCCCTGACCCCGCACCACCGGCGGCCGGATATCACCGTCCTGATCTCACCCGCCCTCGATCTGACCTTCACCAATCCGAAGATCGCCGACATCGCACCTCACGATCCGTTGCTGAATCTCGAACACATCCGAGTTCTCGCGGCCCGCTGGGCAGTTCCCGCCGATCCTTCGCACCCGCAGGTCAGTCCGCTGAGCGGCCACCTGGACGACCTCGGACTCGTCCACGTGTACGCCGGCACACGCGATGTCCTCTTCCCCGATGCCGTCCTGCTCCGGGACCGGGCCGAAGAGGTGGCCGGGACCGATCTCCACCTGCACGTCGGCGAGGGGATGATCCACGACTGGCCGATCATGCCGACCCCTGAGGGTCGTCGGACGGTCGGAGACATCATCGCCCTGCTGCGCGGCGGGCACGCATGATCGGCCGGGTCACCCGGCGACGACCTGCCAGAGCAGGAAGGCGTTCAGCGCGACCACCAGGACCGCCACCAGGGACGCGGCGGCCGTGGTGAGCGGGTGGTTGACCAGGTTGCCCATCAGGTCCCGACGGCGGGTGAAGGCGACCACCGGGATGAGCGCGAACGGGATGCCGAAGCTGAGGACGACCTGGGACAGCACCAGCGCCCGGGTGGGGTCGAGGCCGATGGCGAGCACGGCGAGCGCGGGCACCAGGGTGACCAGTCGGCGCAGCAGCAGCGGAATCCGCCGCCGCAGGAAGCCCTCCATGATCACCTCACCGGCGTAGGTCCCGACGCTCGTGGAGGCCAGCCCGGAGACCAGCAGGGCGATGGCGAAACCGAACGCCGCCGCGGTGCCGATGGTCTGGCCGAGCCCGGCGTGCACACCCTCCAGGGTGTCCGCGCCGCCCGGCCCGCCGCCCCGGAAGCTCGCCGCGGCGATCAGCAGCATCGCGAGGTTGACCGCGCCGGCCGCGCTCAGGGCGAGCAGCACGTCGGTGCGTTGACCACGGAACAGGATCCGACGCTCGGTGTCGTCGGTGGCGGGGATGCGGTCGCGGGTCAGCGCGGAGTGCACGTAGATGACGTGCGGCATGACCGTGGCACCGAGGATTCCGGCAGCCAGCAGCACGCTGTCGGTGCCCTGGAGCCGAGGGACCAGGCCGGCCACGGCGGAGCCCGGGTCGGAGCCGGCGGCGAGCAGGTTCGCCGCGAAGGCCAGGACGATGACGCCCAGCCCCACGGCGATGGCGACCTCGAAGGCGCGGAAGCCCCGCGAGCGCAGCGCCAGCACGGCGAACGCGGTGGCGCCGATGATGATCCCGCCGGGCAGCAGAGGGATGCCGAAGAGCAGGTACAGGGCGACCGCACCACCGATGACCTCGGCCAGGTCGGTGGCCATGGCGACCAGTTCGGCCTGCACCCACATGGCCTTGTTGAGTGGCTTCGGCAGGCGTTCCCGGCACAGCTCGGGCAGGCTGCGACCGGTGGCGAGGCCCAGCTTCGCGGTGAGCGTCTGCACCAGCATCGCCATCAGGTTGGCCACCACCACGACCCAGACGAGCAGGTAGCCGTAGCGGGCACCGGCGGCGGAGTTGGTGGCGAAGTTGCCCGGGTCGACGTAGGCGACCGCGGCGACGAACGCCGGGCCGAGCAGGATCAGCCGCCCGCGTACCCGCCCGCGGGCGCGGGCCACCTGCAGTGGCGTAGCCCTCGGCGTCGTCAGTTCGTTGGCGACCATCGCACACCTCCCCTTCCACCTGGGTTGCTGCCGGTTCCCTTCCCAAGCGGTTGACCCGTCGGTGCCAACCTCTGGCCTGCCGGTGCCACCAGGTCGGACACGCCGGGCAGCCGCCCGTGACGCGCCGTCGCGGGCAGGACGGGCACCGCGCCGCCCTTGACAGCAGTCACCCCGCCGGTGAAGCTGTCTATTAGTCCTACTGTCGTAGGACAACAGGAAGGATCATCGCGAGTGATCGAGTTCGTACTGGACAGCCGGTCGAAGGTGAACACCTACATGCAGCTCGTGCAGCAGGTGAAACAGGCGCTGCGGGTCGGTCTGCTGACACCGGGCGACCAGTTGCCGAAGGTCCGGGACGTCGCGCAATCCCTGGCGATCAACCCGAACACGGTGCTGAAGGCGTACCGGGAGCTGGAGATCGAGGGTCTGGTCGGCGGCCGACCCGGGGTGGGCACGTTCGTCCAGCGCACCCTTGCCGGCGCGTCCCTGCCCAACCAGGCCGAGCTACGCGACGACCTGGTCGCCTGGCTGCACCGGGCGCAGACCGCCGGCCTCACCGCCGAGGACGTCATCGCCCTGGTGGAGACCACACTGCGCGCCACCCTCGCCGACGACACCCCGCAGAAGGAACCCGCATGAGCGCAACGAGAGGACAGAGAATGGACCATGTCTTGGAGGCAGACCGGCTGGGCAAGCGGTACGGCAGCACCTGGGCGTTGCGGGACTGCTCACTGCGCCTGCCGGCCGGCCGGATCGCCGCGTTGGTCGGGCCAAACGGCGCGGGCAAGAGCACGCTGTTGCACCTGGCCGTCGGGCTGCTCAAGCCCGACGCGGGCACGGTACGGGTGTTCGATCGGTCGCCGTACGGCGACACGGACGGCCTCGCCGACATCGGCTTCGTCGCCCAGGACACCCCGCTCTACCGGGACTTCACGGCGTCCGAGCTGGTCGTGGCCGGCGGCAAGCTGAACAAGCGGTGGGACGCACCGCTGGCCCGCACCCGGTTGGCGCAGCTCGGCATCCCACCGGACCGACCCGTTGGCAAACTCTCCGGCGGGCAACGGGCCCAGGTGGCGCTGGCCCTGGCGCTGGCCAAGCAGCCCCGGTTGCTGCTGCTCGACGAGCCGGTCGCCAGCCTCGACCCGCTGGCCCGGCGTGAGTTCCTCCAGTCGCTGATGGGCAGCGTCGCGGATTCCGGGACCACCGTCCTGCTCTCCTCGCACCTGCTGGCCGATCTGGAGCGCGTCTGCGACTACCTGATCGTGCTGAACGCCGCCAAAGTGCAGCTCACCGGCTCGGTCGACGACCTGGTCGCCGAGCACCGCCAACTGGTCGGCCCACGGCACGACGGCGGCCCGATCGGGGGCGTCGCCGCCGTCGTCCGGGCCAGCCACACCGACCGGCAGTCGACACTGCTGGTCCGCACCGACGGGCCGGTCACCGATCCGGCCTGGACGATCCGCGAGGTGAGCCTGGAGGACGTCGTCCTGGCCTACCTCGCCGAGGGCACCGCGCAGACCAGTCACAGCGAGTGGGGGGTAGCAGCATGATCTGGTTGACCTGGCGGCAACACCGCAAGCAGGCCCTCTTCACACTGCTGGCGTTCGCCGTGCTCGCGGCCGCACTGGTGCCGATCGGCCTGTCGATGCGGAACACCTTCGCCGACCTCGGGCTGACGGACTGCGTGAGTCAGCTCGCCCGTGCCGACGTGGCCACGACGACCCGCGAGACATGCGACGCGGGCTTCCACCGCTTCAGCAACCAGTACGGCAGCCTCAACCTGCTGGCCGTCCTGCTGATCACCCTGCCGGTGCTGGTCGGCCTGTTCTGGGGCGCCCCGCTGGTCGCCCGGGAGGTGGAGCAGGGCACGCACCGCTTCGTCTGGACCCAGGGCGTCGGCCGTACCCGGTGGGCGCTGACGAAGTTCGGACTGGTCGGCGCCGCTGTGCTGCTCCTCGCGATCGGCTACGGGCTGGGCATGTCGTGGTGGGTGGAGCCGCTGACCCAGGCCGCTCAGGAGGGTCGCCTCGGCCTGATCGTCTTCGATCTGCAGGGCATCGTCCCGATCGGCTACACGCTCTTCGCCGTGGCGCTGGGCGTCTTCGCCGGCACCGTCTGGAAGCGGATGCTGCCCGCCATGGGCATCACCCTCGCCGGGTTCATCGGTGTACGGGCGGCGGTGGAGATCCTGGCCCGGCCGCACTACCAGGCCGCCCGCACCAAGACCTTCCCGATCGAGGGGGACGAAGCACGGGAGACCAGCCGGGGGGACTGGATCCTCGCCCAGGGGGTCCGGAACCCGGACGGGACGATGATCGCGGAGGACACCCGGATCCAGTGCCCGCCGGGCGGGAAGGGGCCGGACGGTCGGGTCTGCGGCGCCGAACTGGGCCTCGAACCGGGCGCGTACAACTGGCAGCTCTACCAGCCGGCCGACCGGTTCTGGCTGTTCCAGGGCATCGAGACGGGCATCTTCGTCGCCCTCGCCCTGCTGCTGCTCTACCTGGCCGTGCGCCGGGTGCGCCGGATCGCCTAGCCGAGAGGTGGACGACGGGTGCTCGTCGGGGAGCCGGGGCCTCGGCGAGCACCCGTCAGCGCAGACCCTCCGGGGTCAGCGAGAGCCAGGACGCCAGCTCGCGCAGCTCGTCGTGCACGGCACGGCTCACCTGTGGCGTGAAGGGCACGTCCTCGTGCACGGCGTGCACGGTGAACGTGCCGCGCCGACGGTCGGCCGTGGCGTCCACCTTTCCGACCAGCCGGTCGCCGTGCAGGATCGGCAACGCGAAGTAGCCCCACCGCCTGTTCGCCTTCGGCTTGTACATCTCCAGCACGTACTCGTACTCGAAGATCTCTTCGAGGCGGACCCGGTCGTGCACCAGGCGGTCGAACGGCGACAACAACGCCGTACGCCCGGTGAACGGCTGCCCGAGCGCGGCCGGGTCCACCCGCCAGACCCCCCGGACTCCCTCCACCACCGCCGGCTCACCGGCGTCGCCGACCTCCGCCGGCTCGCCCGGCAGGACGGGTGTCTTCGCCCGGGCGATGCCCAGCGCGCGCAGTCGGCGCTCGTTGCGGACCCGCAGCGCCTGATCCAGCGGCAGGACGGGGATGCCGGCCGGATAGACGCGCTCGGCGACGTCCCACAGCCGTTGCCGGCCCTGGCGACCGGCGATCGCGACCTCGCCACGGGCGACCAGGAACTCCAGCATCTGGGTGACGTTGCGGTTGTCGGTCCACCCCGACGACGGCCAGGGCACCGCGCAGGTGTCCGGGATGTCGCGGGACAGCAGTGGCCCGGAGCGACCGAGCAGGTCGAGCACGTCCCGCCGGAACGCGTCGTTCGCGCGCAGCCACTCGCGGTGCCGCTCGTGAGCGGGCCAGGCGGCCATCGCCGCGAGGTAGAGCCCCAGGTCGTCCATCGGTCGCAGCATGGCCTGGTGCTCGAAGAGCGTCCGGTCCCGTTCGAGGGCGTGACGCAACTGCGCGGGCTGGTACGACGAGCCGAGCCGGCTCCAACAGACCAGGTCCGCGCTCGGCGCGACAGCAGCCGTGGGGTCGATCTGCACCAGCGTCAGCCGCCGCACCACGGTCAGCAGGTCGGTCGGGCGCGGGTCGGCCAACAGCTGGGCCCGCACGGCGATCCGTCGTGCCTGCGCGCGATCGAGCTGGTGCACACCCACGTCGGTGAGCCTAACGCCGGGCACCGACACGCTGCTGACCAGCGCAGTCGGATTCCGGCCCGTCGCCAACGCGACTGAACGCGTCGACGCGGTCACGATCGGTGCTCCGATGTGGACCGCAGGGCCCGCGTCCGGCGGGCCGCAGCGATGGGAGCGTACGCGTGAAGTCCAGAGTCCTCCGTCGGGTCGCCGCGTCAGCCGTGGCGCTCGCCTGCGCCGTGCTGGGAGCGGTGGCACTGCCGGCCGCCCCGGCGGCCGCCAACCCGATCCGCAACGCCACCCCGTGGTCGGTGCTGCTGTGCAAGTTCAGCGACAAGCCGGCGGAGCCCAAAACGCCGACGCACTTCGCCGACTTCCTCACGGCGACCGGCGTCGACACCGGCGGCGTGGCGGACTACCTGGCCGACCAGTCCGGCGGACGGGTGTCGCTGGCCGGCTCGGTGGTCCGGGGGTGGTACACGATGCCGTACACCCTGGCGCAGTTCGGTTCGATCGACCGGTGGACCCGCACCCAGCGTTGCGTGGACACCGCGGCGGCCGCCGGCTACGTGGTGCCCGCGGGCAACCGGATCGCGGTCATGCTCAACGACTGGGTGGACTCCGGTGCGGCCGGTGGCCGGGTGCTGCTCGACCCGGGCGCCTGGAACGTCGGCTTCGCCGCGCACGAGATGCTGCACGGCTACAACCTGGGCCACTCGTTCTCCAACGACACCACCTACCAGAACGCGCCGTGGTCCCAGCCGGGCGAGTACGACGACCCGTGGGACGAGATGAGCGCGATGCACATCTACGCCTTCGGCACCGCGAACTACGGCACCAGCGCGGTCGGGCTCAACGGCCCCAACCGTGACGAGTTGGGCTGGCTGCCGAAGAACCGCATCTTCACCATGGCCGCCGACGGGGTCGGCTCGCGCACCCTCACCCTGGCCCCGCTGGAGGTGCCCGCCGCCAGCGGCCCGCAGCTGATCCGGATTCCGTTCGACCCGGCCGACCTGTTCCATTACTACACGGTCGAGTTCCGCCGGAAGACCGGCTGGAGCGCCGGCATCCCGGCCGACACGGTGCTGCTGCACGAGGTCCGCAACGGCACGCCCACCCTGCTGCGTACCGGCCCCGGCGGCGGTCCGGCCCAGTCGCTCAACGCGGGCGGCGTGCAGATCGGCGTGAACTGGCTCTCCGGCAACGCCGCCTCGGTGACCGTGACCACCGACGTGGTCAACCGCTGCCTCCAAGGGTACGTCTGGCGCGAGGCCCGCGCGGGCGACCTGGTCTGCGTCACCGGCGCCACCCGCAGCCAGGTGTGGACGGACAACGCCGCCGCACCGAGCCGCTGGGTGAACGGCCCGTACGGCCCGCACACCTGCGTCTCCGGTTACGTGTGGCGCGAGGCGTACGCCGGGGACGACGTGTGCGTCACCGGGGCGCAACGCACCCAGGCCGCCGCCGACAACGCCGCCGCCGCGTCCCGTCGCAACCCGGCCCGGCTGGTGTCCGGCCCGAACACCTGCGTCAGCGGGTACGTGTGGCGCGACGCCGACCAGTCCGACTATGTCTGTGTGACCGGCACGACGCGATCCCAGGTGCTCGCGGACAACACGGTCGCCGCGAGTCGCTGGGTCAGTGGCCCGTACGGCCCGCACACCTGCGTCGCCGGCTACGTGTGGCGCGAGGCGTTCATCGGGGACGACGTGTGCGTCACCGGAGCGCAACGCTCCCAGGCCGCCGCCGACAACGCCGCCGGTCCCGGCCGGGTGCTGCGTCCCGGCGGCTGACCGACCGCGCCCCCGGTGGCGGAGAGCGACCGGGGGGCGCCCGGCAGCAGTCGGTCGACTAGCGTCGTGGCATGACGATCTCGTTGGACGGCCGGCGGTTCGCCGCGGTGACGGACGTGGTGGCCGGCGAGGTGGGCACCGAGACGGTCTTCACGTACCACGAGCGGGCCGGTGAGGTGTGGGCCGAGTACGTCGGCGGCTCCATCCGGCGCGGCCACCTCGTCGGCACCCGGGAGGACGACCGGTTGGACTTCCGCTACGTCCAGCTCAACGCCGAGGGGCAGACGTCCTCCGGGCACTGTGTGACCGAGGTGGGGGTGGCGGCCGACGGTCGCCTGGAGCTGCGGGAGAGCTGGACCTGGGAGTCCCGGTCGGGTAGCGGCACCAGCGTGCTGCGGGAGATCCGCTAGGCCGGGTCGGCGGAGTCCACCTGACCGGCGACGCCGACGTTGAGCGGGTCGGCCAGCAGTTTGTCGAACGCCACCTCGGCCGCGCCGATCAGGACGGCGTCGCGGCCGAGGGCCGCGGCGTGCAGCCGCAGGTGCTCGCGGGAGGCCGGCAGCGGCATGGAGTCCAGCCGTTCGCGCACCACGTCGGCACCGGCGGTGAAGATGTCGCGCAGCGATCCACCGAACACCACGGCGTCCGGGTTGACCACGTTGACCAGGTTGGCCACCCCGAAGCCGAGCCAGTCGGCGACCTGCTCGACGGCGTCGCGGGCGACCCGGTCGCCGTCCGCCGCCGCGCGCAGCACCTCGGCCACCGCCGCGCGGTCGCTCGGGTCCCGGCCGGCGTGCCGCAGCAGGGCGGCCTCCGAGATCTCGGTCTCCCAGCAGCCCCGCGAACCGCAGCCGCAGGGCAGGCCGTTCGGGTTGACGACCATGTGGCCGACCTTGCCGCTGTGCCCCCGGTGGCCGATCATCAGTCGGCCGCCGACGATGATGCCGGCGCTGATGCCGAGGTCGCCGTGCAGGTAGATGACGTCGTCGTTGCCGGTCGCCACGCCCCGCACGTGTTCGGCCAGGGCGGCGATGTCGGCCAGGTCGCCGGCGACGAAGCCCGGGCCGGCGGTGAACTGCGCCTGGAGGGCGATGCCCAGCGTCTCGTCGACACCGGCGATCTGGATCCTGCCGTCCGGGTCGCGGGTGGTGTCGGTCACCGCGACCGCGCCGCCGACCAGCAGCGCGTCCGTGGCCACGGACCGTTCCATGTCGCGGACCAGGTCGGCGAGGGGTCCGACGGCGTCGATCGCCGACATGCCACCGAGGCGGGGGACCTCCCGCAGGTCGAGGATCTGCCCTCCGAGGCCGACCCGGGCGGCGCGCAGCCGGCCCGCGTCGATGCTCAGAGCGTGCGCGTACACCCGGTCGGAGCGGGGACTGACGACCAGGGAGGGGCGACCGGCGCGGCGCACGCTTGCCGGCGCTCCCTCGGTGACCAGTCCGCCGGCGACCAGATCGGCGGCCAGGGCGCCGATGGTGCTGCGGTTGAGACCGAGTCGGCTGGTCAGCTCCGCCCGGGACGTCGGCCCGTGCAGGTGGACGTAGCGCAGGACGGCGCCGAGGTTCTGCCGCCGGATCTCCTCCTGACTCGCGCCGGGAAGCGGCGGCAGCGGGGATTCGGTGGTACGACCGACGCCGGCCGGCCTGGACCGGACTGGTGCCGCCACGGTCAGACCTCCTTCCGGGTCGATACCGATGGGCGCGCAGGTGCGGAGACGACGATGGGTCCCGGTAGTGAAGACCCGGGACCCATCGGCGTTGCTGCCTACCGTGCGCTTTACTTGGTGAGCGGCGCGAGCTTCGGGTCGTTGGCGTACGCCTCAGCCGCGTTCGCCTTGGTGACGGCGACCGGCGGGAGCAGGTACGTGTCGACGACCTTGCTGCCGTTGTTGTAGGACTTGGTGTCGTTCACCTGCGGGGTGTTACCGGCCTGGAGAGCCTTGACCATGTTGATGGTCTCCTTCACCAGGTTGCGGGTGTCCTTGTTGATCGTCATGTACTGCTCGCCGGCGACGATCGACTTGACCGACTCGACCTCGGAGTCCTGACCGGTGACCACCGGGGTCGGCTTGCCGGCGCCCTTGACCGAGGTCAGGATCGCGCGGGCCAGGGTGTCGTTCGGGGAGAGGACGCCGTCCAGCTCCTTGTTGCCGTAGGTCGAGGTCAGCAGCTGGTCCATGCGGGCCTGCGCACCCTCGGCCTTCCAGCCCTGGATGGCGGTCTGCTTGACGTCCTTCTGACCCGAGGCGACGACGACGTTGCCCTTGTCGATCTCCGGCTTGAGGACGTCCATCGCACCGTTGAAGAAGACACCGGCGTTGTTGTCGTCCGGCGAGCCGGAGAACAGCTCGATGTTGTACGGGCCGTTCGGCTTCTTGGCCTTCATGCCGTCCAGCAGGGCCTGGCCCTGGAGCTGGCCGACCTTGAAGTTGTCGAACGCGACGTAGTAGTCGAGGTCCGGCGTGTTGGTGATGAGCCGGTCGTACGCGATGACCTTGGCACCGGCGGCGTGCGCGGCGGCGACCTGGGTCGACAGCTGCGCGGCGTCGGTCGCGCCGATGACGATGACCTTGGCGCCCTTGGTGGTCATGGCGGTGATCTGGGCCTGCTGGTCGGCGACCGTGGTCGACGCGCCGGCGTACTGCACGTCAGCCTGGAAACCGGCCTCCTTGAGGCCGTTGGTGAACAGGTCACCGGCGAGGACCCAGTTCTCCGAGGTCTTGGCCGGCAGCGCCACGCCGATCAGCGAGTTCGCCGCGAAGCCCTTGGCGGCCTCGCCGCCGGAGTTGCTGTCGCCGTCGCGGCCGGAGCCGCAGCCCGCGAGGGCCAGCATGGCGGCGGCGCTGACCGCGACCACCGACGTGCCAAAGAATTTACGCATGGTGAGGACTTGCCTTTCTTGATGTGAGACGGGTGGAGAGGTCGGTGGCCGTCAGCCGGACACCGCTGCCTTGGCGGGCTCGCGCTCCGCGTCCGGCGGTGAGGCGGGTGGGGCGGAGTCCTCGCGACGGAACGGTCGCATCAGGCTCCCGATGATGGAGAAGCGCCCCTGGCTCTTGTTGTAGACGTCGATCGCGACGGCCAGCAGCAGGACCAGGCCCTTGATGATCTGGACCCGGTCGGTGCCGACGCCCATCAGCTGCAGGCCGTTGTTGAGCACGGCCATGACGAGACCACCGACGATGGAGCCGCTGATGGTGCCGATACCGCCGGAGACGGCCGCGCCGCCGATGAAGACCGCGGCGATGGCGTCCAGCTCCCAGCCGTTGCCGTCCTGCGGACCGGAGGCCGCCGAACGGGCCACGAAGATCATGCCGGCCAGGGCGGCCAGGACGGACATGTTCATCATGACGAAGAAGTTGACCCGCTTGAGCTTCACGCCGGACAGCTCGGCCGCCCGGGAGTTGCCGCCCACCGCGTAGATGTGCCGACCACCGGCCGTGTTGCGGGTGTAGAAGGAGTACGCGATGACCAGCAGCACCAGGATGATGCCCGAGATCGGGAAGCTGGTGCCGACGCGACCGCTGGCGAAGCGCAGCGCGGCGAAGGCGATCACGCCGACCATGACGGCCATCCGCAGGATCGAGACCCACATGGGGGCCGGGTCGGCGTCCATCGCCCGGCGGGTCTTGCGCGCCTGGAGCTCCCGCCACACCACGGCCACGGCGGCGGCCAGGCCGAGCAGCAACGTCGCGTTGTTGTAGCCGGTGTTCGGTCCGAACTCGGGCAGGAAGCCCGCGCCGATCTCCCGGAAGCCCTCCGGCACCGGGATGGTGTTGGCGTTACCGATGAACTGGTTACCGCCGCGGAACAGCAGCATGCCGGCCAGGGTCACGATGAACGCCGGCACTCCGATGTACGCGACCCAGAAGCCCTGCCAGGCGCCGATGACCGCGCCGATGGCGAGGCCGAACACGATGGCGGCGGGCCAGGGCAGGTCCCACTCGGCCATCGACTTGGCCACCAGGATGCCGGCGAACGCGGCGACGGAGCCGACCGACAGGTCGATGTGCCCCGCCACGATCACCATGAGCATGCCGATGGCCAGAATCAGAATGTACGAGTTCTGCTGGAACAGCGCGATCAGGTTGTCCGACCGCAGCGTCAGGCCGTCGGTCAGGATCTGGAACAGGACGACGATCGCCACCAGGGTGAAGATCATCCCGAACTGGCGGGCGTTGGAGGTCGTGCCTCCGAACAGGTTCTTCTGAAGGTCCTTGATACGGCTCATCGGGTGGCCAACTTCTTCGTCGAGGTCATCTGCTTCATGAGGGTCTCCGGGTCCGCGTCCGCCCGAGCGATCTCGCCCGTGATGGCACCTTCGAACACGGTGTAGATGCGGTCGCAGAGCCCGATCAGCTCAGGCAGCTCCGAGGAGATGACGATGACGCCCTTCCCCTGGTCGGCGAGCCGCTGGATGATGCCGTAGATCTCGTACTTGGCGCCCACGTCGATGCCGCGGGTCGGCTCGTCGAGGATCAGCAGGTCCGGGTCGGTGAACATCCACTTGGCCAGGACGACCTTCTGCTGGTTGCCGCCGGAGAGCTTGGAGACGCCCTCGTCGACCGTCGGGGCCTTGGTCCGCAGCTCCTTGCGGTACGACTCGGCCGCCTGGTATTCCTCGACCTCGTTCAGCACGCCGTGGTGCGAGATCTTGGACAGCTTGGCGGCCACCGTCGACGTCTTGATGTCGTCGAGCAGGTTGAGGCCGATCGCCTTGCGGTCCTCGCTGACGTACGCGAGCCCGTTGTCGATGGCGTCCGCCACCGACTTGAGGACGATCTCCTTGCCGTCCTTGATGATCGTGCCCGACTCGTACACCCCGTAGGAGCGGCCGAACACGCTCATCGCCAGCTCGGTGCGGCCCGCGCCCATGAGACCGGCGAAGCCGACGATCTCACCGCGACGCACCACGAAGCTCTCGTTCTTGCAGACCTGCCGCTCGGCGGAGATCGGGTGCCGGACGTTCCAGTTGCGGACCTCGAAGAAGACGTCACCGATCTTCGGGGTGTGGTCCGGGAACCGGCTGCTCAGCTCGCGACCGACCATACCCCGCACGATCCGGTCCTCGTCGACCCCGTCCGCCTTGACGTCGAGGGTCTCCACCGTCCGGCCGTCGCGCAGGATGGTGATCTGGTCGGCGATCGCCTCGATCTCGTTCAGCTTGTGCGAGATCATGATCGAGGTGATGCCGCGGGAGCGGAAGCCGCGCAGCAGATCCAGCAGGTGCCGGGAGTCGGCCTCGTTCAGAGCAGCGGTCGGCTCGTCCAGGATGAGCAGCTTGACGTCCTTGGCGAACGCCTTGGCGATCTCCACGAGCTGCTGCTTGCCGACCCCGATGTCCTTGATCAGGGTGTCCGGGTCCTCTTCCAGACCGACCCGGGCCATCAGGTCCAGCGCCATCCGGTTCGCGGCCGTCCAGTCGATCGCGCCCCGCTTGCGCGGTTCGTTGCCGAGAAAGATGTTCTCCGCGATCGACATCTCTGGAATGAGCGCGAGCTCCTGGTGAATGATCACGATGCCGGCGCTCTCGCTGGACCGGATGTCGGAGAACTTGCTCTCCGACCCCTGGTAGACGATCTTGCCGTCGTAGCTGCCGTGTGGGTAGACCCCGCTGAGCACCTTCATCAGCGTGGACTTGCCCGCACCGTTCTCGCCGCAGATGGCATGGATCTCGCCGGCGCGAACCACCAGGTTGACGTCGGAGAGGGCCTTGACTCCGGGGAACTCCTTGGTGATGGAGCGCATCTCAAGGAGGATCGGCACGTCGCTCATAGCTCGTACCACCTCGCCAACGTCATCGGTTGCCTCCGGAAGGTTGAACCTTCACTTGGTTTTGTTGTTGACGGCAACGTATTGCGGCCGGAGGGTCATCCGCAAGGCGAGGGCCTGTTGAAAATGTAACAATCCGGCAATATAGACGTAGCGCAGTATTCGCCCGTCACAGCCGCATCCGCAGCCCCTCCCGGCACCCTCGCGCGCCGGTGGCAACGTTGTCAAATGCTAGCCCCGCCGAGATCAGGCCCGACGACCCCTTGACACGCACCGCCACCAGGCATGATCGGCGGCAACCTGACGACGGTCGACGCGCCCGCGCGCTCGGCACCATCGAATGACCTTGATCGGGTCGCCACGCCGGCGGCGCCTCCGGGACGCCACGCGGACCCAGCCGCAGGTGGTGTGACCCACGCCTCTCCCGAGGAGCCGGATCGACGACTGTCGTCTCGACGCGCCCGTCACCAGGAGAGGGATCGTGGCCTAACGCCCCTTAAGGCCGATTCGGGGGTCGCCGGCCGCGGCCCACGCGTCAGCTCGGGCGCAGCACCGCCTTGATGACCCCGTCCTCCCGGCGGTCGAAGCGGCGGTACAACTCCGGCGCGTCGGCCAGGGTGCCGTGATGGGTCACGACGACGCTGGGCCGGGCACGACCGGCGACGACCAGGTCGCGCAGCAGCACGGTGTAGCGGCGGTCGTGGGTACGGCCGAACCGGACCGCGACACCCTTGCTGAACAGCGTCCCCCACGGCGCGACGAGGTCTTCGCGGTCGTCCGCGCCGGGGGCGGGGCGCAGGTCCCGGTCCGGGTAGACGCCGGCGACCCCGATCGCGCCGACCGGGTTGACCAGCCGGGCCGCATCGGCGATCACCTGGTTCGGGCGCTCCCGCTCGGGGTGCTCCCGGTCCCGGGCCTGGAACCCGACCGCGTCGATCACCTTGTCCACCCCGCCCACCTTCTCCTCGCCGAGCGGCAACCCGGCCCGGGCCCGGTCGGCGCGGATCTGCTCGACCGGGTCACCACGGCGGAAGTCGATCGGCACCGCGCCGATCTCGCCCGCCTTGTCGAGCCGGGCGTCGACTCCGTCGACGCAGTAGACGACGCGGGCGCCTCTCAGCAGGGCCGAGTAGGCGCCCAACAGGCCGACGGTGCCGGCGCCGAACACGGCCACCGTGTCCCCGGCCTCGACCCCGGCCAGGGTCGCGGCGGCGTGCCAGCCGGTGACGAACGCGTCGGCGAGCAGCACGAAGTCGTCCTCGTACGCGTCGCCCGGCTCACCGGGCACCGGCACGCAGTTGGCGTCGGCCCACGGCACCCGCAGCAGCTCGGCCTGGGCACCCCGGTACGGGCCCATGCCGGCGTAGCCGTACGCCGCGCCCGGCGCGTCGGCCCGGGCCCGCAGGCAGGCCGCCGAGAACCCCCGCGCGCACATCACACACGTCCCGCAGAACAGGTGCGTGGGGATCACCACCCGACTGCCCGGCCGGACGGTCTGCACCGCGCTGCCCACCTCCTGCACCACGCCCAGCGGCTCGTGACCGAGCACCAGCCCGGGGTCCGCGCCGGTTCGTCCGTCGTACATGTGCAGGTCGGTGCCGCAGAGAGCGGTGGAGGTGATCCGCACGAGCACGTCGGTCTCCTCCTCCAGCGTCGCGTCGGGCACCTCCCGGACGGCGACGGTTCGGACGTCGGCGTAGACGACGGCTCTCATCCCGGCCCTCCTGTTCGGCAACGGCCGGCCTTCCCCCCGCCGCCCCGTTCATGCCACCGGGCCGGCCGGCCGCTATCAGGGCGGTGCCATCTCGGGATGCCTGAGTCTCTCCCTATTCGGCGCTCTGCTGTCGGCGGAACTGATCGACCGGGAGGCCGCCCCGACCCCAGTTCTCGGTCGCGACCTCGTTGATCACCACGAAGGTCGATGTCAACGGCTTGTTCAGGACGTCGCGCAGCAGCTCGCTCACGCCCTTGATCAGGGCGGCCTTCTCCTCGGCGGTCGCCGCGGACGTGCCGGGCGTGCTGCCCTCGCGGGTGATCTGGATGGTGACGATCGGCATCGCCTGCTCCTTTTCGGGATCGGGTCAGGTCAGTGACCGGCGTTCTGGCCACCGTCGACGTGCAGGATCTCGCCGGTGACGAACGGGGCGGACTCGAGGTAGACGACGGCCTCGACCACGTCACTGGTCTCGCCCATCCGTCCCACCGGGTGCAGGCCGGCGAGTGTCTCGTGCGTCTCGACCGGGTGCATCGGGGTCTTGATGACGCCAGGCGCGACGGCGTTGACCCGCACACCGCGACCCGCGTACTCGATGGCCAGGGACTTGGTGGCCGAGCTGAGGCCACCCTTGGTCAACGACGCGAGCACCGACGGGACGTTCGAGTTGGGCTGGTCGACGAAGCTGGTCGTGATGCTGACGATGTGGCCGGCGCCACTGACCAGCAGGTGCGGCATGACGCGCCGGGTGAGGTGGAAGAACCCGGCGAGGTTGATCCCGGTCACCTGGTCGAAATCCTCGTCGGTGTAGTCGGTGAACGGCTTGGCGACGAAGACGCCCGCGTTGTTCACCAGGGTGTCGATACGCCCGAAACGGTCGAGGGCGACTTCCACCACCCGCTGCGCCGTGTCGGCGTCGGCGATGTCGCCCCGGACGGTGACGACCTGCGGGTCGTCGGACGCGCCGATCGAGCGCGAGGTGGCGACCACGCCGTAGCCGAGCTTGCGGTAGGCGTCCACGAGGCCGGCGCCGATGCCCTGGGACGCGCCGGTGACCACGACGACCTTCTGTACCTGACTGGTGCTCATGGGAACCCTCTCCTGACTGGCCGAAGCCCTGGCGGCCGGACCTGGTGGCCCGACCGGACGATCGCTAGACGACTGGTCTACTAAAAGCTAGCCGACCGGTCGTGTATCGTCAAAGCATGGGACGGACCAGTGACGCGCGGAACAAGATCCTCGACGCGGCTGCCACGCTGATCGAGCAGCGCGGCTACTCGGCCCTGGGCGTGGCCGAGATCTGCGCCACGGCCGGCGTGCCGAAGGGCAGCTTCTACTACTTCTTCGAATCCAAGCAGGCCCTCGCCCGCGCCGTCATCGACGAGCACTGGGTCACCCAGCGCCGCCAGTGGGAGCAACTGCTCGGCACCGAGCACGACCCGCTGCGGCGGCTACGGGACCTGTTCGTGGCGACCGAGGAGATCCAGCGCGTCGGCCAGCAGAAATCCGGTGTGGTCGCCGGCTGCCTGTTCGGCAACCTCGCCCTCGAACTCAGCAACCAGGCCGAGGAGATCCGCGGTCGACTCCAGGAGATCTTCGAGGAGCAGATCGCCCTCATCGAGAAGGTCGTCGTCGAGGCGAAGGAACGCGGCCTGGCCGGCCCGTCGGTCGACGTCCGGGAGGCCGCCCGGTCCATCGTGGCCCAGATCGAGGGACGGGTCCTGCTCGCGAAGCTGCTCAACGATCCAACCCAGTTGGAGACGCTGTGGCGCAACTGCCTGGACCTTCTCCAGGTGCCGGCGGAGGCACGGACCACGATCGACTGAGTGGGCGGACAGCGCCGGCCGATCCGGCCGGCACATCGACCGGACCACTCAGTAACATCGGCGAGGAACGATGTTCAGGCGGACCCTCACCGACCGGATCGGGCGATCGACATGACGACCGAGCAGACCACCGCTCCCCCGCGCACCGGCGTCGGCATCGCCACCAGTGGTCTCGGGCAGCGCGTCCGGGGCGGTCGCCAGATCCTGGACGACGTCTCGCTGGCCGTCGCGCCGGGCGAGCTGGTCGCGATCATCGGCGCCAGCGGCGCCGGCAAGACCACCCTGCTGGAGCTGCTCGGGGGCGTACGGCGACCGACGGCGGGCACCGTGACGTACGACGGCACCGCCGACCCGGGCACGATCGGTTTCGTCCCGCAGGACGACATCATCCACCGGGAGCTGCCCCTGGCCCGCACCCTGCGGTACGCGGCCCGACTGCGCCTGCCCCGCTCCACCGGGCCGGCCGAGGTCGTCGACCGGGTCGCCGAGGTGCTCGCCGAACTGCGCCTCGACGAACGGGCCGGCACCCGGGTGGGCCTGCTCAGCGGCGGCGAGCGCAAGCGCGCCAGCATCGCTGTCGAGTTGCTCACCCGGCCCGGCGTCTTCCTCCTCGACGAACCCACGTCCGGGCTGGACCCGGCGATCGCCGTGGAGCTGATCCAGGTGCTCCGCGCGCTCGCCGACACGGGGACCACCGTCGTGCTCACCACCCACCAGATCACCGACGTGGACCACTGCGACCGGGTGGTCGTGCTGACCCGCGACGGACGATTGGCGTTCACCGGCACCCCGGCCGCGGCCCGGGAGTTCTTCGACCTGCGGTCCCTCGCCGAGGTGCACCTGCGACTCGACCAGGCGACGGACCCCACCGAGTGGCCCGACCGGTTCGCCGAGCGGCGGCGCGACGCCGATCGGCCGGCCCGCACCACCGACGCTGGCGGCGGCGCACCCGAGCACGTCGGCCGGCTGCGCCAGTGGGCCGTCCTCACCGCACGCAACACGGAGATCGTCGCCCGCAACCGGCTGACCCTGGCGATCCTGCTCGGCTCGCCGCTGATGGTGCTCGGCATGTTCGCGCTGCTGTTCCGCCCGGGAGCGTTCGATCCGACCCGGCCGAGCCCGACGGTGACCGTGATGATCCTGTTCTGGATCGCGTTCGGCGGCTTCTTCTTCGGCCTGACCTACGGGCTGCTGCAGATCTGCACCGAGCTACCGATCCTGCGCCGGGAGCGGCTGGCGGGCGTCCGACTGGTGCCGTACCTGATGGGAAAGGTCGCGGTGCTGCTGCCGCTGCTGGCCCTGGTGGACCTGGCCCTGCTCGGGGTCCTCCGTGGCATCGACCGGCTGCCACCCGTCGACGGCCCCGACTTCGCCGCCCTGTACGCGACCCTGCTGCTCTCCTCGACCGCCGCGCTCGCCCTCGGTCTGCTGTGCTCCGCGGCCGTGTCCGACCCGGCCCAGGCGACGCTCATGCTGCCGATGCTCTGTTTCCCGCAGGTGTTGTTCGTCGGTGCGATCCTGCCGGTGCCGGCCATGGCGGTCGGCGGTCAGTGGCTCAGCTACGCCATGTCGAACCGGTGGGCGTTCGAGGCCCTGGGGCACACCGCCGGGGTGGAGCGACTCTGGCGCGACGGCGGGTCCCCGCTCGGTCCGCCGCTGCTCGCCACGTACGGCGACAGCTTCTCCCGTCCGGTGTGGGTGAACTGGTTGGTGCTCGGCGGCTTCGTGGTGCTCTTCCTGACGGCCACCTGGGCGGTGCTGGCACGAAAGGGCTCCCGTGGCCACCGGTGAACCGGCGGCACCCGCCTCGCCGACGGCGTGGCCCGGTTATGCCGCCACGAGCCGGATCGACGACCTGCGCGCCACCGAATACCAACACCTGGACCGGAACGGGCAGGTGTATCTCGACTACGCCGGGTCGGGGGTGGCCGCGCAGTCCCAGGTACGCGAGCACCACGATCGGTTGCTCGCCGGCCTGTACGGCAACCCGCACTCGGAGAACCCCACCAGCGGCGCGGCGGGTTCGCTGGTGGAGTCGGCCCGACGCGCCGTGCTCGACTTCTTCCGCGCCGACCCGGCCGAGTACGCGGTCGTCTTCACCCCGAACGCCAGTGGCGCCTGCCGGTTGGTCGGCGAGGCGTACGACTTCCGCCGGGGCAGGTCGTTGGTGCTGACCTGGGACAACCACAACTCGGTCAACGGTGTCCGCGAGTACGCCCGGGCGGCCGGGGCGACCACGCGCTACGTACCGCTGAGCGGGCCGGACCTGCGGGTCGCCGAGTCGGATCTGGTCGCGGTGCTGGACGCGGGCCGGGGCGGCCTGGCCGGCCGACGGGGTCGGGCCGGTGGTCCGGGCCTGTTCGCCTATCCGGCGCAGAGCAACTTCTCCGGCGTGCAGCACCCGCTGGGCTGGGTGGAGGTGGCCCACCAACGCGGGTACGACGTGCTGCTCGACGCCGCCGCCTTCGTGCCGACGAACCGCTTGGACCTCGGCGTCGTGCGGCCCGATTTCGTGTGCCTGAGCTGGTACAAGCTGTTCGGTTACCCCACCGGGGTCGGCGCGCTGCTGGCCCGCCGTGGGGCACTGGCCCGGCTGCGCCGGCCGTGGTTCGCCGGTGGCACCATTCGCGCGGTCAGTGTGCAGGGCGACTGGCACCGGTCGACTGACGACGAGTCGGCGTTCGAGGACGGCACACTCAACTTCCTGAGCATCCCGGACGTGGAGTTCGGGTTGCGCTGGCTGGACTCGATCGGCGTCGAACTCGTCCACACCCGCGTCGGCCTGCTCACCGAATGGCTGTTGGAACGGCTGACCACACTGCGGCACGACTCGGGCGGGCCGCTGGTGCAGGTGTACGGGCCGACGACGGGTGCGGCGCGGGGCGGGACGGTGACGTTCAACCTCCGCCACCCGGACGGCACCCTCATCGACGAGCGGCTCGTCGCACGGGAGTCCGCGGCGGCCGGGTTCTCCCTGCGGACCGGCTGTTTCTGCAATCCGGGCGCGGGCGAGGGCGCGTTCGGGATCAGGAGAGAGTCGGTGCGGCGGCGACTGTTGGCGCGCGTCGACACGATCGACCAGTATCTCGACGCGTTGCGCCTGCCGACCGGCGGCGCGGTCCGTGTCTCGTTCGGGTCGGCCTCCACCGCGGCCGATGCGGAACGTTTCGTCGCCTTCGTGCAGTCGACCTACCTGAACCGTGACGTCGGGGTGGCGTCACCGCTGCCGCCCCGACTGCGCTGCTGACGGCAGCGCCGGATCAGCCGACCTGGGCTACCGGGGCCGGGCGGTGCTTGATCTCCTCCATGAACGGGAACCGGGCGGTGAGCTCGGCGAACGGCAGCCCGGCCTGCCAGGCGGCAGCCACCTGGGCGACCTGCAGCAGGTCCATGACGTCGCCACGCCCGAGGACCTCGCCGGAGATCCGCAGGTCGATCATGAAGTATCGGGCCTGCGAGCCCAGCTTGACGCAGACCACGCCCTGGTCGGAGTGCAGTTCGGCGCAGGTGAAGCGGCTGCGGCCCTGCTCGGGGGCGGTGACCCGGCCGATGTCGAGCCCGTGGCGGGTGGCGGTCTCGATGAGGGCGGGGGCCAGACCACCGTGCTCGACCAGGTCCGGGTAGAGGCGTACACCCAGTGCCGTCGACGCGTCGCTCATGACTGACTCCCACTTCCTTGTGACAGAGACCAGCAGCACGCAGGTTACGAGAAGGTTTCCCGCACGCCTCGCCATCCTGTCCCGGTTGGACGCCCCACGGCAATAGGAAGGGTCGATTCGACCGCCATCGAGTAACGGTCGGGGTTCCCGGCATCCGGGGACGGGTTGCCGTCGTCCACCTCGGAGGCATCGACGAACCTCGCGTCCCCATCGCACTCCGACATCCCACCGTTCACTGGGCAGCATCGGGCGGTAACGGACGGTCGTCATATTGGAAACACTCTTGACAGAAAGGATCCGGCATCGACATGCTTCATTGTGGAGAGCGCTCTCCGCCTCTTCGTCACGACGCCTCCATCACCTCCACGCTGAGGAGCCTCCCGTGTTCACAGCCCGCTTCCGACCACTCGTACTCGCGGCGGCCGCCCTGGTCACGACCACCGTGGCACTCGTCGTCCCGCCGCAGCCGGATCGAGCCGAGGCCGCCATCGGCCCGATCAGCTGGCAGGACGAGTTCAACTCCCCCGCCGGCACGCCCGTCGACCAGAACAAGTGGCGGTTCGACATCGGCGGCGGCGGCTGGGGCAACAACGAGCGGCAGTACTACACGAGCAGCACGAGCAACGCCGTCCACGACGGCCAGGGCAACCTGGTGATCACCGCCCGCCGCGACAACCCCGCCAACTACCAGTGCCACTACGGGCGCTGCGAGTACACGTCGGCCCGACTGCTGTCCGCAGCCACCTTCACCCAGACGTACGGCCGGTTCGAGGCACGGATCAAGATCCCGCGCGGCCAGGGCATCTGGCCGGCGTTCTGGATGCTCGGCACCGGTGGTGGTTGGCCCGACGCGGGCGAGATCGACATCATGGAGAACATCGGCCGGGAGCCCAACACCGTGTACGGCACCGTGCACGGGCCCGGCTACTCCGGAGGCGGCGGCATCACCGGCAGCCGCACCCTCGGCAGCCCTCTCGCCGACGGCTTCCACACCTACCGGGTCGACTGGGAGCCGAACGTCATCACCTGGTACCTCGACGGGGTGCAGTACCACCGGGTCGACCCCGCGCGACTCGGTGGCAACCGGTGGGTGTTCGACCACCCGTTCTTCATGATCCTCAACGTGGCGGTCGGCGGTAACTGGCCCGGCTACCCGGACGGGTCCACGCAGTTCCCGCAGCAGATGCTCGTCGACTACGTCCGGGTGTCCAGCTACACCTCCGGCGGAGGTGACCCGGCGCCCGGCACCAGCCGGATCCGGGGCGCGCAGAGCGGCCGCTGCATCGACATCCCCGGCGCCGACCCGGTCGAGGGCGCCAAGCTGCAGATCTGGGACTGCAACACCACCGCCGCGCAGGCGTGGACCTTCGCCTCCGACGGAACCGTCCGCGCGATGGGCAAGTGCATGGACCCCGCCTGGGCCGGCACCGCCAACGGCACCGAGGTCAACCTGGTCAGCTGCAACGGCAACACGGCGCAACGCTTCACCCTCAACGGGGCCGGCGACCTGGTCAACCTCAACGCCAACAAGTGCGTGGACGTGCGGGAAGCCAACCCCAACAACGGCGGCAAGCTGCACCTGTGGGACTGCCTGGGCGCAGCCAACCAGAAGTGGTCGCGCATCTGAGGCACCACGAGTGGGCCGTCCGAGGACACTCTCGGGCGGCCCACCCCCCGGGCCGCTCCGTCGCCCGGGTGAATCAGAAGCCAACCCTCGCCGCGGTCGAAGCCACGCCGGTTACGTTCGGATCGATCCAGAGATCCGGCCGTTCCCGGGAGTGAGTTCATGTCGCACCACCTCGACACCCCCCTCGCCGCCCAGGGCGGTCAGCTCTACATCGACGACCTCTACGTCTTCGACGGCGACCGCGCCACGGTGTTCGTCATGGACGTCAACAGCTCGGTGACCAGGGCCGACATCAAGCGGGGTTTCCATGCGGAGGCCCGCTACGAATTCAAGATCCACATCAACGGTACGGAGCTGGAGGACCTGACCTACCGGTTCGCCTTCGGTGAAGTCGACGCCGAGGGCAAGCAGACCTTCCAGTTGTACGAGCTGACCGGATCGGACGCTCGGGACGACGCCGCGATGGGCACTCCCATCGCCGAGGGGCGGACCGGTCAGGTGTCGACCGGCGGCAACGTCCGGGCCTGGGCCGGGCGGATCACCGACCCGTTCTTCGTCGACCTCGACGAACTCGCCACCATCAACGGAGCGGTCAAGGACGGATCGACTGTGGACCGCTCAGCGTGGCGCGTCGACCAGGCCAAGAACAGCTTCGCCGGCACGACCGTCGAGTCGATCGTCCTGGAGGTCTCCCACGACGAGCCACTGCTGCGCGACGGCACCGAGATCGGCGTGTGGTGTCGCACCCTGCTGGCCACCGACGCCGGGGGCTGGCGTCAGATCAACCGCGCCGGCCACCCCATGATGTGGCCGATCTTCTGGCCGCACGACACCGACTTCTCGAACCCCGCCAACTTCCGCCACCCCAGTCGCGACCTCGCCGAGGACGGCGAGGAGATCGCCAACGCGGTCGCGGGTGTCGTCGCGGCGAACGGCACCGCACCGGACCCGCAGGCGTACGGCTGGAGTGTCGCCCGACAGCTCTACCCCGACGTCCTGTCGTACAAGGTCGGCACGGCCGCGAACTACGGCTTCGCGGTCCGCAACGGGCGCACCATGGCCGACAACGCGCCCGAGGTGATGTTCTCCCTGATCCTCAACACCGGCACCACCTCGGGTCTCACGCCGGAGGTCACCAAGGCCGCCCGTGCGAACACCTTCCCCTACGTCGTGCCGGCCTGACGGTCCGCGCCCCGCGGACCAGGCTCCGGTGGCCGACGCTCGGCCCGCATGCCGAAGGCCCGGTTCGCCGCACGATCGGCTTGTCAGCCCAGTCGCGATCGCTCGCTGTCATAACGACCGGCGGGCGATCGACTTCTCCCAGCTCACGATTGCCAAGCGACCGGGTGACCCCGAGCCGTTCGCCCATATCGAGGCGTTTTGCGTAGTTAGCCTTAGAACGCGCCGTTTGGGCGATTCAAGGATAAGGAGATTCGATGCGCAGGAAACTTCTCGCGGGTGTGGCCGGCGTCGCCGCCGTCGTCGCGCTCGCCGGACCGGCCGCCGCGGACACGACGGGCGACACGATCGTGACCCTGACCGTCGACGCCGCCGGCGGTTTGTCGATCACCGTCCCGGCCTCGGCGAACATCGGGCACGGTGTCGAGGGCTCGACGATCACCGGCCAGCTCGGTCCGGTCACGGTGCTGGACCAGCGCGGGTCGCTCACCCCCAACTGGACCGCCAGCGTCATCTCCACCGACTTCATCACCGGCGGCGGCTCGTCCGGGGAGACGATCCCCAACATCAACGTCCTCTACTGGTCGGGCCCGCCGACGGCGACCGCCGGCGGCGGCACCTTCACGCCCGGCCAGCCGACCGCCGCCCAGCAGGTGATCATCAACGTGCCCCGGACGGCGATGACCCACACCGGCGGCACCGGCAACAACTTCGCCACCTGGAACCCGACCCTGGTGGTGAACGTGCCCGTCGGCACGGTCCAGGGTGTCTACACCGGAACGGTGACCCATTCGGTGGTCTGACCCGCTCGGCCGGCTGGCGCTGCTGGCCTCGGTCGCCCTCGTGGCGCTCGGGGTTTCGGCGGCGCCGGCCGTTGCCGTGCGGGAGCACCGACAGGAACCCGCCGAGGAGGCCGCGATCAGCATCCGCCTGCTCGACATCCCCGCCAGCCGCGTGCAGGACCCCCGCGCCCAGGTCTACATCGTGGATCACCTGAAGCCCGGGACGACGATCAACCGCCGGGTCGAGGTGCGGAACACCTCCGGCGAGTCGCAGGAGATCGACTTCTACTCCGGGGCGGCGTCGGTGGAGAACAACGCCTTCACCGTGCCGGAGGGGCGTACCGGAAACGAACTCAGTGGATGGATCCGGTTGAGGACCGCCACGATGGTGCTGGCCCCGGGCGAGCGACGGCCGGTCGAGGTCGAGATCGCCGTGCCGAGGAAGGCGTCCAAGGGCGAGCGGTACGCGGCGATCTGGGCGCAGGTCACCAGCGCGAAGGAACGCACCGGCAACGTCACCCAGATCCACCGGGTGGGCATCCGGGTCTACCTGGACATCGGTCCGGGTGGAGAACCGCCGACCGACTTTCGCATCGACGGTCTGGCCGCCGAGCCCGGAACAGGCGAGTTCCCGGTCGTCACCGCGCAGGTCACCAACACCGGCCAGCGCGCGCTGGACATGACCGGCACCCTGTCGCTGAGCAAGGCCGCGGTCCGGGCCGGTCCGTTCAAGGTGACCAACGGTGTGACGATCCTGCCCGGCCACAGCGGCCAGGTCCGGATCGAGGTCGACCAGGCCCTGCCCGCGGGGACCTGGGACGTACAGGCGAAACTCGTCAGCGGCATCGTGGAACGCACCGCGACCGGGACGATCAGCCTGCCCGTCGCGGCACCGATGACTGTCGCGACGTCGGCAGGGCCGAGGTGGTTGGTCTACACGGTCGGCGGGTTCGCCGCGCTGGTGCTGGTCACCCTGGGCGGCTGGTACCTCGTTCGCCGACAACGACCCCGGCTCGCCTGAGCACTCGGAGACTGCCCGGCCGTTCCGAGCGGAACGGCCGGGCGGTGACGCGTCGGCCACCCTCAGACCAGCCACCGACCGTCGCGCATCAGGTCACGGCCGGCGATCTCGTTCTCCTCCCGCCACGCCTGTATCCGACGGGGTGTCACCCGGAAGTACGCGTAGGGGGTCGGGCCGATCCGCGCATCCCAGAGTCTCGCAGCGAACGCGTCGGCCAGTTCGCCGGGCACGGTGTCGCTGGAGAACGTCTCCACGACGCCGTCGATGAGGACCACGTCCCGCGTCGAACCGACCGACATCCGCACCTGTCCGGAGGCCCGCAGGTTGCGCGCGGTGGGCCTCGACTCGGCCGTGGCCATGGTGAAGGCCGTACCGTCCCAGAGGAAGGACAGCGGCACCAGGTACGGGTCGCCGTTCCGGTCCGCCGAGGCGACCCACGCGTCCAGGTCGTGGTCGAGGCGGGCGAGCGTGTCCCGCTTCCGTTGCTGAGCGGTGCGCGGTGGTTCGGGTAGCAACTTCGAGTCCCCCTTCGAGGCGCTCGCGGATGTTCCGCCTGCCAGACGCCTGATGAAGGATCGCTGTTGAAGCCCACTTCACCGCAAGCGGCGACGACTGACACCACCGGATTTCACGACGGCCTAAATGACCGAATGCGTCACGACCGCCACGTAGTCACCGACCACCACCTCGGACGGGATCGTCAACCACAGGGTCGGGTTCCAGGTGGCGGAGTTCGGGCCGCCGCTCGGGCCGGACCACCCGGCGGCCGTACGCGGGGTGTTCAGCACCGCGCCGGGCTGCGGGATGAACGTCCCGACGCCGGTGGCGGCAGTCGCGGCACCGGAGGCGTACGTGATGCTGCTGTTGGGGATGGTCTCCCCACCCGAACCGGATCCCGTGGTGAAACTCGTGCTGGAGACGACGCTGACCCAGTTGCCGGAGAACGGCCCTCGGTCGTCGGTGACGGTCACCGGGCCGAGCTGGCCCGAGACGCCTGTCGTACCCGAGGTGACGGTGCCCAGCGCGGAGATCGCCGGGACGCTGATGGAGAGCCCACCGAGCGGGCTGATGACCAGCTCGACCGGTCGGGTCGCGGACTGGTCGTACGAGTCGGTCACCCGCACGGTGAAGGGGAACGTCCCGGACACGGTGGGTGTGCCGGAGAGCAGACCGGTGACCGGGTCGAGGGTCAATCCGGCGGGCAGGGTGCCGGCGCTCGTCGACCAGGCGAAGGGAGCCGTGCCGCCGTTCACTGTGAACTGGTACTGGTACTGGTCGTAAACCTTGCCGGGCGGCGGCGGTGCGAAGGTCAGGGTCGGTGCCGGGTTGACAGTCACCGACGCGGACGCGGCCGACTGCGGGCCGGTCCCGGCGGCGTTGATCGCCGCCACCCGGAAGGTGTAGGTGGCACCGCCGGTCAGCCCGGTGACGATCTGGGTCGTGGCGGTTCCGGTGAAGGTCTGCGGGGTCTGCGCCACCCCGGCGAGGTACGGCGTCACGGTGTACCCGGTGATGGCCGACCCGCCGTTGGTCGGGGTGGTCCAGCTCAGCCTGGCGGCGGTGGTACCCGCGGAGGCCGAGGTGATCGTCGGGGCGCCGGGCAGGGTGTATGGAGCCACCGCCGCCGAGGCCGGGCTGGCCGCGCCGGTGCCGTACGCGTTCACTGCGGCCACCCGGAAGGCGTACGCGGAGCCGGCGGTCAGGCCGGTCAGGGTGCGGCTGGTGGTGGAGGCGTCGAACGAGAGCGTGGGTTGGGTGACGCCGTCCCGGATCGGGGTGATCAGGTAGCCGGTGATCGGGCTGCCGTTGCTGGCCGGCGCGGTCCAGCTCACGGTGGCGCTGGTGAAGCCCGCGACGGCGGTGGGCGTGGCCGGAGTGCCCGGTGCGGACGCGTAGACGTAGGTCGCCGATCCGGCGGAGCCGCGGGTGACGACGCTGACGGTGACCGTCGCCGGGCTGGACCGGGCGGGCATGGAGGAGATGCCGAGTGTGCCGTTGGGGTTCGCGGTGAAGCAGCCGGGGGCCGGGCCGGAGGCGCACGGCAGCAACAGCACCGAGGTGCCGGCCTGCTGCTCGGCGGCCGTACCGATGGTGATCGCTGTCGCGCCGGTGAGGTTGCTGCCGCCGACGGTGACCGCGATGCCGCCGGAGATCGAGCTTTGGGCCGGGGTGACTGTGACGCCGGTCGGTGCGGTCGCCGGGGCGACCGGTGTGGTGCCGGTGGCGAGCCCCGGGTTCGCGTCGATCGACGACGAGGTCGCCACGGTCGCGGTCTGGATCTGCGTCGGGGTCACGCCGCTGCCGGTGACCGTGGCGACGATGGTGATGGGCGGCAGGAACGTGCCGCCGGCGAACGGGCCGTTGCTGTTGGTGCAGGTGATGGTCTGCCCGGACGGTGCGCCGCAGATCCAGCCGGACCCGTAGGCGGCGCGCGGTACGACACCGGTGGGGACGGTCTGGGTGACCGAGATCGGTGCCGTCTCGGCGGCGCCCGCGTCGACCCCCGCGGTGATCGAGTAGGTGACCGGGTCACCGGGTTGCGGGGAGGGGCCGACCGCACTGGTCTGCGACACGTTCAGGTCGGGCACCTGGTTGAAGCTGACCGCCCGCGCCTCGTCGACCTCGTGGAAGTCGGTGACCGAGCCGGTGGAGCCCACCCAGCCGAAGGCGAGCTGCCGTGGGTAGCCGTCGGCGTTCAACCAGGTGGGCGACGGGTACAGGCTGGGCGACACGACCGGCAGCACGCCCTGCAGCATCCGCGGTTGCCCGCCGACGGGGGTGAATCGAATCCGGTACTGGCCCGCGGGGGTGGTGATGCCGGTGTCGGTGGTGTACGGCGACGAGGTGGTGTTGATGACGACCTCGACCGGTACCACGGACGCGGCCCGGGTGTTGGCCCGCAACGGGATGGCCGGAGCCGAGGTGCTTCCGGCGGTGCTGTTGAGCGCGCAGTAGCCGACGCCGTTGCGGCCCGGTCCGCGAACGACGACCTGGCCGGGGACCCGCCCACCCGTGGTCGAGATGTACGGCGGGTTCGTGCAGCCGGTCCCCTGGTAGGTGCTGCTGCTGAAGTTGCCGAAGACGTCCAGGCCGATGCCCAGGTATCCGTTGGACAGGCCCGCCGACACACCGTTGAACGCCGCCGAGTAGCCCAGCGAACCGCCCGACGGGCCGAGGGTCGACGGGGACCTGGGGTTGGCCGGGTCGACGGCGGCCAGTGCGAAGGCGAGGCCGTCCGCACCCGGGTTGCTGCCGCCGTACTGGTAGGTGTTGAAGGTCAGGTGCAGGCCCTGCGAGGTGGGCACGCTCACCGCGGCGAACACCCCGCCCTGCCGGTTCACGGTGGCGGGGGTGAGGCGCAGTTTGCCCGCGCCCTGCGGGTCGGTGGAGGTCGTGCAACTCAGCAGCGGGCCGGCGGTGGTGTTGCCGGCGGCACTCAGGCAGGCGGCGTTGGTGCCGCCGGCGACGGGCGCGGCGGGCACCGCGACCGCGCCGATGCCGTTCGCGGTGTTGTTGTGGAACGGCTGGTCGAACAGGACGGACCCGGCCGCCGACGCCGGGACCGGCCCGAACGCGAGAGTCCCCACGAGCACGACAAGGACCAGTGCGCCGGCACTGGTTCGACGACGCCGGCCCCACAACGACATGCCCACTCCCAGCTTTCACTTCAGTCTCGATTCGGACTATAACCTCCCAAACCACCCATATTTTCGGTACGCGGATAACGGTCGCAGGCCGACGATGGCCTCAGTGAGAACGGACCGACCCCCGTCGGCTCCTGCCGAGGGGGTCGGTGAGAACGTGGAACGAGGGCGTCAGCCCTCGATGTCCCGGGGATCGCGGCTTCGCGGGTAGGTGTTCTTCTCCCCGATCGTGCCGTCCTGCTTCTTGACCACGTGTTCGACACCCCGGTCGGCCGCCATCTCGCGACCCTGGGCCTGCGCGTCGGCCTTCACGTCATGCGTGCTGCTGGCCCGCTCGTTGCCCTCCGGCTTGTTCTTCCACTGCCCGTCCTCGTGGTACGTGTCGACGTCACCCTTGGCCATGGCCAGCTCCTCCCTGCGACCGAAACTGTTCCCCGAACCAGTGCCCCGGGACGCGGCGGGCAAACCGCCGTCCTCAGGAGACGGGCGCCGGGCAGTTGTTGCTCACCCGCCGCAGAATCTGTTCACGGTCGTCGGTGGTGATGCCCGACGGCGTACCGTCGAAGTGGGTCTCGACCTTCTCCCAGCCGCGCCGCTGCTCGTAGTGCAGGTGCGGCGCCCCGGAGTTGCCGGTGCTGCCGAGTTTCCCGATCTGTTCGCCCTGGGCGACCTTCTGGCCGACCTCGACCAGCGGCGGTTCGAGCAGGTGCAGGTACTGCGTCTCCCACGTGCCGCCGTGGTCGATCTTCACCCAGTAACCGCCGCCGCGCCCGCGTGGGCCCTCCGGGTTCTCCGGCGTACGACCGCCGAGCGACCCGTTGACACCCGCCACGGTGACCGTTCCGGCATAGGACGCGAGCACCGGACGCCCCCACGTCTCACCCTCGACGGGAAAGAAGTCCACGTCGTAGTCGTCGTGGCCGGGATAGGTGCTGAGCTGCCAGGTCTCGCCGCAGGCGACGGGCATCTGGAACAGCGGGCGCGGACCCGCCGGTCGAAGCATCGGCACCACGACGACCGCGACACCGAGGACGGCCGCCGCCGCGACGAGCGCGAGGAGCACGAGGAGGGTGCGGCTTCGCGGGCGGCGGTGGGTGCGGGCTCTGGCGGGGCGGCCGGTCGTCACCGGCCCGAGCATGGCAGACGCCGGCAACGTCGCGGCTCCGGGTCACCACCGAATCGGAAACATTGCAGTTGCATCGTGAACGAGCTACGGTCGCATCCGATGCAGTCGTATTGCAACGAGAGTGGGCCCGCGATGCACGTGATCCCGTTGTCCGAGGTGACCACCGAGATGCTCGACCTGGTCGGCGGCAAGGCCGCCGGCCTGGGCGAGCTGATCCGGCGCGGCGAACGGGTCCCCGAGGGCTTCTGCGTCACCACCGAGGCACATCGCCTCGGCGTGATCCCCACCGCCGAGGTCACCGCCGCTTACGAGCGGCTGGGCGCGGGCCCGGTCGCGGTGCGCTCCAGCGCCACCGCCGAGGATCTGCCCGACGCGAGCTTCGCCGGACAGCAGGACACCGTGCTGGACGTCGTGGGCGCCAGCGAGGTGATCGCCGCCATCGCGAAGTGCTGGGACTCGCTGCACAACGACCGGGCGACCGCCTACCGCGACGCCCACCAGATCGACGGTCGGCAGGTGCGGATGGCCGTCGTCGTGCAACGCATGATCGCGCCCAAGGTCGCCGGGGTGCTCTTCACCGCCAACCCGCTCACCGGTCGTCGCGACGAGATGGCCGTCGACGCGGCACCGGGTCTGGGCACGACGGTGGTGGACGGCGCGGCGACCGTGGACCACTACGTCCTCGACGACGTCACCCGAGACGACACCGGATGCCTGACGTCCGCGCACCTGGCCGACCTGCGAGCCACCGGCGAGCGACTTCAGGCCCACTTCGGCTGCCCGCAGGACATCGAGTGGGCGATCGACGCGCACGACGTCCGGTGGCTCCTCCAGTCCCGGCCGATCACCAGCCTGTTCCCACAGCCACCGGCCACCGACAAGCCTCTCCCCCGGGTCTACCTGGAGTTCGGTCACGTCCAGGGCATGCGGCAACCGGTCACCCCGATGGGCATGTCGACGCTGCGGACACAGATCGCCGCCATGCTGGCCTCGCTGGGTGTGCGGGTCGAGATCGTCGACATCGGCGGGCGGCTCTACGGCGACCTGACCGACCTGGCTCGGGACCGGTCCTCCCGCAAGCGGCTGGTCAAGCTCATGGCTGTCGACTTCGGGCCACGCGCCCAGGCGGTGATGCAGCACGTGCTGGCCGATCCCCGCTTCGCCCCGACCAGCGGCGGTGCCCGGCGCGGCGGAACACCGACTGGGGCGTCGCTGCGCACCGCCCGACGCGCGGTCGTGGGGATCCTGCGGGCCCTGGCCCGTCCCGACACCGCGCGGCTCCGGATGTTCGAGGCGATCGAGCAGATGAGGACACAGTCGGCCGCCCCCGCCGACCTGCGTACCACCGCCGACCGGCTGCGCTTCGTGCAGGCGCGCGACGCCGACGACAGCGCCGACGCGATCATGTGGCCGATCGTCGCGGGAATGCTCGCCGCCGCGTTGCCGACCACACTGCTCAAGGGCCTCGCCGGGCCGGACGAGATCCACACCGTGCTGGGCGGCATGCCGCACAACGTCACCATCGAGATGGACCTGGCACTGTGGCGGCTCGCCCAGAACGCGGGCGAGCACCGGCAACTCCTCCTGGACACCCCGCCGGCCGAGTCGGCCGCGCGCTACCTGGCCGGGACCCTGCCCGACATCGGCATGGCCGCCTTCCTGGCCGCCTACGGTCACCGGGGCGTCGCCGAGGTCGACCTCGGCGTGCCGCGATGGGAGGAGGACCCCACGCCGGTCTTCGCCGCGGTCGTGAACTACCTCCGGGTCACCGATCCCCGGCAGGGCCCCGATCAGCGCTTCCGACGGGCCGCCTCCGCGGCGGAGGCAGCGCTGGAGGAGCTGACCCGGCGAGCCCGCCGTCGGCGGCCGGTGCGGGGCACCATCGCCGGATTCCTGCTGCGCCGGGCGCGGTCGTTGGCGGGCCTGCGCGAGGCCGGCAAGTTCGCCGGGCTCTACCCACTGCGCGAGACACGCCGTCAACTGCTGCTCATCGGGGCCGACCTGCACCACTCGGGGTTGCTGGACCAGCCCGACGACATCATGTTCCTGACCCTCGACGAGGTGCACACCGCCGTACACCAGGGGGTTGATCCGCGGGCGACGGTCACCACCCGACGGGCCGTGTACCGGCGGGAGTCGCGGCGCCGGACGGTGCCGGTGGCGCTGCTCTCCGACGGCACCGATGTCGAGGCCGTCCTGCCGGCGGTGGCCGGCGGCGACGGGACGCTGACCGGCGTGGGCGCGTCGGCGGGCCGGGTGACCGGCCCCGCCCGGGTGGTCCACGACCCGCGGACCGCCCACATCGAGCCCGGCGACGTCCTGGTGGCCGCGACCACCGACCCCGGCTGGACGCCGCTGTTCCTCACCGCCGCCGCGCTGGTCACCGAGACCGGCGCGATCATGGCGCACGGCCCGACGGTGGCCCGCGAGTACGGCATCCCCGCCGTCATCTGCGTGCCCGACGTCACCCGGACGATCCGCACGGGGCAGGTCGTCACCGTGGACGGCGCCGCCGGCACCGTCACGCTGCACTGACCGCCGACAGCTACCGAGAAGGACGACGATGAGCGACACGAACGCCCCGGCCAGGGCGCGGGTGGGCCAACTGCTGCGTCGCGCGGCGCAGGCCGAGGCCGCGACGTGGCGCAGCCTCTACCTGTGGGCGCGACGCCGCCCGCTGCCACTGGGCCCCGGCGACGAGCCGTTCGGCTACCTCGGCGTGGTCAAGCCGATCCTGGGCATCTTCATCGGTCTGTCGGTGGTCGAGATCCCGATCTTCGATGTCGTCGTCACCCACGTGGTGCCCTGGCGACCCGCCCGGTGGATCGTGCTCGGCCTCGGCATCTGGGGTCTGCTCTGGATGATCGGTCTGTACGCCGCCATGACCATCCACCCCCACGTCGTGGGCGACCGGGGTCTGCGGGTGCGGCTCAGCTCCGGCATCGACGTCTTCGTCCCGTGGACGGACGTCGAGGCGCTGCGAAAGCGGTACCGCTCGCTGCCGTCGAGCAGGTCGGTGCAGGTCGAGCAGGAGGGCGACCGGCGGGTGGTGTCCATCTCGGTCGGCAGCCAGACGAGCATCGACGTCCTGCTGCGCCGGCCGATGACCTTCGACCTGCCGAGGGGTGGATCCGTGCCGACGAATGAGCTGCGACTGTACGCCGACGACCCCGACGGCCTCCTGCGCAGCGCCCGGGGCACCCCCACGAGCACCACCGTCAGCCGGTGACCACCGCCGCAGGCGGAGTGCCCGGATCACCCACTGTGAAACGATCGAGGCCATGCCCAAGAAGGTCGATCACCAGGAGCGACGCACCCTCATCGCGGACGCGTTGATGCGGGTCGCCGCGGATCAGGGGCTGGAGGCCGTCAGCCTCCGACACGTGGCGGCCGCGGCCGGTGTGTCCGCCGGAATGGTCCAGCACTACTTCCGGACCAAGGACGAGATGATGGCGTTCGCGTTGAGCGTCGTCCGCGAGCGCAGCCAGGTCCGGGTCACCGACGCGGTGGCCCGGCTGGGCGAGAACCCACCGCCCCGGCTGCTGCTGCGGACCCTGCTCGCCGCGTTGCTACCCCTCGACGAGCACACCCGCGACGACGGGCGGGTGGCGCTGGCGTTCCTCGCGTACACGGCGGTGCGGCCGGCCGCCGCCACCGGCCTCCGTGCGGGCACCCGGCAGCTCACCGAGTTCATCGCCGGCCTCCTGCCGGAAGGCCGGGGCGACGCCGCCGCGGCCGGCCTGTTGGCGCTGATGGAAGGGCTGGGTGTCTACCTGCTCGGCGGGCAGTACACGGCCGAGCAGGCGCTGGACGCACTGGATGCTCACCTCGACCTGCTCTTCGGCTGATCTCGTCTGAGCTGGGCGTTGGCCCGCGCACCCGGTGCGGGACAGACCAGGATGAGCGGATGAGCCGCGGCCACCATTCCCGGCCGGTGCTGGTCGAGGAGGCGCACCGGGCCACCACCTTCGAGATCTTCTTCGACCTGGTGTTGGTCTTCGCGCTCACACGGCTCATCGGCTTCATGGCGGAGTCGCTGGGGCCGCTCACCCTCTACCACGGGCTGCTGCTCCTGCTCTGGTTCTGGTACTCCTGGAGTTGCTACGCGTGGCTGGCCAATCAGGTCCGCGCCGACAAGGGCCCGGTGCTGGCCGGCATGCTCGCGGCGATGGCCGCCATCTTCGTGGCCGCGCTGGTGATCCCGGAGGCGTGGCAGCGCCATGACGGCGCGCTGAGCCCGCCACTCACCCTGGCCGTCGCCTACATCGTGGTCCGAGGGCTACACCTCGGCCTGATGACCTACGCCTCGTCCGGCAACCCGCAGTACCGCCGGCAAACCCTGCGCTTCGCCGTGTCCACCATGACCGCCTGGGCCCCGCTGCTGGTGGGAGCCATCCTCGGCGGGACCGCGCAGACCGTGCTGTGGACCGTGGCGTTCATCGTCGACTACGGCGGCGGCCGGCTCACCACCGCCGTCAGCTTCGGGGAGGTTCGCAGCGGAGCCCACTTCGCCGAACGCCACGGCCTGGTGCTGATCATCGTGCTCGGTGAGTCCCTGCTGTCGGCCGGGGCCGGCGTGGGCCGGGCCATGATTGCCTGGCCGGTGCTGTTGGCCGCGGTGTTCGGCTTCGCCGCGACCGTGTGCCTGTGGTGGCTCTACTTCGTGGGCGTCGCCCCGGCCGCCGCGAACGTGCTGACCGCGGCCCCACCGGGCTCCCGGCGTCGCCAGCAGTTGGCGTCGGACGCGTACACGCTGGCACACCTGCCGCTGGTCGCCGGGGTGGTCTACTTCGCGTTGGGCCTTCACCTGGTCCTCGCGAGTCTGACCGATCAGCCGGGCCACCCCAGCGGGGAGCCGATGGTGTGGCCGGCGACTGCTGTGCTCTACGGCGGAACCGCGCTCTACCTCGTCGGCCGTCTACTGTTCCTCCGGCTGACCGTACGCGACACGCCGGGCCAACTCGTCGCGCTCGGCCTCGTGCCGGCGTTGATGCCGGTGGCCCGGATCCTGCCCGCGCTGGCCGCACTCGGGCTGCTGGCGGCCTTCCTCGCCGCCCTGGTCCTGCACGAACGGCTGACCCAGGTCCGAGCACGTCGCACCGCAGGCTGAGCCACCGGGATTGTGCGGGTCGGCGAGCCGTGGCAGTCTGCGGATCATCGATGCCGGGCAGGGGGCGGTGGCACGTGTTGAGCATTGACGGGATCTCCGTCGGTTACGGCGACGGGCCGGCCGTCCTCAGGGACGTCTCGATGGCAGTCCGTCCGGGTCGGTTGCTCGCGGTGACCGGGTCTTCGGGCGCGGGCAAGACCACTCTGCTCAGCGCGATTGCGGGGCTGCTGCGGCCACGTGCCGGCGCAGTGAGCGTCGACGGGCAGCCGCTGCGCGACCGCGATCACGCGGTGCAGCACCGGATCGTCCTCATCCCACAGGACAACGGTCTGGCTCCCATCCTCACCGCAGCCGAGAACCTCCAGGTGGCTCTCGTGGCCGACGGCACGCCACCACCCGAAGCCCGTCGGCAGACCGCCGCGACATTGGAGCTGTTGGGGCTCTCCGGCCAGGCCGACCAGCTCGTCGAGGAGTTGTCCGGCGGTCAGCAGCAACGTGCGGCCGTCGCCCGCGGCCTGGCTCTGCGTGGCGACGTGCTGCTGGCCGACGAGGTGACCAGCGAGCTGGACGCGGGCAATCGGCAGCGGGTGCTGGGGCTGCTCCACGATGAGGCGCGGCGGGGCGCTGCCGTCGTGTTCGCCACCCACGATCCGGATCTGGCCGCCGCCTGCGGAGCCGAGCTGCATCTCGTCGAGGGGCGAGCGGAGATCGTCCGCGGCTGAGGGAGTGCCGTAACCGTTGGGTCTCGGTCCATCCGCCGGGACGGTGAACGAGCGGTCACGTCAATACCCTCACCATCAATGCTGACGGTCATCTGGGGAGCGCTCGCGGCACGCCGGGCACACGCCTTGGCGGTGCTCCTGCTAGCAGTGCTCGCCAGCGCCGCCGCCGCGGCGGCACCGAGCTATGTCGCCGCGGCCGGGCAGTCCCTGGCCAGCTACGAGATGTCGAAGGCGTCGCCGAACGAGCTTCGGGTACGGCTCACCGAAGTCGTCGAACATCCGGGAATGCCAGCCGACCCCGCACGCAGCATGTTCGCGGCCAAGGTCAGGCAACTCACGCCGGCCGGATTCGACGTCGTCCTGGGCGCCCAGAGCGGTGGCGTCGCCGCCGGCCGGGCCGGGAGCGTGACCTCGAACCTGACCTTCCGAGCGGGGGTCTGCGAGCGGGTCGACCTGACCGGAGCCTGCCCTCGGTCCACCTCGAAGGGTCAACTCCCCGAGGTCATGGTCAGCACGCACACCGCCGCCCGTCTCGGCGTCGTCGTCGGTGATCAGTTCACCTTCGGCGCGGTGCCGGTGCGGGTGGCCGGTGTCTACCGACCGCGGGACGTGACCGATCCGTTCTGGCTCGGCGCGGAGCTCATTCGGCCACCAGCCGCAGGGCCACCCGGCACGTCGATCGCGGGCAGCGCCCAGGATGCGATCTTCACCGCCGAGGTCGCACCCCTGGCCGACGAGCAGGCGATCCTGCACGTGTCGACAGCCGACCTCTACGTCACCGAGCACCTGTTGGACAGCCGGTCCGTACGGGGCCTGCGAGACGCGATCACGATGGTGCAGCGCGACGGGAGCCGCGAGGGCTTCGGTGCCGGCACCACCCTGCCGAGCCTGCTTGATCGCGTCACCGTGCAACGAGGGCAGTTGGCCGACGGCGTGACGCTGGGCGCCGGGCTGTTGGTCCTGCTCTGCTGGCTGGTGCTCTTCGTCGCGGTGAGTTCGGCCGCCGACCAGCGTCGACCGGAGCAGGGCCTGCTCCTGCTCCGCGGGGTGCAGCGCCGACGCCTGTGGGTGCTGGCGATCGGCGAGCACGCCGCACCCGCGTTGGTCGCGATCCCCCTCGGCTGCCTGGGTGGCCTCGCCGCCGCCAAGGTGCTCGCCGCGCACACCCTCCCGGCCCGCGCCGACGTCACGGTGGACGCCACCGTGATCGGCTTCGCCGCCATCGGCGCCCTCGGCGCGCTCGCCGCGGTGCTGCTGGCCCAGGCTCGGATGTTGTCCGCACCAGTCATCGACCTGCTACGCCGGGTTCCGGCACGGGTACGGGGGTGGCGGTCGACAGTCGGTGATGTCGTCGCGGTGTCCGTCGCCGTGGCTGCCGTCGTGCAGTTGCGCTCCGGCGGATCGCCCAGCGGACTGGCACTGGTGGCCCCGGTCGCCGGGGCACTCGCCGCAGCGGTGCTGCTGGCGCGAGTCACCATGATCGCCGGCGCCGCGGTGGGTGGTGCGCTGCTGGCGCGTGGCCGGACCGCCAGTGGTCTCGCCCTGGTGCAGGTGGCTCGGCAACCACGGTTCCGGCCCCTGATCGCGCTGCTCACAGTGGTCGTCGCGATGCTCGCGTTCACCGTCGCCACGAGCGAGGTCGCGTCGGCCGCCTACCGTGACCGGGCGACCGTCGAGGTCGGTGCGCCGCGCGTGGTCGAGGTCGACGCCACGTCGCGTTCGCACCTGTTGGCAGCCGTTCGGGCGGCCGATCCCGAAGGTCGCTTCGCGATGGCCACGGTGGTGACGGACTCGTCCTCAACGATTGGTACACCGTTGCTGGCAGTGGACTCCGACCGGCTGGCGACAGTGGCCGGGTCGCATCCGTCCTACGGCGTGTCCCTGGCGGACGTCGCGCGAAAGATCCGCCCAGCTGTGCCCGGGGAACCTGTGCGACTGCGCGGGCGCCTGCTCACCGTTCAGATCTCCGCCAGCTTCGACGCCAAGCTCTTCGGCGGCAATCGGGTCCGCCTCGCGGTCACGGTCTCCAGCGCCAACGGCACCCGAGTGGTCACCTCTCGCGATGACATCGAGCCCGGCCGTAAGGGCTACGTCCTCCAGGTGCCCGAGTGCACGCAGGAATGCCGGCTGGTCAAAATCGACATCGTCGCACCGGTGGTGTCCGGAAACCTGGAGGCCCGCTTCGAGGCATTGCGAACCGGCGATGAGGACGGCGATCGCGAGAACATCGTGCTGACCGGTGCGCAGTTCGCCGACCCGACGCGGTGGCGGCTGTCCGATCCCGACGACACTTTCCTCGACGTCGCCAGCGGGACGGAGGCGGCGCTCGTTCTCACCGTGACGGAGAACCGGCGTGCGACGCCGGCCGGGATCGCAGTTGTCGACGCACCCTTCCCGCTACCCGTCTACCTGACCCGGTCGATGGGAACGCCGCTCGCCGGGGTCCATGCGTACGACGGGGTCGACGGGACACCGACCAGGGCGTTGGTCGGTGGTCTGGCCGATCGTCTGCCGCGGCTCGGTCGATCCGGTCTGATTCTCGACCTGGAGTACGCGGATCGACTCGCCGTCGCCAGCCAGAATGGCAACGAAGAGGTCTGGTTGGCTCGCACAGCCCCCACTGACGTCCTCGACCGACTTCGCGCCCAGGGCCTGGTCATCAAGAACGACCGGACGGCCATCGCCCTCCGCCAGGATCTCGATCGGCAGGCGATGGCGTTGGCCGTGCGCTTCAACATGTTCGCGGCGCTGGCGGGGGTGCTGATCGGAGCGGCCGGCCTGGTCGCGATGGCGGCGGCCGAGCAGCGTAGCCGGGTGGCCATGTTGGTGGCGCTGCGTCGGCAGGGGTTGCCACCAGGCGCGGTCCGTGGCGGCTACGGATGGCCGGTCGCGGTCGCCGCCGTCTCGGGCGCCCTCGTCACAGTGGTGATCTGGCTTCTCACCCGAAGCGGCCAGCGGTTGTTCAGTGACGGCCGCTCCCCGGTGCCAGTACCCGAGTGGCCGGACGTCGGCCGTCTGTTGGTGTTCGTGGTGCCCACGGTCACGCTGTTCGCCCTCACCGCAGTCGTTCTCGGTCAGGTTGTCGCCGCCTCGGTACGCCGCCGGACTGGCCGATGACCGCCGAGGCGCACGAGTCGGTGCCCGTCACCCTGCCGGCCGGAGGCGTGGCCGTCACCTGCCACCGGCTGATCCACATCTATCCCACTGCCACCGGTGACGTCGTCGCGCTCTCCGGGGTGGACCTGCGAATCGCCGCCGGCGAGATGCTGGCGCTGGTGGGCCCGTCCGGCTCGGGAAAGTCCACTCTGGTGGCGATCCTCGGCGGGCTCACGCAGCCTTCCGCCGGGCGCGTCTACGTGGGCGACCACGAGCTGTCCCGACTCTCCGCCAAGGGCCTGGCCGCTCTGCGCGGGGCCACTGTCGGCACGGTGCTCCAAGGCGCCGAACGCAACCTGCTGCCGTACGTGTCGCTGGCGCGCAACGTCTGGTTGGCGCAGCGACCTGCGGCACGCATCGCCGGACGCCGGCTCGATCCGCCGGAGGCGATCCTGGACCTCGTCGGCCTCGGCGGCGCCGGCGCCCGGCGGATGGGCGACCTGACTCCTGGGCAGCGTCAGCGGGCCGCTCTGGCGCAGGGGCTCGCGGCCGGGCCCGGTCTGCTCCTGGTCGACGAGCCGACCAGCCAGCTCGACGGGTCCGGTCGGGACGAGGTGCTCGCGGCGCTGGCCACCGTCAACGCGGAGCGGGGCACCACAGTCGTCGTGGTGACCCATGACGGCGAGGTGGGTGCCCGGTTGGGCCGCGCCGTCACGATCCGGGACGGTCGGGTCGGGGCCGAGGGGCGCGACGGGCGGGACTTCGCCGTGGTGGCCGGCGACGGCACGATCCAGTTGCCGCCCGAGACGTTGGCCGGCTTCCCGGCCGGAACGCTCTTCGAGGTCGACCACACCGACCGGTCGGTGACTCTGCGCGCTGTGGCCACCCCGTCGCCCGGCGGCGCGGACGACGGGGTGGCGAGGGTCGGCGGCGAGCCCGACCACGCAGGCTGAACGGGCCCGCTCGGCTCAGCGGGTCGGGGTGCCCCGCGCCTTGAGTCGGCGCAGGTCGTCGGCGGACATCAGCCAGGTGGAGTTCGTCGTGCCGAGGCCGAGGAGCACCTGGTCGAAGGTGTTCCCGTCGTTGTCGTCGGTGTAGCAGACGCTCACCTCGCCCCACGGCGACGCGGCGAGCGCGAAGTGCTCCTGGCGACCGGTGGTGGTCTGGCTCAACGCCTGGGCCGCCAGTCGGCCGTCGACAGTGCCGTCGGGGTTGAGGCCCCGGGCCCAGACGTCCGGGTTCGCGCCCGACACGGTCCAGCCCACCACGGCGTTGTCCTGGTCGTCGATGCCCACGCTGGGCACGACGGCACCGGCGCCGGTGGAGACCTCGACCTCCCCGTGCCGGGCCGTACCGGCCGCGGTGAACGAACGCGCCCAGACACCCCGGGTGCCGGTGTGGTCGGATTCCCAGCCGACGGTGAAGTCACCGGCGAAGTTCGCCGCGACCGAGGCACGCCGCTGCTGGCCGCCGCTCTGCGCGTTGGCCGTCCGCCGGGACAGCACCACCGCGCCGGTGGACCGGGCCAGCCGGGTCAACCCGATGTTGTCCGAGCCGTTCGCGTCGGCGTCCTCGTCCCAGACCACGAGTGCCTCGCCGGACGCCGACACCGCCACGTCGGGGCGGTGGTGCGTCCCGGTCGTCTGTGAGGCCGTCACCTCGTACCCCTTGGTGGTGGGCGCGGTGAAGCCGGCGGCCCTGACGGTGGCGGGTGCGGTTCCCTGCACGTCCTCCCAGGCGACGGTGAAGCCGACCGCGGCGGTGGTCGGCGCGCCGTCCGGGTCGACGCCGACCTTCGGCCAGATCTGCTGCCCGGCGTCGGAGGCGTTCGCCTGGCCCGAGCCGAGCACCGCGCCGGTCGGTGAGACCACCCGGTACTGGATGTTGTAGTAGCCGTTGCCGTCGCCGTCGGCGGCCCAGACCACCACGGCGTTGCCCCTGTCGTCGAGCCCGACGTCGGGGCTGATGTGCCGCCAGGCGGCCCCGCTGGTGCCACCGTTGGAGAGCTTCAGCTCGTAGCCGGGTGTGCCGTCGCGGAAGAGTCGCAGGTAGATCTCGCTGTGGGTGTCGTCCTCGGGCGCGGTGCTGTCCCGGTCGTCCTCCCACACGACGGCGACCTGGCCGTTGCGGTTCATGGCGATGGAGGGCAGGTCCTGGTCGCCGGTGGCGACGCTGTTCGCGGTGGTCCAGGTGACCGCCTCGGCGGTCATGGCGGTCGGGGCCGGTGCCAGGTTCGGGACCAGCAGGGACGCGGTGAGCAGTGCGGTGATCGCGGTCATGGTGTGGCTCTCCCTCAGCCGGCCTGGAGGCCGGGCTGGCCGTCGAGGATCACGAACGAACGCACCGTGGAAGCCGCCGCGCCGTGCTCGGTCACCGTGTTCAGTGCGCGGAAGTCCGCGCGGACCTGGCTGCGACTGATCGTGGTACGAACGTAGCCCCGCCGGTCCGAGTGGAACTTCAGGTGCGGGTTGGTCGCCGCGTTCGGGATGGTGGTGCTTCCGGTGCCGTTGCCGGCGGAGGTGATCGAGGTGCAGACCAGTTCGGTGCCGATGGTCGCGGACGACGGGTTGGCGTAGTCGGCCTTCAGCTCGTTGGCCCACGACTTGTGGACGTCGCCGGTGAGCACCAGCGGGTTGCGTACCCCGCGTTGCTGCCAGCCGGTCTGGATGCGGCTACGCGACGCACGGTAGCCGTCCCAGGCGTCCATGCTGGCCGCCCCGGCGGCGTCGAACTGCCGGGCGAAGAAGACCTGCTGACCGAGGATGTCCCAGGTGCCGTAACGCTGGGCCAGGCCGTCGAGCAGCCACGCCTCCTGGGCCGCCCCGGTCAGCGACCGGGAGGTCAGGTCCGCGTCCGCGCACACCTTCCAGCCGTCACCGCACGCCTGGTCGTCGCGGAACTGCCGGGTGTCGAGCATGTGGAAGGTGGCGAGCTGACCCCACCGGACGCGTCGGTACAGCGGGATGCTGTTGCCGTTCGCGGCGGAGGCCGGGCGCAGCGGCATGTTCTCGTAGTAGGCCCGGTAGGCGGCGGTCCGCCGGGCGGTCCACTGCGCGGCGGTCAGCGTGGGGCTGCTGTCGTTGCGGACCATGTCGGCGTAGTTGTTCTCCACCTCGTGGTCGTCCGGCACCACCAGCCAGGGCGCCGCCGCGTGGGCCGCCTGCAGGTCCGGGTCGGACTTGTAGAGCGCGTACCGGCGGCGGTAGTCGGCCAGCGACACGATCTCGGCGCCGACGTGCTGCCGCACGGCGGAGGTGTTGACGCCGCCCTCGTAGATGTAGTCCCCGAGGTGCAGGATCAGCCCCGGGTTGTCCTCGGCCATCCTCCGGTACGCGGTGTAGTAACCGGCCTCGTAGTGCGCACACGAGGCGAAGGACATCACCAGGTCGCGGCCGAAGGAGCTGGGCGCCGGGGCGGTCCGGGTACGCCCGACCGGGGAGATCTGACCCTGGGCCCGGAACCGGTAGAAGTAGTCGGAGTCGGCGGCGAGCCCGCCCGCTATCGCGTGCACCGAGTGCGCGTCGGCGTAGCGGGCGACCACCGAACCGGAGGCGACCAGCGAGGTGAACCGGTCGGTGGTGGACACCTGCCACTCGACTGTCACGTCGGCGTTGGCCATGCCGCCCTGCCCGTCGGCGTTGAGCGGCGACGGTGCCAGCCGGGTCCAGAGGACCACGCTGTCGGGCGCCGGGTCACCGGACGCCACACCGAGCTTGAAGGGGTACGGCACCGCGGCGCGGGCGTTCTGGCGTGGTGTCAGCGCGACACCGGCGGTCACCAGTCCACTGAGGACGAAGATGCGACGACTGAGCCTTGTCATGGTCAGCAGCCTCGGGAACGTCGATGAACGGCGATGGGTGCGGCGCGGAATCCCACATGACGGAATGCTGTCCGCACCAAGGCGGTCAGGTGTCGTGGCTGCCCGAGGGCCGATCCGTCAGGTGAGCGGGGACGGCGACTCGGCGCCGGGGATCACCAGCTTCGGCGCGCCGGACCCGTCGGCCGGGACGCTCCACACGTCCGGCCGCCCGTCGTCCTGCCGCAGCGTGTAGGCCAGCGTGGACCCGTCCAGCCAGGCGGCCTGGTCGTCCACGCTCGTCGCCTCGGCCGTCACGGTGACCCGCATGGTCGCCAGGTCGAGGACCGAGAGCCGCCAGCCCTTCGCCGGATCGGCGTCGACGGCCTCCTTGAACGCGAGCCGGGTGCCGTCCGGCGACAGCGACGGGCACTCGACGTTCTCCTTCACCGTCTCGACGGTGCGGGCGGCGACGTCACCTCGGACGAGGTACCTCCTGCCCCCGGTCGACATGGTCGCGTAGAAGCGGTTGTCGTCGGCGGTGAAGGTGACACCCCAGTAGTTGACGTCCGGGTGGCGGTAGCGTCGACCGTCCTTCGTGATCGCGAACTCCTCCAGCGTGGCGACGGTGACCCCGCTGTGGGTGTCGAGGATTCCGGTGCGGGTGGAGAAGCCGCTGGAGGTGTAGGAGTCGCCGCCGACGAACGTCGTCCAGGAGACCATCCGTCCGGAGGCCGAGACCCGGGCCCGGTTCGGCAGACCCGGCACGCTGATCCTCCGGGTCTCACGCAACGCGGCGTCGAGCACGACCATCTGGTACGACCACGCGGTCTCCGGCTTCAGGCAGACGCCGGTGCCGGCGGCGGCGTACACCCGGAGGCATTCCAGGCCGGAGACGGTACGCGGCCCGGTGGGGTCGGCCGCGGCGACGGTGGAGACGTGCCGGTCGGTGATCGCCAGCAGGCGCGGGCCGGGCGTCAGGGTGACCGCCTGCTCGCCGGTGGTGGGAGGCGGCTTCGGTGCGGTCTCCGCCGCCGTGGCCACGTAGCCGACCGCCACACCGGCCAGCAGCACGGCCGAGGCGGTCACCACGCCGAGTTTCGCTCGGGTCGACATCGCGGTCATCGGGGCACCTTCCGGGTGGCGAGGCGGGACGGGGGCACCAGCAGGAGCAGCGTGAGGACCAGGACCCCGGCGACCGCGACGGCCGCCGCGCGGATCGCGGTCTCCGGCCCGAACGCCTGCCAGGCGAGACCGAACAGGACCGAGGAGACGAGGTACGCCAGGGCCTGCCCGGTCTGCACGAGAGCGATCCCGGTGGTCCGCAGCCGTGCCGGCAGGACCGGCCCGGCGAGCGCGATGAGCACGCCGTCGGTGGCCGCGTAGAACGCGCCGTAGAGCGTCAGCGTCAGCACGATCAGGGGCCAGCCGTCGACCGGCCCGGCCAGCAGCAGGTACGTCGCACCGAGGGCGGTGTAGCCGCCGATCACCACGGGCAGCCGCCCGATCCGGTCGGCGAGCACGCCGAGCGGGGCGGCGAGCAGCAGGTACGCGAGGCTGGTGCCCACTGCGAGCAGCGGGAACCAGCGCAGGCCGAGATCCTCCCGACGCTGCAACAACAGGTAGACGAACCCGTCGCCGACGGTGGCCAACCCGAGCATCGCGGCGGCCAGCACGAGTCGACGGGCCGGTCCGCCACGGAACAGCCCGAGAGCCTCCCGGACGGAGACCTTCGGTTCGTCCTTCACCTCGCCCCTCACCTCCCCCGGTGGCCGCTCCCGGACGAACAGCACGAGCACCACCACGGCCAGGGCTGCGACGCAGAAGCTGGTGACGAACACCGCGTCGTACGACTGCCCGACGACCAGCAGGACCGCGAACGCGGCGAGCGGCCCGAGGAACGCGCCGACGCTGTCCATCGCGCGATGCACCCCGAACGCCCGGCCCAGCGCCTCGGGCGGGGTGGAGAGTGTGATCAGGGCGTCGCGGGGTGCGCTGCGGACACCCTTGCCGAGCCGGTCCACGGCGATGACGGCACCGATCGCCGGTATCGACCGGCCGGCGAGCAGCAGCCCGAGCTTCGCGACCGCGGAGAGGGTGTAGCCGAGACCCGCGACCAGCTTGCGCCGCTGGAACCGGTCGGCGACGAAGCCACCGACGACCCGCAGCAACGCGGTGGCACCGGTGTGCACGCCGTCGAGCACCCCGAACGCCACCGGGCTGAGTTGCAGGCCCAGCACCAGATAGAGGGGGAGGACGGCGGCCACCATCTCGGCCGAGACGTCGGTGATCAGACTGACCGTGCCGAGCGCGACGACGTTGCCGCTGACCATGGCCAGTCGTCGACGCCGAGGCCCCGATTCCGGTGGGTCGGCGACCGGCCGGGAGACGGTCGACAGGTACACGAGCATCTCCTCGGGTCGGTAGCTGACGGTCAGCCATCGTGGCGACTGGACGCAGGAGCGGCAAGGGTTCGACGGGAGCCGCCAGGCGTGCGGCGGGTGAACATCCGACGAACATCGAGATGTTTCACTGGCTGAGCGTACTGTTCATTCGACTGTGGCCCTTCGGACCGTCGACTCTCCTACATTCCTTGCGCTCTTCCCACGATGCGAAGGAGTCCTGGATGGACATTCGATTCCCCCGTCCGCCGGTGACGCTGGGGGTAGTCACGGTGGTCCTCGCCGCGACCGCCGCCGTCGTCGTGACCGCTGCCGGCTCGGCGTCGGCGGCGAGCGTGACGTTCACGCCGGTCGCCGACACCTACGTCCAGAGCGACACGGCCTCCACCAACTACGGCACGTCGACGCAGATGGTCGTCGACAACTCGCCGGTGCGACGCTCGTTCCTGCGCTTCACGGTGAGCGGCGTCAGCGGCACGGTGACCAGCGCGAAGCTGCGGCTGCGCACGATCAGCGGCAACAGCGGCAGCGACGCCGGTGGCACGTTCCGCCGGATGTCCAACACGACCTGGTCGGAGACCGGCACCACCTGGAACAACCAACCGGCCATCGACGGCGCCACACTCGGCACGATCGGCGCGGTCAGCGGCAACACCTGGTACGAGGTCGACGTCACGGCTGCGGTGACCGGCAACGGCACGTACAGCTTCGGCGCGACCTCCGCCAGCGGTGACGGCGCGTACTACGACACCCGCGAGAGCGGCGCGGACGCCCCGCAACTGGTGGTCACCACCGGGACCACCACGCCTCCGTCCGGTGACCCGGTGTTCGTCGGCGCGGGCGACATCGCCGACTCCGGCTCCGGCGACAGCGCCACCGCCGCGCTGCTCGACACCATCCCCGGCACGGTCTTCACCACCGGCGACAACGTCTACGACAGCGGCACCGCGTCGCAGTTCAACAGCTACTACGAGCCCACCTGGGGGCGGCACAAGAGCCGCACCCGGCCGTCGCCGGGCAACCACGACTACAACACGTCCGGCGCGACCGGCTACTACAACTACTTCGGTACGTCAGCCGGCCCGAGTGGCCGTGGCTACTACTCCTTCGACCTCGGCAACTGGCACATCGTGTCGCTGAACTCGAACATCAGCATGTCCGCCGGATCGACCCAGGAGCAGTGGCTGCGCGCCGACCTGGCCGCCACCAGCAAGCCGTGCACGCTGGCGTACTGGCACCACCCGCTGTTCACGTCCAGCTCCAACCACGCGCCGTCGACGTCCACGCGCCCGCTGTACCAGGCGCTCTACGACTACAACGCCGACGTCGTGGTGTGGGGACACAACCACGTGTACGAGCGGTTCGCACCGATGAACCCCTCCGGTGGCGCCGACAGCAGTCGGGGTCTGCGCAGCTTCGTCGCCGGCATGGGTGGCGCGAGCCACTACGGCTTCGGCACCATCCAGCCCAACAGCGAAGCCCGCAACAGTTCGGCGTGGGGCGTCCTGAAGTTCACCCTGCACTCCGGCAGCTACGACTGGCAGTTCGTGCCGGTGGCCGGGCAGACCTACAGCGACAGCGGCACCGGCAACTGCCACTGAGCGCGTGATCCCGCTGCGCCGTTCGGCGCAGCGGGATCCCCACCACCTCGAACCGCTCAAGGATCGGCACCGCACGGGACGGCATCCTGCCGAAACGACGTGCGCCCCCACCCGCGAGGCGGGCAGGGGCGCACGTGCGTACGGTCCAGGCGTCAGCGGGCCGTTCCGGCCCGACGCTTGTTGTAGACGTCGAAGGCGACCGCGACGAGCAGGACGAGGCCCTTCACCACCGACTGGGTCGACTGGTCGATGCCCATCAGCTGCATGCCGTTGCTCATCACCGCCATGATCAGACCGCCGACCATCGCGCCCACCACGGTGCCGACACCACCGGTGACCGCCGCGCCGCCGATGAAGGCCGCGGCGATCGCGTCCAGCTCGAACATGTTGCCGGCGGCGGGTTGGGCGCCGTTGGACCGCGAGGAGTAGATGACGCCCGCCACCGCGGCCAGGAAGCCCATGTTGACGAACATCCAGAAGTTGACGGTCCGGACCTTCACCCCGGACAGCGCCGCCGCCGACAGGTTGCCACCGATCGCGTAGACCTGGCGACCGAAGACGGTACGCCGGGTGACCAGGCCGTAGACCAGCACGAGGACCGCGAGGATGATCAGCACGATCGGCAGACCGCGGGCGTGCGCCAGCTGCCAGGCGAAGTACATGATGACCGCGCCGACCAGCACGACCCGGGCGACGAACAGCGGGAACGACTCGACGTGCTGCTGGTAGCGGATGCGCGCCACGCGGGTGCGGAAGCCGCTCACCGCGTAGCCGGCCACGGCGACGGCGCCGATCAGCAACGTGAAGGCGTCGAAGCCGTTTCCACCGAGCAGTCCGTTGAGGAAGCCCGCCGCGACCTTCTGGTACTCGGCCGGGAACGGCGACAGCGAGATGTTGTCGAGCACCCGCAGGGTGAGGCCCCGGAACAGCAGCATGCCCGCCAGGGTCACGATGAAGGCCGGAATGCCGGCGTACGCCACCCAGAAGCCGTGCCAGGCACCGACGGCGATGCCGACGGCCAGTGCCGCCAGGACGCCGATCCACCAGGGATGCCCCTGCTGGATCACCAGGACGGCGGAGACCGCTCCGGTCAGCGCGACCACCGATCCGACCGACAGGTCGATGTGACCGCCGATGATCAGGATGACCATCCCGATGGCGAGCACCAGGATGTACGAGTACTGAAGGACGATGTTGGTGATGTTTCCGGGGCTCAGCAGCACCCCGTCGGTGAGCAGCGCGAAGAGCGCGACGATGACGACCAGGGCGACGTAGATCCCGCTCTGCCGCAGGTTGTTCAACACCAACGCCCGCAGGTCGCTCGTCCCGCTGTGCAGGGCGGCGGCGGGCGCGCTGTCCGGGGGCGTCGGGCGCTCCGTCGAAGAGGTCTTGATGTCGGTCATCCGACGAGCTCCTTGTCCTTGGTCATCAGCTCCATGAGGCTCTCCTGAGTAGCCTCGGCCACCGGCATCTCACCGGTGATCCGGCCGGCGGCGAGGGTGTAGATGCGGTCGCACATCCCGAGCAGCTCCGGCAGCTCGGAGGAGATGACGATCACTGCCTTGCCGGCGGCCACCAGCCGGTTGATGATGGTGTAAATCTCGTACTTGGCCCCGACGTCGATCCCACGGGTGGGTTCGTCCAGGATCAGCACGTCCGGGTCGGTGAACAGCCACTTCGACAGGACGACCTTCTGCTGGTTGCCGCCGGAGAGCTTGCCGACCACCGCCATCACGCTCGGCGTCCGGATGTTCATCTCCTGGCGGCTCGTCTCGGCAACCTTGATCTCCTCGTTGCCGTTGACCCAGCCCAGCCGGGACAGGCGGTCCAACGCGGCGGCGGACACGTTGCGCCGCACGTCGTCGATGAGGTTGAGACCGTAGTGCTTGCGGTCCTCGGTGACGTACGCGATCCCGTTGTCGATCGCCTCGGCGACGGTACGCGCCTGCACCTCTTTCCCGCGCACGAACAGCCGGCCGCTGATGTCGCGCCCGTACGACCGACCGAACACGCTCATCGCCAGCTCGGTGCGCCCGGCGCCCATCAGGCCGGCGATGCCGACCACCTCACCGGCGCGCACGGACAGGTTGACGCCCTCGACGATCATCCGGTCCTGGACCGGGTGCCGCGCCGTCCAGTCCTCGATGCGGAGGACCTCCTCGCCGGGGGACGACTCCCGGTCGGGGTAGAAGCTGTCCAGGTCACGGCCGACCATGCCGCGGATGATCCGCTGCTGGTTCACGTCGTCGGACTTCATGTCGAGGGTCTCGACCGTGCGCCCGTCGCGGATGACCGTCGTCGAGTCGGCGATGGCCATGATCTCGTTGAGCTTGTGCGAGATCATGATGCAGGTGATGCCCTGGTCCCGCAGTGCCCGCAGCAGGTCGAGCAGGTGAGCGGAGTCGATGTCGTTGAGCGCGGCGGTGGGCTCGTCGAGGATGAGCAGCTTCACCTTCTTCGACAGCGCCTTGGCGATCTCCACCAGCTGCTGCTTGCCGACGCCGAGCTGGATGACCGGGGTGACGGGGTTCTCGTGCAGCCCGACGGACGCCAGTAGCTTCGCCGCCTCGGCGTTGGCCAGGTTCCAGTCGATGAGCCCGGTGCGGCCGCGCCGCTCGTTGCCGAGGAAGATGTTCTCCGCGATCGACAGGTACGGCACCAGGGCGAGTTCCTGGTGGATGATGACGATGCCGTTGGCCTCGCTGTCGCGGATGCCCCGGAACTGCACCGGCTTGCCGTCGAAGAGGATCTCACCGTCGTACGAGCCGGACGGGTGGACGCCGGACAGCACCTTCATCAGGGTTGACTTGCCGGCGCCGTTCTCCCCGCAGATGGCGTGGATCTCCCCGCGACGGACGGCGAGGGTGACGTCCTCCAGCGCGGTCACGCCGGGGAAGGTCTTCGTGATGCGGCGCATCTCAAGGATGGTGTCGTCCATTGTCACTGTCCTCTGTCAGGTCGGACGTGGTACGCCACGGCGTCGGGCCCGGCGGAGACCGCCGGGCCCGACGAGTGGCTTTACTTCTTGGCCTGGCCGGCGGCGACCTCTTCCGCCGTCCAGTAGCCCGAGTCGATCAGCGTGGCCTTGATGTCGTCCTTGTAGACCGTGGCGATCGGCAGCAGGTACGCCGGGACGACCTTGACCCCGTTGTTGTACGTCTGGGTGTCGTTGGCCTGCGGTTGCTTCTTCTGCAGGAACGCCTCGGACGCGTTGACGGCCTGCTCGGCCAGCAGTCGGGTGTCCTTGAAGACGGTGGAGTTCTGCACGCCGTCGTTGATCAGCTTGATCGAGGCGATCTCCGCGTCCTGACCGGTGACCACCGGGAGCTTCTTCGCGCCGCTGCCGTAGCCGGCGTTCTGCAGCGCGGTGATGATGCCCCGGGAGATGCCGTCGTACGGGGACAGCACGCCGTCGACCTTCGAGCCGTCGTTGTAGCTGGAGGTGAGCAGGTTCTCCATCCGCTTCTGCGCGGTCTCCTGCTGCCAGCGCAGGGTGGCGATCTGCTCGGGGGTGGTCTGCTTGGACTTGACGACGAGCGTGCCGTCCTCGATGAACGGCTTCAGCGTGTCCATCGCGCCGCCGTAGAAGTACTGGGTGTTGTTGTCGTCCAGCGACCCGGCGAAGAGCTCGACGTTCAGCGGGCCCTTGGCGGTGCCCTTCGAGCCGTCCTTGTTCAGCAGGCCGAGACCGACGAGCAGCGCGGTGCCCTGGGCGACGCCTACCTTGTAGTTGTCGAAGCTGACGTAGAAGTCGACGTCCTTGCTGCCACGGATCAGCCGGTCGTAGGAGATGACCGGAATCTTCGCGGCCGCGGCGGCCTGCAGCTGGCTGTTGAGCGCCGTGCCGTCGATCGCCGCGATCACCAGGACGTCCGCACCCTGGGTGATCATCTGGTCGACCTGCTGGGACTGCGTCGGGATGTCGTCGCCGGCGTACTGGAGGTCGACCTTGTAGCCCTTCGCCTCGAGCTTGGACTTCACCGCGTTGCCGTCGGCGATCCACCGCTCCGAGGTCTGGGTCGGCATCGACACACCGATGGTCAGGTCGCTGGGCTTCTCGCCGCTCTTGTCGCCGTCGCTGCCCGCTCCCTCGCCACTGCACGCCGCAAGGCTCAGCGCCAGCGCCGCGCTGCCGAGAGCTACCAGGAATCTCCTGCGCACGGGGTTCTCCTCTCTGGACTCCCCCGCCGACTGCCGGGGCCAACTGTCATCTTTCGGGTAGTGTTAGCGCTCACATAGGTTGCGTCAACACCTACTCCGAAATACCGGTGTCACGGTCTCGTAACGGAGCATCCAGGCGAGCGTAGCCATGCAGTCAATCGCTTGAGAGTGAGCGCACGGCGACTCTCCGGGGTCAGTCCGACGCCGTGACACGCCGATGCCCGCGGACGACCGTAGTCGTCCGCGGGCACCAAGAGAAGCGCCGGTTCGGGTGGCTACCGCTGCGACCACCGTTGGTTGGCCGCCGCGGTGCAGTTCCAGAGGATCACCGTGGTGCCGTTGGCCGTGCCGTTGTTGTTGACGTCCAGGCAGAGCCCGGACTGTACGCCGCTGATCGTCCCGTTGGCGTTGATGTTCCACTGCTGGTTGGTTCCGCCGTTGCAGTCCCAGATCTGCACCTTGGAGCCGGCCGCCGCGTTCGTCGGCGCGTCCAGGCACTTGCCCAGGGCCTGCAGGGTCTGACCGTTGCGCGTCCAGCGCTGGTTGGCCTGGCCGTTGCAGTCCCAGATGACCGGCTGGGTGCCGTTGGTGGTGTTGCTGTTCGGCACGTCCAGGCAGCGGTTGGAGGCCGCGCTGGCGTACGCGCTCGACGTGGTCGGCGGCGGGGTCGTCGGCGGAGTCGTGCCGCCACCGCTGACCCGGTACACGACGGTGCCGTGCGCCGGGACGCTGGCGCTGATCGTTCCGCTGCTGGAACTGGTGGCATTCGTCCACGCGTCCACCAGCGTGAACGACGAGCCGGACTTGCCGATGGCGGAGGCCGTGGTCGAGATCGTCGTGGTCGAGGAGCCCTGGTTGAACAGGGCGACGGCGACGTCACCGTTGGCGAGCCGCTTGGCCAGCACCCGACGCGTGCCGTCGAACGACACCTGCGTCCCCTGCAACCCGAGGGAGTCCTGGTTGATCGCGATCAGGTTGGCGTTCTTGAGGATGGTCTGCGTCGCGGCGTTCATGTTCCGCACGTCGTTGCCGGCGATCAGCGGCGACGCCATGATCGCCCACATCGCGAAGTGGCTGCGCATCTCCGTGTCGTTCATGCCACCGCGACCGATCTCCATCATGTCCGGGTCGTTGAACCCACCCGGGCGTGCGTAGGAGGCCAGCGGAACCGTCACGTTGATGATGTTCTGGATGCCCATCGGGTAGCCGTTGGTCTGGCCGGTGTCCCACGCGTTGGTGATGTCCTCGGTGGTCCGCCACATGTTGGCGACGTCCCCCCAGTTGCGCTGCGGGCCGGTCTTGGCGTGGATGCTGTTCGGGTTGATGCTGTAGACGATCGGCCGGCCGGTGGCGGCCAGCGCGTCGCGCATCTTGGCGAAGGTGGCGACCTGGTCGTTGATGCTGCCCTCCGGCGAACACCAGTCGTACTTCAGGAAGTCGACACCCCAGGCGGCGAACTGGTTGGCGTCCTGCACCTCGTGACCCCGGCTGCCGGTGGCGCCCGGGTAGGCGCCGAAGTACTGCGCGCAGGTCTTGTCGACCGGCACCTGGTAGAGGCCGAACTTCAGACCCCGGGCGTGCAGGTAGTCGCCGAGCGCCTTCATTCCGCTCGGGAACCGGGTCGGATCACCCTGGATGTTGCCGTTGGCGTCCCGGTTCGGGTTGAACCAGCAGTCGTCGACCACGACGTACTGGTAGCCCAGGTCCCGCATCCCGCTGCTGACGATCGCGTCCGCCGTGCTGCGGATCAGCGCCTCGTTGATGTTGCAGCCGAACTGGTTCCACGAGTTCCACCCCATCGGGGGGGTACGCGCCACGCCGTTGTCGAGCGCCTGCGCCGCGGGGGCGCGGAGGCCGACCAGGGCGCCGGCGACCAGTAGGCCGGCTGCCAGCACGCTCCCCCAGCGACGACCTCGAGTGATGCGGTTCATCGAGCCTCCTTGTCGGTGGCGCCCGCCCTGACTACGATCTCCGGTCGATGGGCCGATAGCTGGACGCCAATTGTTTGTTAGCGTTAACAGAGACGTCCATCATGTTACGGTCCCATTTCACGAGGTTCAATACCTTGCGCGCATCGCATTGCTTCTCGTCGATTGGTGAGATGGCGCAGCGATTGACCCGGGTCTTATCAACCGGGGCGACGCGGTGGCCCGGACGTCAGCGACGCGGTGGGGCGACGCTCTCGCGGGCGACCAGGGTCGGGGCGACCGTCTGCCGCAGCGCGCCACCGGTGCCCGACTCGATCTGGGTCAGCAACATCTGCAGGCTCGCCCGCGCGACCGCGTCGAAGTCCGGACGGACGGTCGTCAGCGGCGGGATGAAGTACGCCGCCTCCGGCACGTCGTCGAAGCCGACGACGCTGATGTCGTCGGGCACCCGTCGGCCGTACTCGTGCAACGCCCGCAGCACGCCCAGCGCGAGATGGTCGTTGGCGGTGAAGACCGCGGTGACCTCCGGCATCCGCGCCAGCATCTGCCCGCACCGGTAACCGGAGGACGCGGACCAGTCCCCCGGCATCAGCGGCGGTGGCACCAGGCCGGCGGCCAGCAACGCCTCCCGCCAGCCGTCGATCCGACCGACGCTGTCGAACCAGTCGGACGGCCCCGAGACGTGCCAGACGGTGCGGTGCCCCGCGTCGAGCAGATGCTGGGTCGCCGCCCGGGCGCCCGCCACCTGGTCGACGGTCACCAACGGCACCGGTCGGTTCGGGTCACCGTCGACGGTGACCAGCGGTACGTCCTTCGGTAGGCGCTCCAGCGCCTCACCGGCCGACTCGACCGGCGCGATGACCACGATGCCGGCGACCCGGTGCGACAGATGCCGTTCGACGGCCGCCGAGATGGACCGGTGGTCGAGGTTGCGGACGCTGCCGACGCTGACCGCGAAACCCTCCTCGGCGGCGGTCTGCTCCAACGCGGCGAGCAGGGACGCCGGACCGTAGAGCGTCGTGTTCTGCGCGACCACGCCGATGACCTGGGACCGACCGGTCACCAGCGCGCGTGCCGCGCCGTTCGGGCGGTAGCCGAGCTCGGCGATCGCCGCCCGCACCCGCAACCGGGTCTGCTCACGAACGTTGGGGTGCCCGTTGAGCACCCGCGACACCGTTTGATGGGAGACACCGGCGAGACGAGCAACATCCGTCATCGCGGGACCGTGGACGGCCATTTCGCTCCCCCCGCTACATCTCCGGCCCGCAGCCCGTCGACGTCGACTGGAGCGGCCCGGCCCGATCCCCCTCGCTCAGCCACCACGCCGGTGCTGAATCCCAGGTGACCAGCGCTGGATCGCCGATAGTCTACGCCAGCCACCGCCCCGAACACGGCATGCCCGTCGGTGGACTGCGCGACGCACCAGTGCCGCATAACCCAACCCCCGCCTGAGGTACGCGGTGAACAGCCGTTCTCCGTCGATGCGCGATGGCACGCCGGCCTGCCCTACGCCCTTGGACAGAGCGTGGAGCAGGCCGGCGAGGACCAGCCGTGGCGTCGACTCGACGTGCCGGCGGGCACGTGTCTGCCAGCGCCGCTGGTCAGACCATTCGTTGTGTGACTGGTGTCACGGTGTGGTCAGGTCGAACCGGCGTACGGTGACCGCGCCGCCGAGCGCCTGGGTCGCGTGGTTGAAGACGGCGAACCGGTAGCCCATGAAGAACTGCCAGTTGTTGGCCAGCGTCAGGGCGTTGCCGAACGAGGTGAAGTTGACCCCGTCCGTGCTGTAGGAGAAACGAGCCTGCCGGCCGGACCCGGGTCTGATGTCGGCGTTGGCCCGCAACCAGATCCGGCCACCCGAGACACCGGTGCTCGCGACCTCGCTGCCGGTGCTGGTGGTGTTCCAACTGCCGTCCATCGTCAGGCCGTTCTGCATGACCAGTCGGGTGGACCCGTTGTCCCGCTTGATGCCGATCCAGGCCGACGAGTTGCGCAGCACCGCCAGGCCGGTGCGGTCACCGTCACGCATCGTGGAGTAGTCCAATTCGATGGTGGCGGTCGAGGTGGGCCCCTGGATCCGGTGGGTCAGCGTGTTGCGCGCCTTGTACAGGTCGCCGGTGACGGTGGCGGTCTGCAGGTTCAGGCCGTTGTTGACCGACCACTTGCTGTTGTCCGGGTTGTGGTTCCACTCCCACTGCGGGCCGAGGGTGGTGCCGGCGAACGTGTCGGTGCCGGTCAGCGGCTTGACCGCACGCGGCGGCGCGGGCAGGTTCGGCTTCGGGTACGTGTCGCCCCACCTGCCGTTGACCGTCTGCAACACCGGCCAACCGTCGCCGGTCCAGGTGATCGGTGCCAGGGCCGGCATCCGACCACCGGGGTACGCGTCGACGAAGGACATGTAGTACCAGTCGCCGTTCTGGGTCTGCACCAGGCCGCCCTGGTGCGGCACACCACCGCCGGAGATCGGGCCGGGCAGATCCAGCAGCACCTGACGCTGCTCGTACGGGCCGAACGGGCCGTTCGTCGACTTGAGCACGTACTGGCCGTTGGCCGGTCGGGTGAGCCAGATGTAGTAGGCGCCGTTGCGCTTGTAGAACCGGGCACCTTCCAGCGTGCCGATGCTCGACGGCGTCTGGTACACCTGCTGGGCCCGGACCTGGGACTTTCCGTCGGCGGAGAGCTGGGCGACGCTGATGGTGCCGTTGCCGTACGCGATGTACGGGGTGTCGTTGTCGTCGAACAGCAGGCCGGCGTCGTAGTAGCAGTTCGGGATGGTGGCGTGCTTGCTCCAGGTGCTGTCGACGGCGGACGCGGTGTAGATGTGCGTCTGCGCGAAGTCGATGCACCCGGCCCAGTAGTACTGCCGGTTGCTCGGCCGGTAGTTCAGCGTCGATGCCCAGATCCCGTCGACGTACGCGTTACTACCACCGCTCATGTCGTACTTCGAGCCGAAGTCGAGCCGGGGCACGGCGTGACCGGCGAACTCCCAGTTCACCAGGTCGTACGAGCGCAGGACCGGCGCGCCCGGCGAGTAGTGCATGGTGGACGACGTCAGGTAGTAGACGTTGTCCACCCGGATGATGTCGACGTCGGCGAAGTCCTGCCAGATGGCCGGGTTCGAGAACGTGCCGTTCGACGGGGGCGGCGTGGTGGGGTCGGTGCCGCCGTCCATGCGGACGAGCTGCCACTGCTGGTTGGCGCCGTTCCAGTCGTCGTACTGCACGATGTTTCCACCGTCGGCGGTCGAGGCGCCCTGCACCTCCATGACCTTGTTGCTGTTCCGGTTGATCAACCGGACGTAGCCGCTGTCCGAATCGGCCAACCGGAACTGCTGGTTGGTCCCGTTGTTGTCGGACCACTGCACGATCGCCGCACCGTTGGCCGTCGAACGCTGATAGACGTCGAGCACCTTGCCCGACAGCCGCGACTTCAACCGGTAGTAGCCACCACCGGAGTCCACGAACTGCCACTGCTGCTGATTACCGTTGTTCCGGGCCCACTGCGTGATCCGGGCACCGTCGTTCGTGGCCAGGTTGTAGACGTCCAGGGCCTTGCCGCTGTTGCGGTTGACCAACACGTACCACGCGTTGGTGTCGACGGTCGCCGCCGAAGCCGGCGACGGGGCGACGGCCGCGAGGGCCCCACCGAGCACCACCGCCACCACGGCCGCGCCGAGTAGTGACAGTCTTCCGCGCCGGCGCGGTGCTCCCCGGGGAACCCGTCCGATGGAAATCATGATCCTCCTTCGCTGGCCTGAGGTGCCGGACCGTCTCAGCCGGCATCCGCATCGCTGGTCGGCGCGCTGGCCAGACCATTGATGTGATCGCTAACAGCACCCCACGCCAGGTCCCGGAGATCGTTCGACCTCGACGGAGAGGCGCGGATCAGAGCCGGCGTGGCGCAGGAATCGAGTTGCGTTGATGCTTACTGTTATCGATAACAAGACCGTAGTCAAGACGAAACATGAGTCGGCGGTCCGAGCGGACGGCGTCGACGCCGGAGGGCGCGACGGGAGGGCACGACGCGTGCGTACGTGCGTGCGGCGCGGCCAGCGGATGCGCGATCGGTGGCAGCTCAACGGTGCGGTGCTCGGCGTGTCTGGTGGCTCAGCTCCACCGACCGCCAGTTCAGGACCGGGCCACACGGCCGGCCCATCGGCGCCGGCCTACGCCCCGCTGATCAAAGGCAGGACAACATGATCACCTAAGCCGTGATCGGCCCGGACCTGTCGGGCCCGAGCCGATCACGCCCGGCGGCAGGGCCTCAGAAGCCGCGGGCCAGCCGGTAGTAGGCCTGGTTCCAGCGCAGCTCGTCGGCGAAGCGGCGGGTCTGGGTCTCGGCGTCGATGACGACCAGCTCGGTACGGCTCATCTCGGCCAGGTCGTGCAACTCCTCCACCCCCACCGCCTGGGACAGCACCGTGTGGTGCGGCGCACCCGCGGTGATCCACGCCTCGGCCGAAACGGGCAGGTCCGGTCGCGGGCGCCAGACGGCGCGGGCCACCGGCAGGCTGCGCAGCGGCTGCGGCGGGGTGACCACGTCGATCTCGTTGGCGACGAGCCGGAACCGCTCTCCCATGTCGGCCAGGCCGAGCACGACCGCCGGGCCGGGCGCGGCGTCGAAGACCAGCCGGATCGGGTCCTCCCGACCGCCGATGCTCAGCGGGTGGATCTCCACGTTCGGCGTGTCGGAGGCGATCGTCGGGCAGACCTCCAGCATGTGCGCGCCCAGCACCAGCTCCTCGCCCGGGGTGAGGTCGTAGGTGTAGTCCTCCATGAACGACGTGCCGCCGTCCACACCCACCGACATCGCCTTGAGGGTCCGGACCAGCACCGAGGTCTTCCAGTCGCCCTCACCACCGAAGCCGTAACCGTCGGCCATCAGTCGCTGCACGGCGATGCCGGGCAGCTGACGCAGGCCCCCGAGGTCCTCGAAGTTCGTGGTGAAGGCCCGGAACCCGCCCTCGTCCAGGAAGGCACGCATGCCCAGCTCCAGCCGGGCCGCGTACCGCAGGGAATCGTGCCGCTCGCCCCCGGACAGCAGCTCCGAGGCGACGCGGTACGTGTCCTCGTACTCCTTGACCAGGTCGTCGACCTGCGCGTCGGCGACCTGACCGACCACCTCGACCAGGTCGTTGACGCCGTAGGTGTTGACCGACACCCCGAACCGCAGCTCCGCCTCGACCTTGTCGCCCTCGGTCACCGCGACGTCGCGCATGTTGTCGCCGAAGCGGGCCAGCCGCAGCGACCGCATCGCCGACCAGCCGAGCGCGGCACGGGCCCACGCACCGACCCGGGCACTCACCCGCGGGTCACTGACGTGCCCGGCCACCGTCTTGCGAGCCACACCGAGACGGGTCTGGATGTACCCGAACTCACGGTCGCCGTGGGCGGCCTGGTTCAGGTTCATGAAGTCCATGTCGATGTCGTTCCACGGCAGCAGGACGTTGGCCTGCGTGTGCAGGTGCAGCAGCGGCGTCTGCAACGCGTCGAGCCCGGAGATCCACATCTTCGCCGGCGAGAAGGTGTGCATCCACGCGATGACCCCGATGGCCCCCTGGGCGGCGGCGTCCCGGCAGACCTGCAGGATCTCACCGCTGTTGGTCAGGACGGGCTTCCAGACCACCCGGGCGGGAATCTGCGGCGAGTCGTCGAGCGCGGCCGCGATCTGGCGAGACTGCTCGGCGACCTGCCGGAGCGTCTCCTCGCCGTACATGCCTTGGCTGCCGGTGAGGAACCAGATCTCGGGTGCGTGGTGTGGTGCCATGGGGTTGCCTTCCGGGAGAGGAACGGTCACTTGTAACGGATGCCGATGAGGCGCTGGAGGAGGATGAACGCGAAGAGCAGGCCGCCGATCACGATCTTGGTCCACCAGGAGTTGAGGCTCCCATCGAAGGTGATGAGGGTTTGGATCACGCCCAGGACGAGTACGCCGAGCACCGTGCCGAAGGCGTAGCCGCCGCCTCCGGTGAGCACCGTGCCACCGATGACGACGGCGGCGATGACGTCCAACTCCATGCCCACCGCGATCAGGGGCGCGCCGGAGAGGGTGTAGAAGGACAGCAGGATTCCGCCGATCGCCGAGCACAGGCCACTGATCGTGTAGACGGCGATCCGGGTCCGCCCCACCGGCAGGCCCATCAGCAGGGCCGACTGGGGATTGCCGCCGATGGCGTACACGTTGCGCCCGAGCCGGGTGTAGGCCAGCGTGTACGCGGCGACGGCGACCACGACGAAGGCGATCAGCACACTGATCGACACGAAGTTGCCCCGGGGATCGCCGATGCGCTCCTGCGACATCCTGGTCCAGAACCCGTCGGTGATCGGGATGGACGAGTCGGAGATGAACGTGCACATGCCCCGGGCGAAGAACATCCCGGCGAGCGTGACGATGAACGGCTGGATCTCGAAGAAGTGGATGACGCAGCCCATCAGCAGGCCGAGCGTCGGCCCGATGAGCAGGGCGATGACGAGCACCAGCGCCGCGGGCAGACCCTCCTGGAGCAGCCAGGCGGACACCATCGCCGTCATCGCGACGACCGAGCCGACCGACAGGTCGATGCCCCCGGTGAGGATCACGAAGGTCATCCCGATCGCCACGACGAGCAGGAAGCTGTTGTCGATGAAGACGTTGAAGATGACCTGGACGTTCGAGAACGCCGTGTACTGGGACACGCCGATGCCGTACATGACCAGCAGGAGGGCGAGCGTGGCCAGGACCGGTATCTGCCGCCGTGGCAGCCGGAACCGGGTACGCCCAGCGGTGAGCGATCCAGTGGTCATGCCGGCACCTGCTCCTTCGGCTTGTCGGCAACGGTGGTGGGCGGCGGGAGGTCGCGCCGACGGCCGGCGAACTTGGCCCGGAAGGCCGGCGCCTGGATGAGGCAGACGGCGATGACGACGACCGCCTTGAACAGCAGCGACGTCTGCGGCGAGATGTCCATCGCGTACACCGTGGTGGTCAGGGTCTGGATGATCAGCGCGCCGAGGATCGTGCCGCTGAGGAAGAACCGGCCGCCGGCGAGGGACGTGCCGCCGATGACGACCGCGAGGATGGCGTCCAACTCCACCCAGAGACCGACCGCGTTGCCGTCGGCACTGGACACGTTGGCGGTCATCATGAAACCGGCGACCGCGGCGCAGGCGGCGCTGATCACGTACGCGAGGAAGATGACCCGGCCGGAGCGGATGCCGGCGAGTCGACTCGCCTCCGCGTTACCGCCCACCGACTCGACGATCATGCCGAGTGCGGTGCGGCGGGTGAACCCGGCGACGACGAGTGCCGCGGCGAGGGCGATGAAGATGGCCAGTGGCAGGGTCAGCAGGTGGCCCAGCCCGATCGCCCGGAAGGGCCCGGAGTTGATGGTGATGATCTGACCCTGGGTGATCAACTGGGCGAGGCCGCGGCCCGCGACCATCAGGATCAGCGTGGCGATGATCGGCTGGATCCCGATCACGGCCACCAGCACCCCGTTCCAGGCACCGAGCACCAGCGAGATCGCCAACGCCAGGGCGAGCGCGGTCAGCACCACGGTGAGGCTGTTCTGGTCGGGCTGCTTGCTGATGTACATGCAGGCGATCGCGCCGCTGATCGCGCAGAGTGAACCGACCGACAGGTCGATGCCCCCGGTCGAGATGACGAGCGTCATGCCCAGCGCGACGAGGATCAACGGCGCGCTCAGCCGCAGGATGTCGATCGGGGTGCCGTACAGGTGCCCGTCCTTGAGCTCGATGGACAGGAACCCCGGCCGGTAGATCGTGTTGGCGGCGAGCATGACGACCAGCACGGCGGCGGGCCAGAACAGCCGGTGACCGGTCAGCGCCCGGTAGCGGCCCATGGTGGCGCTCATCGGTCTGCCTCCTGGAGGGACCCACTGGCGATGGTCTGCATGATGCGGTCGGCGTCCAGACTGTCGTCGTTGGCGAACTGCGCGACCATCTGCCGGTCCCGCATGACGGCCACCTTGTGGCTCAGGCGCAGCACCTCCTCCAGCTCGGCGGAGATGAACAGCACCGCCATGCCGCCGTCGGACAGCTGGGTCACCAGCCTCTGGATCTCGGTCTTCGCGCCGATGTCGATGCCCCGGGTCGGCTCGTCGAGGATCAACAGCCGTGGCTCGGTGATCAGCCACCGGGCCAGCAGCACCTTCTGCTGGTTGCCGCCGGAGAGGTTGCGTACCGGCATCTCCGGATCCGCGGGCCGGATGCTCAGTGCCTTGACGTACTTGTCGACCAGCTCGTCCTGGCGGCGACGCGGAATCGGACGCAGCCAGCCCCGGGCGGCCTGCATGGCGAGGATCATGTTCTCGCGGACCGACAGGTCGGGGACGATGCCCTCCGCGCGGCGGTTCTCCGAACAGAAGCCGACGCCCTGGCCGATGGCCTGCGCTGGGGTGCGCAGACTGCTCGCCGTGCCGTCGACGGTGACCTGGCCGCCGTCGGTCTTGTCGGCGCCGAACAACAACCGGGCCACCTCGGTACGCCCCGAGCCGAGCAGACCGGCCAGGCCCACCACCTCGCCGGCGTGGATGGTGAGGCTGAACGGCTCCACGGCGCCCTTCCGGCCGACGTCGGACACCGCCACCAGGGGGGTGCCCTCCTCCAGGGCGGCCAGGTCCCGCCGGGAGTGCTCCTCGATGCCCTCCAGGACGTCCAGTTCCTTGCCGATCATCTTCTCGACGAGGGAGAGCTGGGGCAGCTCGGCGGTCGGGTACTCGCCGACGAGCCCACCGTTGCGCAGCACCGTGATCCGGTCCGCGATCTCGTAGACCTGGTCGAGGAAGTGGGTCACGAACAGGATCGCGATGCCCTCGTCGCGCAGTTGCCGCATGATGCGGAACAGCTGCGCCACCTCACCGGCGTCGAGGCTGGACGTCGGCTCGTCCAGGATCAGCACCCGCGCCTTGATGTCGATGGCGCGGGCGATCGCGACCATCTGCTGGATCGCCAGGGAGTACGAGCCCAGCGGCGCGCTCACGTCGAGGTCGAGGTCGAGGCGGGTCAGCAGCGCCCGGGCGCGACGGCGGACCTCGCCCCAACGGACGGCACCGAGGAGCCGGGGCTCCCGGCCGATGAAGATGTTCTCCGCCACCGACAGGTTGGTGCAGAGGTTGACCTCCTGGAAGACCGTGCTCACCCCGGCGGCGGTCGCCTGCATCGGCCCGCTGAAGGACACCTGCTCGCCGTCGAGGGTGATCGTGCCGCCGTCGGTGTCGTACACACCGGTCAGCACCTTGATGAGGGTCGACTTGCCCGCGCCGTTCTCGCCCATCAGGGCGTGCACCTCGCCGGGGAAAAGCCGGAAGTTGACGTCGTGGAGTGCGCGCACCCCGGGGAAGGATTTGCTGATCCCGGTCATCGTCAGGACCGGACGGCTATCCGTCATCCCATCAGACCTCTTCTGGGTCGTCGACACGGAAGGGCCGCTGCGCTCCCGTGCGCCCGCCGGAATCGTCCGGGCGGGCGTGGCACGGGGTGGTCGCGGGCCATGCCCGGTCCGTTGCGGGTAGGGGGACGACGCGGCGGGGCCGCCACGCGAGCGCGGCGACCCCGGCGTCGATCAGTACTTGCGGTTGGGCAACGCTTCCTTGGCCTGCTCCTGGGTGAAGGTGGTCTCCTCGGTCTCGATCCGAGGCGGCACCTCCTCGCCCGCGTGCACCTTCTTGGCGAGGTCCATCAGCTGTGGGCCGAGCAGCGGGCTGCACTCCGCGATGAAGTTGAACTTCCCGTCGGCGAGCGCCTGCATGCCGTCCTTCACCGCGTCGACGGTGATGATCATGATGTCCTTGCCCGGCACCTTGCCGGCCGCGGTGATCGCCTCCAGCGCACCCAGACCCATGTCGTCGTTGTGCGCGAACAGCACGTCGATCTTCGGGTTGGCCTTGAGGAACTGCTCCATGACCTGCTTGCCGCCGGCCCGGGTGAAGTCACCCGGCTGCGAGGCGATGATCTTCAGGTTCGGGTTGGCGGCGATCGCCTCGCCGAAGCCCTTCTTACGGTCGTTCGCCGGCGCCGCACCCGTGTTGCCCTGCAGCTCGACGATGTTCACCGGGCCCGAGGCGGTCTTCTTCTGCTCGACCAGCCACTCACCGGCGAGACGGCCCTCCTTGACGAAGTCCGAGCCGAGGAACGTCTTGTACAGCGTCTTGTCGGCCGAGTCGACCGAGCGGTCGGTCAGGATGACCGGGATGCCGGCGTCCTTGGCCTCCTTGAGCACGGTGTCCCAGCCGGACTCCACGACCGGCGAGAAGGCGATCACGTCGACCTTCTGCTGGATGTAGTTGCGGATCGCCTTGATCTGGTTCTCCTGCTTCTGCTGCGCGTCGTCGAACTTCAGCTCGATGCCCGCGGCAGCGGCGGATTCCTTGATCGAGGTGGTGTTCGCGGTACGCCACCCGCTCTCCGCACCGACCTGGGAGAAGCCCATCGTGATCTTGCCGTCGTCCGTGGACCCGCCGCCGCCGGTGTCGCTGTTGCCGCAGGCCGCCACGCCTCCGACCAGCAACGCGCTGGCGAGGACCGCGACAGCGCGCCACCGAACGGACTGCGTTCGCATCTTTCCCATCGAATCTCCTTGGCTGGATGTGGTGGGTAACCGCGTCGGCCGCCGAAAGACCCGAAAAGCGGCGTACGCGGGTGGTGCGTGCTGGTGCGTGGTGGTGCAGACCGGCGGGCCCTGATGATCGGGGAAGAGTCAGGAACCCGCCGGTGCGACTGGTTGTTGACCGTAGACGTTCTGGTAGCGGTCGTAGAGGGCGTCGATGTCCGCCTGCGCCATCGGCACCGGCTGACCGAGGGTGTGGGCCAGGTGCGCGGTACGCGCCACGTCCTCGCACATGACCGCCGCCTTGACCGCCGCGCGGGCGTCCCGGCCGATGGTGAACACGCCGTGGTTGCGCATCAGCACCGCGGGCGAGCGGTGCCCGGAGAGCGTGGCGACGATGCCCTTGCCGATGTCGTCGCCGCCGATCAGCGCGAACGGGCCGATCGGGATCTCCCCGCCGAACTCGTCGGCCTGCGCCGTGAGGTGGCAGGGGATCGACTCCCCGCACGCGGCCCAGGCGGTGGCGTACGAGCTGTGCGTGTGCACCACACCACCCACCTCGGGCATGGCCCGGTAGACGTAGGCGTGGGCGGCGGTGTCGCTGGACGGGGCGAAGTCGCCCTCGACGAGGACACCGTCGAGGTCGCACACCACCATCGTGTCCGCGGTGAGGTCGTCGTAGCTCACCCCGCTCGGCTTGATCACCAGCAGGTCCTGGCCGGGAACCCGCGCGGAGACGTTGCCGGACGTCCAGGCGACCAGGTTGTAGCGGGTCAGCTCGCCGTGCAGGCGGGCGACGGTCTCCCGCAGCTCACGGATCTGTCGGGTCACCTCGGCGTTCACGCGACCACCTCCAACGCGGTCTCGGGTGTGGTCGCGGCGCTCTCGACAGCCGCGTTGCGGATCGCCCGCAGGCGCATCATGACGTCGTTGCCCCCGCGACCGAAGTGGTCGTGCAGCGCGCGGTACTCGGCGTAGAGGGCGTCGTAGGCGCGGGCCCGCTCGGGGTCCGGGCGGTAGACGGCCTCGTGCACCCGACCCATCGCCTGCGACGCCTCGTGGATCGAGGGGAACTCTCCGGCGGCGACGGCGGCGTGGATCGCCGAGCCCAGGGCCGGGCCCTGCGCCGAGGCGATGATGTTCAGCGGTCGCCTCGTCACGTCGGCGTAGATCTGCATCAGCAGTTCGTTGGAGGTGAGCCCACCGGCGATCACCAGGTCGTTCACCGGCACTCCGGCGTCGACGAACGCCTCGATGATCATCCGGGTGCCGTACGCGGTCGACTCCAGCAGCGCCCGGTAGATGTCCTGCGGCCGGGTGGCCAGGGTCATTCCGACGATCACGCCGCTGAGGTCGTGGTTGACCAGCAGGGACCGGTTGCCGTTCCACCAGTCCAGTGCGATCAGGCCGTGCGCCCCGACGGGTTGGCTCGCGGCCAGCTTGGTGAGCTGTTCGTGCGAGTCGATGCCGGCCGGGGCGGCGTGCTTGACGAACCAGCCGAAGATGTCGCCGACACCGCTCTGTCCGGCCTCGTACCCCCACGCGCCGGGGCTGATCCCACCGTCGACAACCCCGCACATGCCGGCCACCTCGGCGACCTCCGCGCCGTTGACCACGTGGCAGGTCGAGGTGCCCATGATGGCGACGAGCCGTCCGGGCTCCACCGCCTGCGCGGACGCCGCGGTGACGTGCGCGTCGACGTTGCCGACGGCCACCGCGATCCCCTCCGGCAGACCGGTCCACGCGGCGGCCTGGGCGGTGAGCGAGCCGGCTCGGGCCCCGAGGGGCAGCAGCGGACCGTCCAGCTTGGCCACGAAGTCGCCGAAGTCGGGGTTGAGCGCGGTCAGGAAGCTCTCGGACGGGTAGTGGCCGTCCTGCAGGATGCCCTTGTAACCGGCCGTACAGACATTGCGGGTCTCGGCACCGCAGAGCTGCCAGACGATCCAGTCGGCCGCCTCGATGAAGCGCTCGGCCCGGTGGTAGACCTCCGGGTCCTCCTCCAGGATCTGCAGACCCTTGGCGTACTGCCACTCGGCGGAGATCTTGCCGCCGTACCGGCCGATCCACGGCTCGGCCCGCTCGTGGGCCAGCGCGTTGATCCGGTCGGCGTGCGGCTGCGCGGCGTGGTGTTTCCACAGCTTCACCCAGGCGTGCGGTCGGTCACGCAGCTCGGGCGTCTCGCACAGCGGGGTGCCGTCGGCGAGCGTCGGTAGCACCGTGCAGGCGGTGAAATCGATGCCGATGCCGACGACCGCGGCCGGATCCACCCCGGCCGCGGACAACGCCGCCGGGACGGCGTATCGCAGCACGTCGCGGTAGTTCTCCGGGTTCTGCAGGGCCCAGTCCGGGGGTAGTTGTCGACCTCCCGGAAGCGCCGTGCTGATGACTCCGTCGCCGTACTCGTGCACCGCGGTCCCCAACTCGGCACCATCACCGACACGGACCACCAGAGCTCGCCCGGACAGGGTGCCGTAGTCGACACCGACGACGTAGCGGTCGCCTGCTCCGTCCACACGGTTCATGTTCACCTCCACCGTTAACGGGGATAGTGTTAACGCTCACATCAACCCTCGTCAAGACATCCCCCCGCAACAGCTGCGTAACGGAACAGCGAAGCCCGGTTGACTCGGGCGCGTCGATAACGGACCGGTGCAAAACGCGCAAATGCGATGTCGACCCAGCGCACTCGGGCCTCGAACGGAGTGCCGCACGGATCGGGTGGGGAGCAGAGGCGCCTCGGCAGGCCGGTCGACAGGCACAACGCATCGGACGTCGTGAGTCGATCATCCGACGGCAACCGCGTCGCCCTCGATCATGATGTCAGCGATAACATCATCGACACACCCCGCTGTTACGGTCGGACGCGCGGAAGGGCCGCCGCCCGCCGCGACTGCTCATAGGTGAGCACTCCGGCCGACCTCACGGGCCGACGCGTCGGCCGTGTTATCGATAACATTCGACGTTTGGACACGGCCGCACACGGATCGCCCCGGGCCGAGGCGGGCACCGCGGCGCACGCGAAACCGGCGGCCCGGCCCGGTGGGCCGAACCGCCGGCTGCCGGCGCGGTGGCGGAACGTGGAGCGTCGGTCGGATCAGGCGGCCCGGTTGCGGTTGTAGAGGGTCTTCGCCCACAGGAAGCACACCACCGTGATGACGGCACACCACACCACCGCGATGATTCCGTCGGCACCGATCCCGGTGCCGAGGAGCAGGCCGCGCAGGGTCTCCATGACCGGGGTGAAGGGCTGGTAGTCGGCGAACCACCGGACCACCGTGGGCATGGAGTCGGTCGGGACGAAACCGCTGCCCAGGAAGGGCAGGAGGATCAGCGGCATCGGCAGGTTGCTGGCCGTCTCGACGCTGTCGCTGACCAGGCCGAGGGCGACCGACAGCCAGGTGAGCGCAAGGGTGACCATGGCGAGGACACCGACGGCGGCCAGCCACTCGACCGGGTTGGCGGTGGGGCGGAACCCGACGAGCAGCGCCACCCCGGTGACCGCCGCGAGGCTGAGCAGGGTCTGCACGAGACTGCCCAGGACGTGACCGGTGAGGACCGACGGCCGGAAGATCGCCATCGTGCGGAACCGGGCGATGATGCCCTCGGTCATGTCCATGGCGACCGAGATCGCCGTGCCCTGCGCCGCGCTGACGACGGTGATGAGCAGGATGCCCGGGGTGACGTAGTTCGCGTAGTCGGAGCGACCACCGGACGGGCCGAGCCCGGCGCCGAGCGTGCCACCGAAGACGTAGACGAAGAGCAGCAGGATGATGACCGGGATGCCCATGAGCAGGAAGGTCATCGACGGGTAGCGCCGCATGTGCAGCAGGTTGCGCCGCAGCATGGTGTTCGAGTCACGGACGGCGAGGGAGAGGGTGCTCATCGCACGGAGGCCCTTTCGGTGTCGGGTCGGCCGGCGCGGGTGTCGGGCTGACCGGTGAGGGTGAGGAAGACGTCGTCGAGGTCGGGGGTGTGCACGGAGAGCCCGGCCACCGTGATCGAGGCGCGGTCGAGCTGGTCGAGCAGGGAGCGCAGCGCCCCGACTCCCCCGTCGCTCGGCACCTGGAGGGTGAGCGCGCTGTCGTCCCGGCTGGCTGTCGACAGCACACGGGCCGCCGAGTCGAGCCCCTCCTGGTCGGCGAACTGCAGCACCACGTGGCCGCCCGGGATGAGCCGCTTGAGTTCGCGCGGCGTGCCCTCGGCGATCAGCCGACCGTGGTCGAGGAACGCCACGCGATCGGCGAGTTGGTCGGCCTCCTCCAGGTACTGGGTGGTGAGCATGATGGTGACGCCCTCGGCGACGAGGTTGCGGATGATCTCCCACATCGCCCGCCGGCTGCGCGGGTCGAGGCCGGTGGTCGGCTCGTCGAGGAAGATGACGCGGGGGTCACCGACCAGGGTCATGGCGAGGTCCAGCCGTCGGCGCATACCGCCGGAGTACGTCGACACCGGCTTGCCCGCCGCGTCGGTCAGGTCGAACTGGTCGAGCAGCTCGTGGGTCCGTCGCCGGCCCGCCGCCCGGTCCAGGTGGCACAGGTCGGCCATCAGGTTCAGGTTCTCCCGGCCGGTGAGCAGGTTGTCGACGGCGGAGAACTGACCGGTGACACCGATCAGCGCGCGTACCGCGTCGGGTTCCCGGTTCAGGTCGTGGCCGAAGACGCGGGCCTGCCCGCCGTCGGCGCCGACCAGGGTGGAGAGGATCTGCACGGTGGTGGTCTTGCCGGCGCCGTTGGGGCCGAGCAGTGCGAAGATGGTGCCCTCGGTGATCATCAGATCGATGCCGTCCAGCACGAGCTTGTCGCCGTAGGACTTCCGCAGGTCGGTGGCGACGATAGCGGGCTTCGTGGAACTGGTCATGGTCTCCTCTTTCACGTCGGTGTGCTGGCCGGTCAGGCGCGGCGGACGGTGATGTCGCCGTAGGAGGTGTTGGCCCGTACCTCGACCGTCTCGTCGGTCTGCGCCGGCCCGTCGGTGCTCTCCAGGGCGTTGTGCACGCGACCGTGCTTGGAGCTGACGTCGAGCCAGGCGGCGGTCCCGCGACGGATGCCGACCTCGATGGCCCCGTACGAGGTGGTCAGGTCGATCGACCCCCGGACCGCCTCGCCGAGCCGGAGGTTGCCGTAGGCGGTGCGTGCCGTCACCGAGGCCGTGGTCGCGTCGAGGGTGATGTCGCCGTACGCGGTGTTGATCCGGACGTCGCCGCCACTGCGGCCGATCCAGCAGTCGCCGGAGGAGTTCTTGATCTCCACGGGTCCGTCGACCGCGCCGAGGCGCACCTTGCCGGACGACGCCTTCACCCGGGCGGAGCCGGCGACCCGCTCCACGGCGACCTCGCCGTGACTGCTGTCGATGTCCAGCGACCCGGTCCCGTCGAGCCGGATCCCGCTGCCGGTCTTGATGCGGCACTCTCCCAGTCGACCCTCGCCGCGGAACGCCGCCCACGACGACTCGGCGTGCACCCGCGACCCGGTCGGTAGCTCGATCAGGACGTCGACCGACGGGCCGGACCCGAAGCCGTACCGACGCCACGTCTTCGGCACCCTGATCAGCAGTTCTCCGGCGTCGTACTGGACGGTGGCCTGTTCGGCGGTGCTCACGTCGGCCTTGCTCGACGGGTCCCGGGGCCGCACCGTCACCACCGTGTCGGTGCGGTCGGTAGCGCTGATCCAGACGTCCCCGACGGGGAGTTCGATCTGGACGGAGATGGGCTCTGGCGTCTCGAAAACAGGCATGGTGGTCTCCCGGAAGGTGGTCGGTGACTGTCGCCGCTGGTCGTCGGCGCGGAGGAAGAAGGGGTACGGAGGGGTCAGCGCGCCCAGCCGGTGAAGTGCTGACCGGAGCGCGGTTCCGGCCGGCGGGGTGGCCGACGTTCGGTGTCGCCCGCCCCGACGGCACCGGCGACGGCGCGCACCAGCCAGGCGTTGACCGAGAGCCCGGCGCGCCCCGCGGCCTCCTCGACGCTGGCCTTGAGGTGGTCGGGAAGCCGGAGGTTGATCCGCGAGGTGCCACCGTCCTCGCCCTCGGGCGCCGGCGGCGGTGCCGGCAGCGTCGGCGGGGCGTTGACCTCGCGTACCTCGTCGACCGGCGGGCTGGCCGGCGTCACCACGAAGTCGGGCTCGCGCCCGCGGAGGCGGACGTGCACCGAGCCCGGCGCGAGGTCACGGGTGATCTCGTCGGCCGCGTCGGACAGCGCCTCCAGCAGGGTGAGGCGGGTGGCCGCCTCCAGTTGGGTGAAGAGCCGCTCGGCCAGCGCGCGGCCGTCGGCGTCGACGCCCTCCGCGGCCACGGCGAACTCGTTACGAAGGTTCTCGACGTATGACCTCAGCTCCATGGCACCATCATGGCACCACTTTGGCTCAGTGTGCAACCCGCCATGGCTCACGGCGGTGCCAAACCGTACGGCTAGTGGTCGCAGACGGCCCCTCAGAGATCACCGAAGGTGCGTCTGACCAGTCGGTTCGCCTCCTCCTGGGTCAGACCGGTGGCCACCAGAAGGTCGCTGACCGTGGTACGGATCTGCGCCACCACGACCGCGCCGGAGAAGCCGACACCCTCCCGGTAGGCCCGACCGGCCATCTGCACGGCCCGCAGCGACTGCTCCCGCGCCCGGTCCGGCTCGGCACCGGCGGCGAACTGCCGCTTCAGCACCCGGACGGCCTCGGCGAGGTCGGCCACCGCCCTGGGCAGCGGCTCCGGAACCGGTTCGCCGTCCTCGATCAGCGTCACCGCTCGACGGATCAACGTCCCACTGTTGCGCATGGCTCGGTCGATCGGCTCCGCCGCCTGCGCATAGCGACCCACCGGCCCGCGCCGCTGGTGGCGGTACACCGGCGAGAGGGTGCTGGCCTCCCGGGCGCCCTGCGTCGCCTCGACGAACGCCTTCAGCGGGCCCTTGTTGCGCCGCAGCTCACCCCGGGCGGTGCGAGCCCGAGCGGCGTCGCGCTCGGTCAACGCGTCGGCGGTGGCGTCGAGCTGGGTGACCAGAAGGTCCAGCGCCGGCCGGGCGGCCCGGTTGAGCACCCGCAGCGGGTTCAACGGCAGCAGCACGGCGGTGACCAGCAGGGCCACCCCGCCGCCGACGAGCGCGTCCACGAACCGGGGGATCTCCAGGTCACGGATCGACGGACTGAGCGTGGAGATGAGCACCGCCGTCGCCCCGGCCTGGATCACCACCGCGGCACTGCCGGCGAGGAACAGCGCGACCACGATCGCCAGCACGACGATCAGGGAGAGTTGCCACCAGCCGGTGCCGATCACCAGGAGGAGCAGATCGCCGATCAGCACCCCGACGGTCACCCCGACGATCAGCTCGACGGTTCGCCGCAGCCGTTGACCCACGGACGCGGCGAGGGTCGAGACCGCGGAGATCGGCGCGAACACCGGCTGCGAGATGTGCAACAGCTCGTGCGCCACGAACCAGGACAGCGCCGCCGCGAGCCCCGCCTGCACCGCCAGGCCGCCGACGGCCCGTACCCGACGGGCCCGGTCCCGCACCGTGTCCATCGCACGGCTTCGCATGCGGGCCATCGCGCCCGCCGGACCACCGTGGGCGGCGTCGCCACCACGGGCCGGAGCGCCCTCGCCCGCTCCGCGCCGACCGGCAGCGACCATGGCGGCACCTACCCCGCCCCGGTCGGATCAATCCTCCCCACGCCGGCCGGGCTCAGCGCGAGGCGAGCGTCGTCTCGGCGTACGCCCAGAGCCGGTCGGCGGCGGCCGGGTCCACGGCGTGGGCGGCCACCCCGCCGGTGGCGTCGGGGCCGCCGGTCACCACCTCCGCCTCCTGGTTGTCCGCGAAGTACCGACCGGCGACGCCGTCGAGCAGGGGCGAGCCGGCGAGCAGCACCGTGGTCCCCGCGCCCTGGTCCGGCTTCTTGTAGTAATCCGCCTCGATGAGGTTCCCCGCCTCGTCCATCGCACCCATCGCGCGCATCGTGTCGTCGTCGATGTGGCGCTGGAGGTTGGTGAAGATGTACCCGGGGTTGAGGGCGTTCGCGGTGATCCCGTCCTTCGCCCACCGGCGGCTGATGCCGACCGCGAGCAGGACCTCGGCGGTCTTCGACTGGCCGTACGCCGACCACGGGTCGTACGGACGCCGCTCGAACTGCGGGTCGTCGAAGTCGAACGGTGCGGCCAGGTGTGCCCCGGAGCTGACCACGACGACCCGGGCCGCCTCGGCGGCGCGCAGGTCGTCGTACAGCCCTCGGGCGAGGGCGAAGTGGCCGAGGTAGTTGGTGGCGAGCTGGAGTTCCCAGCCCTCGGGGGTGAGCTCCCGCGTCGGGATCGCCATGATTCCCGCGTTGGCGACCAGGACGTCGAGTGGGCCCTGCCATCCGGCGACGAAGGCGTCGACCGACGTCAGGTCGGCGAGGTCGAGAGCGGACGCGCTGACCGCGCCCCGGGTCGCACCGGTGGCGAACTCCTGGACGAGCGCGTCGGCGCGGCCCGGATCACGGGTCGCGATGGTGACCTCGGCGCCGGCCCCGGCCAGCGCCCGCACGGTCTCGACACCGATGCCGGAGGCACCTCCGGTGACGATCATCCGACGCCCGGTCAGATCGACACCGTCGAGGATCTCGGCGGCGGTACTGCGGGCGGTGAACGGGGTGGTGAGGCGGGAATTCGCTGTCATGGAATCCAGGCTAGGAACGCCGGACTCGGACTGCCTATAGCCTGGAGTCCTTCATACTTTAGTGAGCGTCCAGGAGGCCGGGTTGGATCCCCTCGAAGACGTCCTGGCCCTGCTGGGCGCGACGAGCCACCTCTCCGCCGGCCTGACCGCGGGTGGGCGCTGGGCCGTCGCCTTCGACGCACCGGCCGGAGCCAAGTTCAACGCCGTCCGGCGCGGCCGGTGCTCCCTGCGGGTCGAAGGTGCCGCCGAATCGATCAGCCTCGGCGAGGGGGACTGTTTCCTGCTGACCCGGCCGGTGGCCTACACGCTCTTCAGCGATCCCGACGTGCCCGTCGAGCCCGCGTACCCGTACTTCGCCGCCGCCGACGGCGGTGTGGCACACGTCGGTGACGGCGACGACGTCTTCCTCATCGGCGGCGCGTTCTCCCTGGGCGAGCGGGCGCGCAGCCTCCTGCTGGACAGCCTCCCCCCGGTCATCCACGTGCCCGCCGACACCCCGGAGGCCGGCACCGTCCAGTGGGCGCTCCGCGAGATCGACGCCGAACTACGGCAGACGCGACTCGGGTCCAGGGTCGTCGCCGAGCATCTGGCGCTCGTCCTGCTGATCCGGGTCCTGCGGCTGCACCTGGCCCGCGACCCCCAGCCCTCCGGTTGGCTGGCCGGCCTCGCCGATCCGGTGGTCGCCCCCGCACTGCGGGCGCTACACGCGCGGCCCGCGCAGCCGTGGACGGTGGGTGCCATCGCCCAGGCCGCCGCCGTCTCCCGGTCGACGCTGGCCGCCCGCTTCAAGAAGGTGGTCGGCGTGGGACCGCTGGAGTACCTGACCGGCTGGCGGATCGAACTGGCGGCGGACCGCATCCGGCGCGGTTCGGACACCGTCGCCGGCATCGCCAAGGATGTCGGCTACGGAAGCGAGAGCGCCTTCAGCGTGGCGTTCAAGCGCGCTACCGGCCTCTCGCCACGCGCCTATCGCAGCGCGGTGGGGAGGGAGGCCCCGCGCGGCGGACACGACCCGTCGGTGGCCGGACGGGGTGGCGGGGCGGGCAACGGCCTCCCTTCGCCCGCCGCGGTTGATCCCGTACGGATCGGGTAGACCGGTCCGCCGTCATCCGGGCGGCGCCCCGGGCACCCGACCCCGGTCGGGTCGCGGGACGGGGGGCGGCCGAGCGCCTCCGGGGGGACGTCGCATGGATCAGCACGGGTGAGCGGGCCCGACAGTCCCCGCGACGTGGTGGAGCTGCGGGTGCACGGGGTCTCCGGCGCGAGCGCCGCACAGGTGCTGGACCTGCAGCAGACCGCGCAGGTGGCGGGTGACCAGAGCAGTGGCTTCTACCGGCCGCGACACCGGTACGCGGACGGCACCACCACGGGCGGAGTGACCCTGGAGGCGTACCGCTGGGGTGATCTGCCCTCCGGGACGGTCGCCCGTACCCTCGCCGTGGTTTTCCTGTTGCCGTTCATGCTGGTCAACGTCGCGACCTGGATGCGCCCGGCGAGCCCCGGGTCCGCGGCGGTGGTCAAGTCCCTGTGCCGGCTGCTGGCGCTGACCCTCACCGTGCTGTACGTGCTCGCCGTCGCCGGCGTGGCCCTGGACCTGGTCGGCTGGAAGTGCCTGTCCTCGCCGGGCTGCCTCGCGGGGCGCAGCTGGTTGTCCTGGTTGGGAGGGCGGCCGGTCGGGACGCAACTGGCGTTGCTCGCGTTGGTACCGGTCGCCGCGATCGGCCTGATCTGGCGGATCAGCAACCGCCCGGGGCGGACGTTCGAGGCGTTTCGCGGACCCGATCAGGGGATCGGCGGGTCACGGCTCGGCACGGTCGGCCAGTGGGACGCTGAGCCGCTGGTGGGCCGGTTACGCGCCATCCACGTCGCTGCCGCGTTCGCCACACTGGACCTCACGCTGCTCCTGCCCCGGGCGGCGAGCGGCACCACCGCGATCACTGTCGCGCTGACGGTGGCGACCGCCGTGATCATGGCGGGCTGCGTGGGCCTGCTGTGCACGCCGCCGTTGATCGACCGGGCCGCCGACGATCACCGGCTCGACCGGGTCACCCGGACGCTGCGGACCATCGCCGTCGTCGTGACCATCGCCGTGGTGGTTCACCTGCTGACCGGGCCGCGCCGGTGGCACGAGGAGCACGGGCTTCCGGGCTACGAGACGACCCTGGCCGGGCTGTTCGTCGTACAGACGGTGCTGCTGGTCGTGCTGGGCGTGGTGCTGCTCCGGCACCGGGAACGTGGTGGCACCCCGCTGTTCGGGTTGGGTGCCCTCGTCATCGCGGCGACCGGGATCAGCCTGGCCGGGGCGTACTCCGCCGAGCTGGTCTACCGGGTGGCGGACTTCCTCGACCGCGACGTGCCGACCGGCGAGGGCATCGCCACCGGCCCGCCCCGGGCGTACACCTGGGTGATCTACGGCTTCCTCCGCGCGCTGCTGGCCACCCTCGTGGTCGCCGGCCTCGCCGTCCTGCTCACCCGTCGCGGTCGACGTCGCGCCGCGGCGGCGATCGTGGCGGGTGACTACCCGCAGGCCCCGGCCGAAGCCGGACCCCGACTACGGCAGGTCCGCGACGCGATAGCCCGGGCCCGCTTCACCGAGAAGCTGGTGCCGCTGGCCGTCTTCTACGGGTGCCTCGCCGGGCTGACCACGGCCACCACGACCATCGGCCTCCTGGGGGAGTTCCCCAGCGACGTCCTGGAACGCAACCTCGGGCTGCCGGCGGACGCGATCACCTTCGGTATCGCGTCCGGGAGCTGGGTGATCGCGGCGGTCATCCTCGCCCTGATCGTCGGGGGGATCTTCGCCTACCGGACCGTCCCGTACCGCCGGCACATCGGCGTCCTCTGGGACCTGGGCACGTTCTGGCCCCGGGCCGCCCACCCGTTCGCGCCGCCCTGCTACTCCGAGCGGGCCGTGCCGGAGTTGGCCCGTCGCATCACGTACCTCGTCGAGCGCGGCGACGCGGTGCTGCTCACCGGGCACAGCCATGGTTCGGTCCTGCTCGCCGCGACGGTGCTCCAGTTGCCGCCGCACGTCGGCGACCGGGTCGCCCTGCTCACCCACGGGTCGCCGCTTCGCCGCCTGTACGCGCGGCTGTTCCCCGCGTACGTCGACGACGTGGCGCTGCACGAGATCGGCCGGCGGATCGGTTGGCGGTGGGTGAACCTGTGGACGGACACCGACCCCATCGGCGGCTGGATCTTCTCCGCCCACCGGCACCCGGCGCCGGACGACATCGGTGGCCCGGCCGCCCGGGTGGACCGCCGATACCGTGACCCCCGCGACGTGGTGACACCGCCCAGCGACAGCGTTCCCCCACCGATCCGGGGGCACTGGCCGGGCGAGTCCGACGAGCCGTTCAGCGAGGCGGCCCGGGAGTTGGCACGGCGCCTCGGTGGGCGGGGCGACCCGCCCGGCACGCCGACGTAGGCCGACGTCCTCAGTTCGTCCGCGCCCGCCAGTCGTCGAGGCGGGTAGCGGCGAAGCGGGCGCCGTCGGCGGGGACGAGGGAGTGTTCGCCCAGTTTGGCGCCGAAGTACCGGGCGTCCGGGTCGGCCACCACCGACCGGGAGTCCTGCCGGGCGGCGAGGAGGTCTCGGCCCAACTCGTCGAGGCGGAACTGCTCCGGGCCGGCGACCTCGACCACGGCGTCCGTCGGCGCGCCGACCACGACCTCGGCCACCGCGGCCGCGACGTCGTCGGCGGCCATCGGCTGGATGAGCACCGGCGCGAGGTGCACGGTGTCGCCGTCCGTGGCGGCGTCGACGATCCCCTGGAGGAACTCGAAGAACTGGGTGGCGTGCACGATCGAGTACCGGATCCCGGACGCGACGACGAGCTTCTCCTGGGCGACCTTCGCCCGCATGTAGCCGCTGTCCGGGATCCGGTCGCAACCCACGATGGAGAGCACCACGTAGTGGCCCACCCCGGCGTCCGACGCGGCGGCGAGGAGCGTCCGGGTGGACGTCTCGAAGAACTCCAGTACGGCCTCGTCCTCGAACGACGGCGAGTTCGACACGTCGACGACGGCGTCGGCACCGGTGAGTGCATCGGCCACCCCCTCACCGGTCAGGGTGTTCACGCCGGTCTTCGGTGAGGCCGGCACCGCCTCGTGGCCCTGGGCACCGAGGTCGGCCACGAGCTTGGAACCGATGAGGCCGCTGCCCCCGATGACGACGATCTTCATGCTCGCATCACGTCCTGTCTGAGCTGGCTCGGGTCGTGCTGTCACCCAGTAAGACGGAAAGCGTGCGCCGGTGCAGGACAATCGCCGGAGAACAGTTCGACGGAGACCTGGAGGTGGCCGTGGCCGAGGTGTCGCACCCGGTGTTCGCCCGGGTCTACGAACGGCTCAGCGTGGCCATGGACCGGGCCGGCACGGCGGCCTACCGGCGGGACCTGGTCGCGGGCCTGTCCGGCCGGGTGATCGAGATCGGTGCGGGCAACGGGCTGATATTCCCCCACTACCCGCCTGCGGTGACCGAGGTCGTCGCCGTCGAACCGGAACGGCGTCTGCGGGCCGCCGCCGAACGCGCGGCGTCGACCGCACCGGTCCCGGTCACTGTCGTGGACGGTCTGGCCGACCGGTTGCCGGGCGGGGACGGCGAGTTCGACGCCGCCGTGTTCGCCCTGGTGCTGTGCACCGTGCCCGACCAGGCGACCGCGCTGGCCGAGGTCCGCCGGGTGCTGCGCCCCGGCGGCGAGCTGCGGTTCTTCGAACACGTCGCAGCCGAGAAACCGAGCGGACTGCACCGGACCCAGCGCCTGCTCGACGCGACGGTGTGGCCGAGGTTGTTCGCCGGCTGCCACACCGGCCGGGACACCCTCGCCGCCATCACGACAGCGGGTTTCGTGGTCGAGGAGGTGCGCCGGTTCCGTTTCCCGGCCACCAGCAACGGCCCGTCCTCGCCCTGCGTCCACGGGCGCGCGACCGCACCCGCCTGATCCGTCAGCGGCCGGGCAGGGTGGCCAGCCAGTCGTCCAGCTCCGCCGGGGAGCGCAGCAACACCACGGGCGGCGCGGACGGGTCGGTCTGCCAGGCGCGCATCCGCCGTCGCGCCCGGCCGAACGCGGTGACGTGCCACAGCAGGATCGAGTCCGGGGACAGCACGCTGCCCAGCGTCTCCCGGTTGCCGTTGCAGATCACCTCGCCCGTCCGGACGCGGCGGACGGTGCGCCGCACCAACCGCCGGAAGGAGCACCACCGGCTGTAGTCCAGGCCGACGACCAGGTCGGCGCGGGCCAACGGCACGTCCCGCCACCCGTGGTACGCCCCGTCGATGATCCACCGGTCCCGTCGGCAGATCTCCTGGATCCGGCTGCGTTGCAGCGCCACGGGCACCTCGACCCAGCCCGGCTGCCAGAGCAGGTCGTCCACCGGGTACCAGGGCAGGCCGAGGTGTTCGGCCATCCGCGCGGCGAGGGTGGACTTGCCGGAGCCGTACACCCCGTAGATCAGGATGCGACGCGGTGCGCTCATCGCGGCAGCGTAAATGAGTTCTCGTGCGCGGCGATCCCGTGCGCGTGGAGCGTCCGGAGCCGCAGCGGCCGGGCCGTCGAGGCTGACGAGGCTTGCTCAGACCTCCAGCACCGCGTCCGCGAACGCCTGTGGCGCCTCCTGCGGCAGGTTGTGCCCGACACCGCCGCCGACGGTCCGGTGTTCGTAGCGCCCGGTGAACTGCTTGGCGTAGACGCTGGGCTCCACGTGTGGCGCGCCGTTGGCGTCGCCCTCCAGGGAGATGCTGGGTACGGTGATCTTCGGCTGCGCGGCCAGGCGCTTCTCCACCTCGTCGTACTGTGGCTCGCCGTCGGCGAGGGCCAGCCGCCACCGGTAGTTGTGGATCACGATGTCGACGTGGTCGGGGTTGTCGAACGCCGTCGCGCTGCGGTCGAACGTCGCGTCGTCGAACGTCCACCGTGGCGACGCGGTGTGCCAGATCAGTTTGTTGAAGTCGCGTCGGTTCTTCTCGTAGCCCTCCCGGCCACGCTCGGTGGCGAAGTAGTACTGGTACCACCACGCCAACTCCGCCTTCGGCGGCAACGGGGCCTTGCCCGATTCCTGGCCGGCGATCAGGTAACCGCTCACCGAGACCAGCCCCTGGCACCGCTCCGGCCACAACGCGGCCACCACGTCCGCCGTACGCGCGCCCCAGTCGAACCCGGCCAGCTTCGCGCTGTCGATCCGCAGGGCGTCCATGAGCGCGATGAGGTCGAGCCCCATGGCCGCCGGTTCGCCGTTGCGCATCGCGTCGGCGGAGACGAACCTGGTGGAGCCGTGGCCCCGCAGGTACGGCACGACGACCCGGTAACCGGCGGCCGTGAGCAGCGGTACGACGTCGACGAAACTGTGGATGTCGTACGGCCAGCCGTGCAGCAGGATCGCGGCGGGGCCGTCGGGCGGCCCGGCGTCCACGTACCCCACGTTCAGGACCCCGGCATCGATCTGCCGCACGTCGGTGAACGATCCCGCACCGGCCACCGTCATCGACCTCTTTTCCGCGTCCCGACCTGTTGTGACCCGCTGGTCCTGCTGACTGTAGGAGCCGGTACGGCACCGGACGGCGGATCACCCAAGCTCCGCCGGGCCGATGCCGAGCTGAGTACGATGCGGTCGCGCTTCCCGGGCGAGGTCCGCTGGGTCCCGGCGGAGCGTCGGAGCCGGACCGTAGGGTGATGGCATGGCTGAACGACCTCTGACCCTGATGGCGGTGCACGCCCACCCCGACGACGAGGCGTCGAGCACCGGTGGCGTGCTGGCCCGCTACGCCGACGAGGGGATCACGACGGTGCTCGTGACCTGCACCGACGGGCGGTGCGGCGACGGCCCGGGCGGGGTCAAGCCAGGCGATCCGGGGCACGACCCGGCTGCTGTCGTGGCGATGCGCCGGGCCGAGCTGGAGGCGAGCTGCGCGGTGTTGAAGGTCAGCCACCTGGAGACGCTCGGTTACGCCGACTCGGGGATGATGGGGTGGTCGACCAATGACCAGCCCGGCGCGTTCTGGACGACGCCGGTGGCGGAGGCGGCGGGCCGGCTGGCCGAGCTGATTCGGCGATACCAACCGGATGTGATCGTCACGTACGACGAGAACGGTTTCTACGGCCACCCGGACCACATCCAGGCACACCGGATCACCATGGCGGCCGTCGAGCTGACCGACAGCCCCGCGAAGGTCTACTGGACCACCGTGCCGCGCACGGCGTTCGAGCAGTTCGGCCGGGTCATGCGGGATCTGGGCGTCGACTGGGCGGAGCCGGACGAGTCGGTGCCGCCGCTCGGCCTGCCGGACGACGAGATCACCACCTGGGTCGACGCCAACAGCTACGGCGGGCAGAAGTTCGACGCGCTGGCCGCGCACGCCAGTCAGACCGAGAACATCTTCTTCCTGCAACTGGGCCGCGACCGGTTCACCGAGCTGATGGGCGTGGAGACCTTCCTGCGGGTCCGTGACCGCACGGGCGCGCCGATCCCCGAGGACGACCTCTTCGCCGGTCTGCGCTGACCGCGCGGGCCGGCTTCCGTAGCGACGCCAGGCGTGTCGGCCACCGGCCGGCACGCCTGGCGGCGCTGGTCGATCAGGTGAGCGACGGTATCGGACGGACCGGTGACGCGCCGAAAGCAGCAGGCCATCGACCTCCGGAAGTTTCGCGGCGCCGCTGAGCCTGCCCGCGCAGGTCATATGACGAATTTCCGGAAGTTTTCAGCGTTGACGCCCGGACATCGACGGCCTTAACGTTTCGAGCAGGTTTCGGTCACCGGCCGGAACTACCGGCCGCCGAGCAGGAACGTGGCCGCTTCACCCCGAACCAGCTCCCCCATCCGCCAAGACCGGACCCGCACCTTCTTGATCGACAGTTGTCGATCAAGGGTCTGGAAAGGAAGGCACATGAAGCTGAGACAGTGGACCACCGTCGGAGTGGTCGCCGTCGCAACCGTCGCGGCGTTGAACACCGTGCCGGCCACCGCGAGCCGGCCGTACGACCCGACGGCGCAGAGCCTCGGCGCTCTCGGCCTCCGCCACGGCCTGCACGTCGGCACCGCGGTGAACATGGATGCCCTCAACGACGGCGGCGACCCGCAGTACCGCGCGCTGGCCTCCTCCGAGTTCGCCTCGGTCACCGCCGAGAACGTGATGAAGTGGGAGGTCCTGGAGCCCACCCGCGGCACCTACGACTGGGCGGCGGCCGACCAGTTCGTGGAGTTCGCCAAGCGCAACCGGCAGAGCGTGCGCGGCCACGTGCTGGTCTGGCACAACCAGCTGCCCGCCTGGCTGACCAGCGGCGTCGCGGACGGCTCGATCAGCAAGCAGGAGCTGCGCGAGCTGCTGCGCAAACACATCACCACCGTGGTCAACCGCTACAAGGGCAAGATCTGGCAGTGGGACGTGGTCAACGAGGCCGTCAGCGACCCGTGGGACACCCCGTCGACCCTGCACTACAAGGGCTTCTGGGCGCAGAACCTCGGGCCCGGCTACATCGCCGACTCGTTCCGCTGGGCGCGGGCGGCCGACCCCAAGGCCCTGCTGTTCTACAACGACTACAACATCGAAGCCTTCGGCTCCGGCAACCCGGCGGACGACAAGACGCAGTTCGTCTACGACATGACCAAGAGCCTGCGCGCCCAGGGTGTCCCGATCGACGGCGTCGGCGCCCAGGGGCACCTGGGCACCCAGTACGGCAACTTCGACACCCTCCAGGTGACCGCCGCGTTGAAGAAGTTCAGCGGGCTCGGCGTCGCCACCGCGTTCACCGAGGTCGACGTCCGCAGCCAGATGACGGAAGCCGTCCGGGCCGGCAACTCGGAGGAGATCAACCCCCGGTTGCAGGCGTCGGCCGCCAACTTCAGCGTGCTGATGAAGGCATGCCTCGCCGTGCGGAGCTGCCTGTCGTACACGGTCTGGGGCTTCAGCGACAAGTACTCCTGGGTGCCGGACTGGTTCAACGACCCGCCGGAGGGCCTGGCCACCATCTACGACGAGAACTACCAGCCCAAGCGGGCGTACAACGAGTTGAAGTCCGACCTGATCTTTGCTGGGCCGCCGTACGTGCTGCCTCGGATCGCACCCAAGCCGCGCCGCTGACCCGACGGCCCGGCTGATCCGACGACGCGTACGTCGGCGTAGGGACCGTGTGGGGCGCGGCGGAGCCCCACACGGTCCCTACGTGACCACGGACGTCGGTGTTCGACTCACGATCGGCTGTCCCGTTCAGCCATCCGGACGCCATCGGGGTACTGGTGTCGGTTTCTACCGGTTTATTGATGGTGTTGGTGTCACTATGGCAAGCGTGGGAACTGCGAAAACTGCCATGCCTGCCATCTCGCCGCTCACCGGCGACCCAATCAAGCGGGCCGATGCCGAGCGACTCGCCGGGGTGCTGAAGGCATTCGCCGATCCGGCACGACTGCGGCTGCTCAGCCTGATCCAGTCGGCACCGGACGGTGAGGCCTCCGTCAGCGACCTCACCGGGGCGCTCAACCTCTCCCAGCCGACAGTGAGCCATCACCTTCGGATCCTGACCGAGGCCGGCCTGTTGGAGCGCGACAAGCGCGGGGTCTGGGCGTATTACCGCCTGGTGCCCTCCGCCATCGCCCAGATCGCCGACCTGCTGACGCCGCCCCGCAAGCGGGCGACGAAGAAGGCTCGCTGACCGGGCGCTGCCTCGTCACATCCGGTCGAGGGTGCGGATGCCGAGCACCGCCGAGATTCGCTCACCATCGGGGATGGTGGTGTCTCTCGCGGCCTGTGGTCGTTTCGGCCGACTCGTCGCAGGGAACTGCCGAGGACAACCGAGGGAGGATCATGAGCCGACACCGACCGATGCCGACTGCCCGTACGCGCCGCGTCCTCGCGTTGATTCCGCTGGTTGGAGGCGTCGCACTAGCCGCCTGCACGTCCACCGAGGACACACCGGACTCGACTCCGTCGATGGCGGCGCCGACTGTCGCCTCGGCATCAGCGACCCCGACCGGCGCGCCGACGCCGAGCGCCGGCACTCCGACGACCATCCCCACGTCGGCCTTCGTCGAGTTGCCGACCGAGTTGCGGAAGTCCCCCCGGCGGGGGACGGACGTGGCGGAGGCCCTACCGAAGCTGTGCGGCAACGAGTTCGGCACCGGAGGTCGGCAGGTCACCGCGAGCGCCGCGATGACCAACACCTACCAGAAGGCCGGCGCTCCGGCCAGCAACGTGCCGCAGGGCATGATCCACCAGGTCATCTTCACCTTCGACGGCGAGGGCGCCTCGGCGTACCTGACACGTCTGCGGACCGCCGTCCAGGCGTGCCCGTCCTACGAGCAGTCCGGAAACCCGATCACCGTCAAGAGTGAGCCCCTGCCCGGCGTCGGCGACGAGGCGCTGCTGCTGACCCGCAGCTGGAAAGGGACGATGCACGGCGAGAGCACCGGCGGGAACTCGTCCAGCCAGATCGCCGTGGCCCGGGTCGACAACGTGGTGACGGTCTTCGACGACCAGGGGTGGGAGGGCACCAGCGGTAACCCCACCATCATGGACCAGGTCGTCCGCGACGGTGTGAAGACCATCGACACCTGGCAGGGGTGACCCCGCCCGGTCGAGGACAACCCCGGCGGTACGGCGGTGCGCACGCGTACCTCCCCGGTGGTAGGGCCATCGGCATCTCCGGCATGACGACTCACGCGCGCTCCCGTTCATACGCTGCTGCGTGTCACCCGTCCTGCCGACCAAGGGGAACATGATGTCCATCCACCATCTGCTCGCCGCCGCCGTGACCGCGCCGCTGGATTCGGCCGCGCACCTCTCCGTCCAGCCCACCGCGGCCACTGCGCTCACCATGAGTTCCGGGCGGCTCGGTGCCAGCGTGGCGGTTCTGCTGGGGCTGGTCGGCACTGTCGTCGGTGGACTGGCCCTGGCCCGTCCCGCCAGTCGCGTCGGCACCGGTTCCGGGCGACTCGGAGGTGCGCTGGCGCTGGCGACCGGCCTGGCCGGTCTGGTGCTCGGAGCGCTGGTGGTGGCCACCTCCGACGGCGGTGTCGGCACCGGCAACGGGCGAGGCGGCGCCTTCGTGGCGCTGGTGGTCGGGCTGGGCGGCGTGGTCCTCGGTGGGCTCGCCCTGGCCCGCTCCCGCCGCACCGGCCGGCTGAGCGTGTGAGGCCGGGTCAGGAACGGGCCAGCCAGGCGGGGACGGTCAGCCCGGACTCGTAGGCGAGGATCACCAACTGGGCCCGGTCCCGCACCTGCGACTTCGTCATGATCCGGCTGACGTGGGTCTTGGCGGTGGCCGGGCTCAGCACCAACCGCGCGGCGATCTCGTCGTTGGACAGGCCCGCGGCGACCAGGGCGAGCACCTCACGCTCCCGCTCGGTGAGCACGCTCAGTCGCGGTCCGGGGTCCGGGTGTGTCGCCCGGGTGGCGAACTCGGCGATCAGTCGGCGGGTGATCGACGGCGCGATCAGCGCGTCACCCCGGGCGACCACCCGGACCCCGTGGATCAGCTCCGCCGGTTCGGTGTCCTTCACGAGGAAACCGCTCGCACCGGCCCGCAGCGCACCGTAGACGTATTCGTCCAGGTCGAACGTGGTCAGGATGATCACGCGGGCGTCGGAAGCCGCGACGATCCTCCCGGTGGCGGCGAGGCCGTCCAGCACCGGCATCCGAATGTCCATGAGGACGACGTCCGGGCGCAACTGCGCGGCGAGCCGCACCGCCTCGGACCCGTCGGCGGCCTCGCCGACCACCTCGATGCCGTCCTCGCCGTCGAGGATGGAACGGAAGCCCGCGCGTACCAGGGTCTGGTCGTCGACGATCAGCAGTCGGATCATGCCGGCTCCACCGTCGGCGTCGGGCTGGGCCGCAGCGGCAGGCGGGCGCGGACCAGGAATCCACCGTCCGGCCGCGTACCCGTCGTCAGTGAACCGCCCAGCGCACGGGCCCGCTCCTGCATGCCGAGGATTCCGCTGCCCGGCGCGCCCGGTGCGCCGGTGCCGTCGTCCTCCACCTCGATCAGCACGCCGTCGGAGTCGGAGCGGACCCGGACCACCGCGCTGGCGGCCCTCGCGTGCCGGGTCACGTTGGTCAGCGCCTCCTGGACGATCCGGTACGCCGCCAGGTCGACCTCCGGCGGCAGTGAACCGATCTCCGCGAACTCGGCTCGGATGTCCACCTCGGAACGCCCGGCCGTCGTGATCAGCTCGTCGAGGCGGTGCAGGCCCGGCGCGAGCACGACCGACGCCGCACCCTCCTGCCGCAGGGTGCCCAGCGTCGCCCGCAACTCACGCAGCGTCTCCTTGCTGGCCTCCTTGATCGCGGTGAGCGCCTGCTCGGAGCGGGTGGGGTCCGGCCGGTGCAGCGCGGCACTGGCCTGCACGTTGATCAACGACAGGTGGTGACCGAGGATGTCGTGCAGTTCGCGGGCGATGCGCAGTCGCTCCTCGGTGGCGCGTCGCCGCGCCTCCTCCTCCGTCCGCTGCTGGGCAGCGGCCGCCCGGGCCTGCGCCTCCGCGAGGTAGGCCCGACGGTTACGGGTCACGCCGACGATGACCGCGACGAGCCAACCGGCGTGCAGCAGCGTCGCCCCGTTCATGGTGTCCGGGGATCGGTTGTAGCTGTCCGCGACGGCGAAGGCGATCACCGAGGCGAGACCGAGCCCGATGGCGACCCGGAGGTGGCCCTGGTCGACCACTGTGTAGAGCGCCACGACGAACACCAACATGATCGGGCCCGGCTTGTGCAGCAACACCCCGTACGCGCCGACGGCGGCGAGCGCCACGACACCGACCGGCACCGGATGACGGCGGCGGACGGACAGCGCGGCCGAGGAGAGCAGCACCACCGGCAGTGCCGCCCACTCGGCGGCGGTGTCGATGCCGCGCGACTGCACCACCAGGCCGACGAGGGCGACCAGACCGACGGCGAGCAGCAGGGCGACGTCCGTCGACCGACCACGCCACCGCGACCCCGACATGGACCGCAGCCTAGCCCTCCCCACCGTCGATGGAGAACGGCCGAGCCGCTGGGTGCCGTCGATGAAGCGGCCCGCCCGTCCCGGCGTTCGTGATCAGCCCGAGGTCGACGACGGCCGGGGTGCGTCCGCCGGGCTGGTGTCGTAGCCGGCGGCCTGGAGGGCGAACAGTTCGGCGTACCGGCCGCCGGTGGCGACCAGGGCGTCGTGGGTGCCGGCCTCGACCAGCCGACCGTGGTGGAGGACGAAGATCCGGTCGGCGTGGCGGACGTTCGCGAGTCGGTGCGTGATGAGGATCGTCGTGGCACGTCCTCTCCGGTCGCGAATGGCCTGGAACAGGGCGTCCTCCGCGCGGGGGTCGAGTGCGGAGGACGGTTCGTCCATGATCAGCAGTTCGGCGTCGCGCAGGAAGCCACGGGCTGCGGTGATCCGCTGCCACTGCCCGCCGGAGAGGTCCTGGCCCCGCGCGAAGGTGCGGTCGAGCAGTGTCTCGTACCCGTGAGGTAGTTCGTTGATCATGTGGTGGGCCACCGCGCGGGCGGCGGCGGCCTCGATGCGCTCCTGCCGGGCCTCGGTCTCCACGTCGCCGATGGCGATGTTGGTAGCGGCGGTGAACGGCCACTTGTGGTATTCCTGCGTCACCACGGCGATCCGGGCGCGCAGCCCGCCGACGTCCCAGTCCGACAACGGTCGACCGTTCCACTCGACGGCACCCTCGCTGGGGGCGCGGAGCCCGGCGATCATCGCGGCGAGGGTCGTCTTGCCCGAGCCGTTCTCTCCGACGAACGCGACGGTCTGCCCAGCGCTGATCGACAACGTGACGTCGTCCACGGCCGGGGTGTCCCGGTCGGGGTAGCGAAGGCTCACCCCCCGCACGCTCAGCTCTCGCAACCGCTCGGTGTCGGCACCGGGCCGGGTGGTGTTCGGCAGGTACGCGGCGGCCCGCGCCATGAAGCCCGTGTAGTCGCCGAAGTGCTGCCCCTCGGTGTAGACGTGGTCGACCTGGAAGGTCGCGATGGCCAGGGACCGCTGGGCGGACTGCACCGCGATGACGCAGGTCGCCGCGGCGGCGAGGGGGATCTGCCCGTCCAGGAGCAGCAACCCGAGCAGGACGTACACGGTGCCCGTGGCGAGACCGCCGATGATCGCCCCGACGGTGGTGGTCGTGGTGACCCGGCGGGCGAGGGCGAGTTGGATGTCGGTCTCCACCCGCATCACCCGGTCGTACTGGTCGAGCAGGAAACCGCGCAGCCCGTACGAGCGCAGCTCCGGGGCCGAGGCGCGTTCGGCCATCAACTTGTGCAGCAACCACAGTCGGCGACGGCGCACCGAACCGGCGGTGTACGTCCGGTACCGCAGGTGCCCGGACCGCAGCGACGCCCAGGCGTTGGGCACCGTGGCGACGATGAGCGCCACCAGCAGCAACGGGTGGATGATGACGACGGCGGCCGCCACGGCCAGGAGCCCGGCCAACCCCGCGAGCAGGTTCATCGACGCCTGCACCAGCCCGATCGTCGACTCGGTCCCCCGAGAGGCCCGTTCCATGTCGTCGGCGAACGCGTCGGCGTCGAACGCCTCCAGCCGGACCGCCGTCGACACCTCGAACAGGCCCCGCTCCACCTCGCGGCTCACTCGGGGCGTCAGCCCGTTCTGCGCGTACCCGGTGGCGATGCCCATGCCGGCGCGGAGCGCGACGGTCGCCGCCAACACCGCCAGGGCGGGCAGCGCGGCCCGCACCTTGTCGGCGGTCGGCCCACCGGCGAACAGCTCCACCAGCACCCGCTGCGTGGCCAACAGGCCGAAAGCAGCCATCACCCCCGCGCCGACCGTCGCGGCGGCCACCACGCCGGTACGAAGTCGGTCCGCGCGCCAACTGATGCCCAGGGCCGTCCAGACGAGCCTGGGCAGTTCCGCGAACACGGCGAAGACCCCGGCCTCCGCCCGCGCCCGAACCCCGGTCTCCCACCACATCTCGCGTAACTCCGGCAGCACCGACTCCGCCCGCTGGTTCGGTTGAGTCGGTCGGGTTCCTGCGGTGGCGGTCTCGATCATGGGCGTACCTCCCGAGCGGCGCAGCCGCCGCCAGTCCGCCGGTCGGCGGCCGGAATGGCGGGTTCCTGGAGGATTGGACCACCCTGCCATCGCTCTAGGCAATCAACAGATCACCGCAAGTCACGATGACCCTTGGTCACCCCTTGTCGAGGACGTCGAGATTCCTCTTCAGCGCTGCCGCGATGTCGCCCGCCGCGACGATCTGCTCCGGCGTGAGGGCGTCGACGAACAGCTCGCGGATGGCGCGTAGGTGCGGAAAGGTGGCCCCTCCGAACGCCTCGGCACCGGCCTTGGTGAGCAGCACCTCCGCGCCGCGGGGCACTGTCGCGCACTCCTGGCGGCGGATGAGACCGCGTCGCTCCATCCGCCCCAGGTGGTGGGACAGGCGGCTGCGCTCCCAGCCGATGTGCGCGGCGAGTTCGGACGACCGCATCGACTGCCCCTCCGCCTCGCTGAGAGCGAGGAGCACGGCGTAGTCCCCGGTCGAGAGCGAGGAGTCGCCCTGGAGACGGGATTCGAGTCGGGAGCTCAGCGCTGCCGTCGTCTCGATGAAGGTCCGCCAGATCCGCAACTCCTCGGCGGTCGGGAGTTGGCGACCGGCCCGCCGGCCGGGTGTGGTCTCCGCCATCTCACTCTCCCTGGGAATTGACGCGTCAATCGCCAAGTTAGCATCATTGACACGTCAACCGGTAGGTCTGCTTCCGTGGATCGCCAGCTGCGAGAGCACCGAGGAGGAGACGATGGCAGCTGCAGACTTCGAGCTGGGGCTCAACTCGTTCGGCGAGGTGGCCACCGACGGCGACCTCGTCCTGAGCGACGCCGAGACCGTACGGCTGCTCGTGGACGAGGCACGGCTCGCCGAGTCGGTCGGACTCGACGTGTTCAGCCTGGGTGAGCACTACCGGGAGGGTCACAACGACTCGGCGACACCGGTGTTGCTCGCGGCAGCGGCGACGGCGACCGAGCGGATTCGTCTCGGCACCTCGGTCACGGTGCTCAGCACCAACGATCCGGTACGCCTGTACCACGAGTTCGCGACGCTGGACGCGGTCTCGAACGGCCGCGCCCAGATGGTCCTCGGGCGTGCCTCGGCGACCGAGTCGTTCCCGCTGTTCGGTTACGACCTGGCCGACTACGAGCGGCTGTTCGAGGAGAAGCTGGATCTGTTCCTGCGACTCCAGCGGGACGAACCGGTCACCTGGTCCGGGACCGTGCGGAGTGCCCTGGTCGAGCAGCGCCTGCACCCCCGGATGCAACCCGGCGGCATCCCGACCTGGATCGGTGTCGGGGGAAGCCCGAACTCGGTGATCCGCGCCGCACGCCACGGACTCCCGCTCATGCTCGCGATCATCGGCGGGCGACCCCAGCGGTTCGCTGGTCACGTGGACCTCTACGCCAAGGCGCTCGAACAGTTCGGGCATACCCCGCGGCCAATCGGGCAGCACTCTCTCGGCCTTGTCGCCGACACCGACGAGGAGGCGGTGGAGACGTGGTGGCGGTACTGGCAGCCGGTCGTGGCGGCGCTCGCGAAGGAACGTGGCTTCTACAAACCGGACCGCGCACGCTACGAGGCGGAAATCGACCACGGGGCGCTCTTCGTCGGATCGCCCGAAACGGTGGCGCAGAAGATCGCCGGAGTCGCCCGCGACCTGAGGCTGAGCCGCTTCGACCTGAAGTACGACATCATGCACCTCCCCCGCGACGCACGCGCGCGCACCATCGAACTGCTCGGCAGCGAGGTCGCTCCGCGGGTCCGCGAGTTGTTGGCAAAGGAGCCCACCAATGTCTGACCTTCTGTTCGGCCTCGACACGTTCGGCGACGTACCGCAGGACGACTCCGGCAAGCTCGTCTCCCACGCCGCGGCGATCCGGCAGGTCGTCGACGAGGCGGTGCTCGCCGACCAACTCGGCGTCGACGTCATCGCCCTGGGTGAGCACCACCGGCCGGAGTACTCGGTGTCGACGCCGGAGACGGTGCTGGCCGGCATCGCCACCCGTACCTCCCGGATCCGGCTGGCCTCCGGCGTGACAGTGCTCAGCTCGGACGACCCGGTAAGGGTGTTCCAGCGCTTCGCCACCGTCGACGCGCTGTCGAACGGTCGGGCCGAGGTCATCCTCGGTCGCGGCTCGTTCACCGAGTCGTTCCCCCTCTTCGGGTACGACCTGCGCGACTACGACACGCTGTTCGAGGAGAAGATCGAACTGTTCGTGAAGTTGCTGGACGAGAAGCCGGTGAGCTGGAGCGGCACCCTGCGGGCGCCACTGGAGAACGCCGACGTCTTCCCGAAGACCGAGTCGGGTCACCTGAGCACCTGGGTCGGCGTCGGCGGCTCACCGCAGTCGGTCGTCCGCACCGCCCAGTACGGCCTCCCGCTCATGCTCGCCATCATCGGTGGCGCTCCCGAGCGGTTCGCGCCCTACATCGACCTGTACCGCCGCGCGGCCGACCAGCTCGGCACGACCGCGCACCCGGTCGGGATGCACTCGCCCGGCTTCATCGCCGACACCGACGAGGAGGCCAAGGAGATCTACTGGCCGCACTACCGGGTCATGCGGGACCGGATCGGCAGACTGCGGGGCTGGCCGCCGATCCGCCGCCAGGAGTTCGACTCCGAGGTGGAGAACGGTTCCCTCTACATCGGTTCCCCGGAGACGGTGGCCCGCCGGATGGCCCGGGCGATCCGCAGCCTCGGCGTCGGTCGGTTCGACCTCATCTACTCGGCCGGAGCGCAGCCGGCGAGCGCCCGGATGCGCGCCGTGGAGCTGTACGGCTCCAAGGTGATCCCCATGGTCCGCGACATCCTGGCCTGATCGGCCCGTCAGCACCGAGAGGACGACATGAACGACAACGACCGGCCCACGACCCTCGGCATCCTCGGGGCCGGCAAGGTGGGAACGGTGCTGGCCCGCCTCGCCGTCGCCGCCGGCTACCGGGTGTTGGTGGCCGGCTCCGGCGACCCCGCGAAGATCGCGCTCACCGTCGAGGTCCTCGCCTCGGGGGCGGAGGCCACCACGGCCCTCGACGCGGCGGTACGTGCCGACGTCGTCATCCTCGCCCTGCCACTGGGCAAGTACCGCAGCGTCCCCGCCGACGCGCTGCGCGGCAAGCTCGTCGTCGACGCCATGAACTACTGGTGGGAGATCGACGGCATCCGCGACGACCTCACCGACCCGCGTACCTCGTCGAGTGAGACCGTCCAGGCGTTCCTGTCCGACTCACGTGTCGTCAAGGCGTTCAACCACATGGGCTACCACGACCTCGAGGACGAGGCGCGGCCGGCGGGAACGACCGACCGCAAGGCCATCGTGGTCGCCGGTGACGACACCACCGACGTCAGGGCTGTCGCGTCCCTGGTGGACGCACTCGGTTTCGATCCGGTCGTCGCCGGCCCGCTGGCCGAGGGGGTACGCCTCGAACCGGGCAGCGAGTTGTTCGGCGCGAACGTGAGCGCCGACGACGCGCGAGCCATGCTCGACCGCTTCCCCGAGTCGGAACGTGGACGAATCATCGCCGCCGCCCGAGAGCAGTCCTAGCCGTCCGGCCGGGCGCCCCGCGTGCCGCGCACCACAAGATCCGCGCGGCGCGCGGCGCGCACCCAAGATCCGCGCAACATCAGGGATGTTGCTGTCTCACGAGCTCCGGAGGCAGCAACATCCACGAAGTTGCGCGGATCTTGGCCGCGGGGGGCGCGGCGCGCGGGGGGCGCGGCGCGCGGGGGGCGCGGCGCGCGGGGGGCGCGGCGCGCGGGGGGCGCGGCGCGCGGGGGGCGCGGCGCGCGGGGGGCGCGGGGCGCGGCGCGCGGAGTGCGGGGCGCGGCGCGCGGAGTGCGGGGCGCGGCGCGCGGAGTGCGGGGCGATCAGCGGCTGTCGTAGCCGAAGGCTGTTCGCGGGTCGAGGCGCTGGCCCTCGGCGTACCCCTCGTCGAACGCGGCGGGGCCGAGCGCCTGGATCGCGGCGGCGCGCATCGTGGCGAGATCGGCCGCGTCGTCCGGGTCCGGCACCTGGCCGATCGCCGCGAACGCGGCGTCCGTGACACCGATCATCCGCGCCGCCCGCGAGTGGTCGCCCTCTGCCGACGCGAGCGCGGCGCCGGCGACGCAGACGTACGGTACGAAGTCGGCCCAGTCGTTGCGGAACACCCGCTCGCGGCTCTCGGCGAACAGTGTCCTCGCCGCGTCGAGGTTGCCCAGCCCCAGCTCGCAGAACGCCAGGTTGTGGTACTCGGAGTTGACCGTCTGGGGTCGGCCGAGGGTCTCGTTGAGCGCGATGCTCTCCCGGTACAGATCCCGGGCGCGAGCGAGGTCGCCGGACATCCGCGCGACGGCGGCCAGGACGTGCCTCGGCCGTTCCTCGAGGCGGCGGTCGCCGGAGCGCAGCGCCACCTCCAGCGCCTCCCGCGCACGGGTCTCCCCGTCGGCCAGGTCACCGCCGCGAATGGCGACCCGGGCGAGGCTGTAGCGGGCCTCCACCTCGCCTGCCGGGTCACCGGCCGCCTGCGCCCGCTCGATCTCTGCCTCGCTCATGCGCACAACGGCGTCGGTCTCCCCCCGCCGGAAGGCGGAACGCACGTCCTCACTGAAGCTCACGGCCTTCTCCCCCGTCACGAATGGCTCGGTGGCGGCGTCACCGCGCCGTGAACATGGTCCAGTTCTCCACGAGCACGAACCCCATCGACTCGTAGAGCGGCCGGCCCATCGGGCTGGTGTGCAGGTATGCGGCGTTCGCGCCGGCAGCGATGCCGTCGCGCAGCACCGTTTCGGTGAGCGTCCGGCCGAGGCCACGACCCCGGGCGGACGGTACGACGCCGATGTTGAACACGCCGATCACGCCGGAGTTGAGCATCCCGAGGGCGGTGCCGACGGGTCGGTCGGACTCCTCGGCCAGGTAGCCGGTGATGCCGTCGGTGTCGAGGACCGCTCCGCCCATCAGCGGCCCGAAGCTGCCTTCGGGTGCCTCGAAGCTCTCGGTGAGAGCGTCGGTGTACGTGTCGTTCTCGGCGGCGCCGACCCGGCGTACCAGGGCCTGCTGGGTCGAGACGGGCCGGAACACGATGTCGTCGGTGGCGCAGGCCAGGAAGGGCATGACGCTACGTTCGCGCAGCCCGTGCCGGGCCGCGAGGTCGACGACCGGCTCGCCGGCCGCACCCCGAACCATGATCGACCAGTGCGGGATCTGCCTGGCCACCTCGATCGCCAACGCGTCGAGTGACTCGAGATCCGGGTCGGTGGTCAGGGCGAACACCCCGTTGAGCGACGCGAGGCCGGCGTGGGTGATCCCCGCACGAGCGGTGCCGCGTTCGGCGTACCAGCCCTTCGGGGTCACCCGGCAGAGCGCCTCGATGGCGTCGAAGTACGCCGTCGCCAACCGGTCGGCGGTGGTGCCCATGCCCTCTTCTCCCCCATGCAACGGTCGTCCTGCCGAGGCGGTAAACCTAGTCAGCGACCGGGTACGTGAGCAAACGTGACGATCCGGGCAGGTGACGGAGGCTCCGCACCGATCAGGAATCGAGAAGCCCCGGGACGTACGCCCGGCCTAGCCTTTCCCCAGACGGCCGGCAGTACGCCGAGTCGGACGACGAGAGGGAGACCGAACATGTCCGGGAAGACCACCGCCACCGAATCCGACGGCTTCACCGCCGAGGAGCGCGCCGCGATGAAGGAGCGTGCCGCCGAGCTGCGCGCCGAGGGCAAGAAGGGCGCGAAGAAGGCCGACGGGCTGCAAGCGGTGCTCGACCGGATCGCACAGATGGAGCCGAAGGATCGCGCGCTGGCCGAGCGCGTACACGTGACGGTGACCGCCGCCGCCCCGGACCTGTCGCCCAAGACCTGGTACGGGATGCCCGCGTACGCGAACGAGGGCGGCAAGATCGTCGTCTTCTTCCAGGACTCCGGGAAGTTCAACTACCGGTACTCGACGCTGGGCTTCCAGGACCCCGCCAACCTCGACGACGGAGACCTGTGGCCGGTGGCGTACGCACTGCAGAGCTGGAGCCCCGAGGTGGAGAAGAAGATCACCGCTCTGGTGCAGACGGCGGTCTCCTGATCTCCGCGGGCATCGGGGCAGCGGCCCTGGCACGACCGGCCTGAGGTGCGCGATGATCGGGATCGGAGCTGAGGGAGGCGGACAGTGCGGACGACGGGGCGCGGGCGAGCGGTGAGACGAGCCGCCCGATGACGGCGAGGGCAGGCCAGGCATTCGACACCGGTCGGGCGGTGTCCGACATCGAGTCGCTGCTCGCCGCCGAGTTGCCCACGGACGGCGACCCGGTCAGCGACGGAGACCCGGCCACCGGGGAGTGGACCGGCACCCGTGGGGCGGGCTTCCGGATCGTTCCGATCTGGGAGGGCGACGACCTCACGGGTGTGTACGGCACCGACTGGACCGAGGCGGAGGATGCCGCCATGGCGAACCTGGCCCTCGTCGAGGGCGAGCTGGACCGTCGGTGGGGCTCGCACCGGAGGGTCTCCATGCGCGTGCCGCTGTTCCGGAAGCAGGCCGGCACACCGATGCCGGCGCTGTTCCAGTCTCTGTCCGACATGGACTGCTACGGCGACCTGATGGTGTGGGGGCCCACGGCGACCGAGGGTCGGTGGGTGGCGGTCTCGGTCAACCAGTGCGACGGCGACGCTCCGATGATCATGACGGCGGTGGTCAGTCGGTTCGCGATCACCGAACTGCCGGAGTGACGAGTGACGACCACTGATCACGCCTTGGCCATCGCTGCGGCGGAGGCCGGAGCCGCAGTCGTCCGCGCTCGTTACGGGTCGTCGCTGACCCGCTTCAGGAAGGTCGGAGACGACTTCGCCACCGCCGCCGACATCGACGCGGAGAAGGCCATCCTCGCCGTCCTACGCGACGCGCGTCCGCAGGACGCCGTGGTGGGTGAGGAGAGCGGGCGCACGGGCATGGTCGACGTCAACCTCGACCCGCCGTTTCCCAGCCGGGACGTCTTCCTGGCCGCCCGGATGCTCGCCGACGACGACTTCATCGACCGGTTCCACCCACGGGTGGTCTCCACCAGCCTGGCCGTGGCGTGGGTCGCGGCCGGTCGTCGCGCCGCCTACCTGACGGATCGCCGCGACCTGAGCCGCAGTGTCCACTTCGCGGCCGGAATCGCCCTCTGCCAGGCGGCCGGTTGCGTGGTCAGCGGCCTCGACGGTCGACCGCTGCACACCGGTGGGAACGGTCTCGTCGTCGCGGCCGACGAGCCGACCCACGCCGCCCTGCTGACCCTCGTCAGGAGACAGCGGACCGCGACGGCGCGCGACAGTTGACATGAAGTGGGGTTGAGGTCTTAGCCTCCCGTCCGTCACCTCAGCCTGTCGTCGGAGGGAATCTGATGCACCTGCCACGCCTTCTCCGCCCGCGTACCGTCGCGAGCGCACACTGCGACCTGCCCTGCGGCGTCTACGACCCGGCCCAGGCCCGGATCGAGGCCGAGTCGGTCAAGGCGATCTCCGAGAAGTACCAGGCCAGCGACGATCCGGAGTTCCGTACCCGCGCGTTGCTCATCAAGGAGCAGCGCGCCGAGCTGGTCAAGCACCACCTCTGGGTCCTCTGGACCGACTACTTCAAGGCACCCCACTTCGAGAAGTACCCCCAGCTGCACGACCTCTTCAACGAGGCCACCAAACTGGCTGGCGCCGGGGGTGCGAAGGGCGCCGCCGACCCGGAGGTCGCCGAGCGGCTCCTCGGCAAGATCGAGGAGATCTCGAAGATCTTCTGGGAGACCAAGCAGGGCTGACGGTGCGGAACCGGATGGCGCCCGCCACCCGGTTCGGCGCACCGGCAGGCGGGCGTTAGCGGGCCGCAACCGACAGACGGCAACCGCCGCGGGTGCGGCAGTGAGCGGTATACCGCAGAGTCATATTCATACCTCTGCGGTATACCGCGCACCAGCACGTCGGCCCGAGCCCGGTCCGTTCGACTCGGGATCAACTGGCGTACGTCTCGAATTCGGCCACTCGGGGCGTACCACCGGAGCTGTTGATCTTGAAATTGATCTTGCTCAACGAGGTCGCGGAGAAGGTGATCGACCCGGCCCCGCTACCGGAGGCCAGGACGGCCCCGTTGTCGTTGTTGACCAGTTGCCACGACCCGATCGAGCCCTGCGTGCCGGACGGCTCTCGGATGATCACCCGGGACACCCGGGTGGCGGTGCCCCACTTGATCGAGATGGTGCCGGTCGACCCGGCCGGTGACCAGTAGGTGTTGATGTCGCCGTCGCGCACGTTGCCGTAGCTCGTCCCACTGGCCTTGCTGGAGCCGTCGGCACCGGCGCCGATGCTGAGGTTGGTCCCGCCGGACGGCGGTGGGGTGGTCGGCGGCGGCGTCGTGGGCGGAGGCGTGGTCGGCGGCGGGGTGGTGGGCGGCGGGGTCTGCGGGGAGCAACTGCCGTCCGACACCCGCAGGCCGGTGTCGGCGCCCACGGTCTGCCGGACGACGTCCGGCACACAACTCGCTGCGTCGAGGCGGTACGGGTACGGGATGCTCACGCTGGTGGTGGACGTCAGGTCAGGGCCCGCGGGGTAGGTGTCGCTGCCGGCGCCGGACCAGGTCACGTTGTCGAGGATGTTGCCGCTGACCTGCCAGTAGCCGCGCTCGCTGGTGTAGAAGGTGCCCAGGACGTCCTTGGAGTCACGGAAGTAGTTGTTCTCCACCTTGGCCTTGGCACCGGCCCGGGAGTTGATGCCCGACTCGTGCAGGCTCACATAGTGGTTGTTGTAGATGTGGGCCGTGCCGCCGCGCAGCAGCGGCGTACGGGAGTCGATGTTCTCGTACAGGTTGTGGTGGTAGGTGATGAAGCCGTTCGACAGGTCGCTCTCACTGGACCCGACGAGGCCGCCCCGACCGGAGTTACGCAGGATGCTGTAGGACAACGTCACGTACTGGGTGTTGTCCTTCATGTCGAAGAGCCCGTCGTACCCCTCCGACTCCCCACCCGACGCTTCCAACGTCACGTGGTCGACCCAGACGTTGCGGACCGTGCTCTCCATGCCGATGGCGTCCCCACCGTTGGAGGTGGGTGAGCCCGACTTCTTGACGTTCCGGATGGTGACGTTCTGGATGATGATGTTGCTGGAGTCACGGATGTGGATGCCGAGCTGGTCGAAGAGTGCTCCGCTGCCGACCCCGATGATGGTGACGTTGCTGATCTGCTTGAGCTCGATCACGCCCGCCGCGGTGTTGCAGCTCGACCCGGACACTCTGCTGGTGTTGCCGTGGTTGATCGTCCCGGTCACCTCGATGACGATCGGGGTGCTGCTGCTGGCCCGTCCACACAGGGCGGCGTGGATCGCCGTCCCCGTGGCGGCCCGCACCGTCTGCCCGCCCGCGCCGCCGGTGGTCCCGCCGTTCTGGGTGGCGTAACCGGTGGCGCCGCCGACCGCGGCCGACGCCTGGGGGGTGGGCAGCGCCACCCCGACCGCGATCCCCACGGCCACCGTGGCCAGCGCCGCCTGAAGTCGCCACGCAACGTGTCGTCTCATCTCGCCTCACCTTCGCATTCGTCCCGCCCAAGGCGTCACCTCGACGGTCACGACCACACCGCCACGGCATTAGGAATAGGCGGATGTGAATCACAGAAGAATTCATCGAAGTCGCATCAGCCCTGGTGGAAGCAGGGTTTGACCAGGCGGTCGCAGCGCCACTGTCGACACTGATCGCCCGGCCTTTAACGGAAACATCGATGTAACGCAATCGTAGGAAAGCGGTTTCCGGAAAGGCAAGGGTTCGCGCTTGCAGGTTTGTTGCAGTGCCGAGGGCCCGGCCCGGCCCAAACCCCGGCGGCAACCCCGCGCCTCCGGTATTGACACCGCACGGCGCGCCATCGATGCTCTGCTAAATCAGTTTAGCGGCGGTCCCGAACCCGTCTGCCCAGCGCGACCGCCGTCGGCTGAGCGCACCACCACCGAGAAAGGACTCGCATGAGACTCCGAAACGGACTCATCCCGCTCGCCGCCACCCTCGTGCTGGCCGCCGCCTCCGGCACGGCGTACGGCAGCCCTGGCGACAGGCCCGGCACCGAGGACGCAATCCGCAGCATCACCCCGATCACCACCGTCTACACGTACGGCCAGAAGGTCTCGGCGGTCGCGATCGAGTACGGGGGGACGGTCAATCCCCGCACCCTCGACACCGGCACGTTCTCGGTGCGCGACACCGTCTACAACTTCCGCTTCAACCCGATCGAGGACCTGCCGAAGCTGGCCGACCGAACCGTCACCCACACCTACACCAACGGAGTCGCGGACACGCGTAGCGACCACCGGTCGACGCCGGGCAGGTACGTCATCGTCGAACTCGACCCCGCCGACACCGGCGGCAACACGGTCGTCGTCTCCAAGTGCCCGACATTCCTCTGCACCGTGAAGGTCAACCCCGAGCTGCCCACCCGGGTCGTGCAACGCAAGGACGTGCACGCCCAGCCCGGCCGAGGGGCCGGCAAGGGCCCGATCCTCGCCCGGGCCACCCCGCGCGAGTCCCGGCCGGTCACCGAGAAACCGGTGAACCACCTCGTCGACGAGTTCACCTACGGCTCGTACCTCAGCGGCGGCATGGTGCTGCCGTACCACTACCGCCTGCCGAAGAACTACCAGCCCGGCCGTGCGTACCCGCTGATGGTCGTCCTGCCCGGTCACGGGATGGGCTGGGACGGCGACAACCTCGGCGTCCAGCTCGCCGCCGACATCCCGGCGACCGCCTGGCTGCAGCCGCAGTGGACCGGCAGCTCCGAGGACGTCATCGTCCTGGCACCCCAGCACCAGCGGGTCGGCGGTGCCGCCGAGGCGGATCTGCTGATCAAGCTACTCGACCAGTTCGTCGGCGAGTTCGCCGTGGACACCCGCCGGGTGTACGCGACCACCGTCTCGTACGGTTCCCAACTGCTCTGGGCGGCGTTCGCCAAGCGGCCGGACCTGTTCGCCGGTGGTCTGGTGACCGGCGGCTTCCCGGTCGACGCCGCGCAGGCGACGGCCATCGCCACGGCCGAGGTGCCGGTGTGGATCACGCACGGCGAGCACGACCACCTGCTCAACGTGTCGGGCGCGCGCAACTCCACGACGCTGCTGCGGCAGGCGTACGAGGCCCGGGGTAAGAGCCCCGAGCAGGCCGCCGACCTCGTGCGCTACACCGAGTACGCCGACAGCGCGTTCACGTCGCCGGACTACCACGCGGCGTTCGGCCCGACCTACGAGGACAGCGGCATCCTGCGGTGGCTCCTCGCGCGGGCCAAGCCCGCCACCGCCGGCAGCTGACGGCGCGGTCCGGGCGACGTCTCGCCGTTGATCGGGCAGCGCTGGTCCAGCGCGCGGTCGGTCATCGGGAGGCGTCGCCCGGGTCGGGTTCGGCACCAGCCGGCGCACCGCCGACGAGCACGGCATCGCCCACGCCGGCGGGGGTGGTTTCGGGAGGGGTAGGTCAGGTCAGGCAGGAGCGGAGGGCGGCGGTCAGTCGGTTGGCGCGTTCGTCGCCCATCCCGCGCATCTGGTTGACCACGTACCCGAACCCGACCTGGTGCTGGGCGTCGGCGAAGGCCAGGTTCCCGCCCGCGCCGTCGTGGCCGAAACTGCGCTCGCCCAGGAGCGGCCGGGCCGGTGGTGAGTGCAGCAGGAAACCGCTCCCCCAGCGTTGCCCGGTGTCCGGCGGGCCGTGCCGCTGCTGACCCTGAGATCGGACGACCACCGCGTCGTCCACCGACGCGGTCGTCAGCAGGGGACCACGCTGGATGTCCGACACGCACGCCGCGTAGAGGCGCGCGAGACCGTCCGCGGTGCTCACCGCGCCCGCGCCGGGGACACCGGCGGCCCGGATGGCCGGGTCGTTGAAGCTGACCAGACCGTCGTCGTCGGCGGGGAAGGCGAAGGCGCCCCCCATGGTGATCCCGCGTTCGGCGACCGGATCCACGAACGGGTCGGCGTCCGGCGGTGGCGCGAGCCCCCAGGCGACCGTGTCGTTCTCGGCGGCGGGCAGCCCGAGCCAGGTACGCAGACCGAGCGGCTCCGCGACGGTCTCGGCGAAGTACGCGCCCGGCAGTCGGCCGGTGATGCGGTGGATGACCTCGCCGACCAGCCAGCCGTAGGTCATCGAGTGGTAGCCGTGCGCGGTGCCCGGCTGCCACAGCGGGGTCTGCGCCTCGATCGCCTTGATCACCGGATCCCAGGCCAGCACCTCGTCGAGGGTCAGGTGCCGGTCCAGCGCGGGCAGGCCGGCCTGGTGGGTCAGCAGCCAGCGCACCGGGATGCCCGCCTTGCCGTGCTGCCCGAACTCCGGCCAGTAGCGCGTCACCGGGGCGTCGAGGTCGAGCCGGCCCTGCTGGACCAGGAGGTAGGCGCAGATCGCCAGGATTCCCTTGGTGCAGGAGAAGACGACCACCGGTGTGTGCGCGTCCCACTGTCGCCCGGTGCGCGTGTCGGCCACCCCTCCGTACAGGTCGACGACCCGGCGACCACGGACGTAGACGGTGACCGCGGCGCCGACCTCCCCCCGGGAGGCGAAGTTGTCGCGGAACACGTCGGCGACGCGGCCGTAGCCGTCGTCGGCGTGACCGTGGATCTGCGGCTGTGTGACCACTGCCTACCCCTTCACTGATCCCTGGATCAGGGCCTTGATGAACTGTCGCTGGAAGATCAGGAACACGATCAGGGTGGGCGTGAGGATCAGCAGCGATCCGGCGCACAGCAGCACCAGGTCGGTGCCCCACTGCCCCTGGAACGCGCCGAGCGCCCCGGCCATGGTGCGTTTGGTGGCGTCGTCGACCAGGACGATGGCGAGGAGGAACTGGTTCCAGGTCCAGAGGAACATCAGGATCGTCAGCGAGGCGATGGCCGGTCGGGCCAGCGGCACCTGGACCCGCCAGAACATCTGCCACGTGCTGCTGCCGTCCACCCGGGCCGCCTCGGACAACTCGACCGGCACGTTGGTGAAGTGCGCCCGCATCCAGAACACGGCGAACGGCATGTAGAGGCCGATCAGCGGCAGGATGATCGCCCAACGTGTGTTGAGCAGGCCGAAGTCCTGCATCTGGTAGTAGAGCGGGGTGACCACGGCCTCGAACGGCAACGTCAGCCCGAGCAGGAGCAGACCGAAGACGAGTCGGCCGCCGGGCACCCGGAGCTGACCGAGCCCGAACCCGGCCATGGTGGCGATGAGCACGGACACCGGCACGACGCCGGCCACGATGAGCAGGCTGGAGCGCAGCAGAGCGCCCATGTTGGCGGCGGTGAAGGCGTCGGCGAAGTTTCCCCACTGCGGGTCGGACGGCCAGGCCAGACCCGTGGGTACGGTGCCGCGCGGCTGCAACGCCGCCGAGAGCATGCTCACGAACGGCAGCAGGGTGACGATGATCAGGGCGATCAGGAAGACACGACCGGTCACCTGTTCACGGCGGCTGAGGTTCACCGCTTCTCCCCTCGGGTTAGTCGCTGGATCGGCAGCACACAGACCAGCACCAGCGCCATGAGGACGACGGCGAGCGCGGAGGCGAGCCCGACCTGACGCTGTGAGAAGGCCAGTCGGTAGATCTCCAGGCCCGGGACGGTGGTCTGGAGGCCGGGGCCGCCGCTGGTGGAGATGTAGACGATGTCGAAGCTGGCCAGGGCGGCGATGATCGTCACGGTGAGGCAGACGCCGATCTCCTGGCGCAGGCTGGGCAGGGTCACGGCGAGGAACTCACGGACCGGGCCCGCGCCGTCCAGGCGGGCGGCCTCGTAGAGCGCGGGATCGATCTTGCTCATGCCGGTGACCAGCAGGATCGTGCAGAGCCCGAGCAGCACCCAGGCCCCGATCACGCCCACGGCGGGCAGCGCCGTGTCGAAGTCGCCGAGCCACGCGCGGGCGACGCCACCCAGGCCGACCGCGCGCAGCGCCTGGTTGACCAGACCGTTCGACGAGAGCAGCCAGCTCCACGCGATGCCCGCCGCCACCAGCGGGATCACCTGGGGCAGGAACAGGATCGTCCGCACGACCGTCCCGAACGCGCCGGTGGTGATCCGCCGGACCATGCTCGCCACCAACAGACCGAGCGCGACGGGGATGAAGCTGAAGAAGACGATCAGGACGACCGCGTTGCCGATGATTTTGAGCAGGTCGCTGTCGGTGAACACGGTGACGTAGTTGTCCAGACCCGCCCAGCGGGCCACCCCGATCCCGTTCCAGTCGTAGAGCGAGTACTGGAACGTCAGGACGAGCGGGCGGAGGACGAACACCGCGTACATCACCAGGGCGGGCAGGACGTACAACCAGCCGGTCCCGGCCGCGCGGGCCCACCGAAGTCGGTGAGCCCGCGTGGGGGTGGGACGGGCGGCACGACTGTCCCGCCCGGTCGGTGCGCTGCCGGGGGCAGACGTCATCGGGACAGTTCCTTCGCGTACTCGGCCTGGACGGCCTTCACGTACCCCTCGGGAGTCTGCTGCCCGGCGACCAGCTTCTGCATCTCCGGGGTGATCGCGGCGGCGAAGATGCCACCGGTGGCGTTCGCGGTGAAGTCCACCGCGCCGTTCTCCGCGCCGAGCTGCTGCGACGCCTTGAGGGTCTCGGCGAGGACGGTGTTCGGGGCGGCGGCCGGCACCGGAAGGTCACTCGGGCCGCCGGGGCTGGAGCCTCCGACGGTGACCGCGATCTCGCGCGCCTTCGGGTTGGTGTGAGCCCAGTTCAGGAAGAACGCGGCGGCGTCGGGGTTCTTGGCCTTGGCGGAGACGCCGAAGGTGTTCGGGGCGGACATCGCGACGTGCTTGCCGCCGGCCGACTCGGTGGGGAACAGGAAGAAGCCCACGTTGCCGGGCATCCCCTTGTCCAGGTTGGCCGACTCCCAGTCGCCGTTGAACATGAACAGGCCGTTGCCCTTCTGGAACTCCCCCACCATCCCCGCGTAGTCGATGGCGTTGGCGTCCTTGGGGAAGTAGCCGGCCTGCGCCCACTTCTGGATGGTCTGGGTGGCCTTCAGGGCGGCCGGGGTGTCGAACGTGGCCCCCGGCTTCTGGAAGATCCAGTCGGCGACCTGGGTCGGGTCCCCGAACTGGTTCTGTAACGCCTGGTGCGGGAAGTTGATGCCCGCCGTGTTCTTGTTGAACTGCATGATCGGCTGGACCCCGGCGGTCTTCGCCTTCGCCAACAGCTGCTCGAAGTCGGCGACGGTGGCCGGCGGCTGGGTCATGCCGACCTGGGCGGCCAGCTTCTTGTTGTAGAAGACGCCGGTGACGCTGTAGCCGAGCCCCATGCCGTACAGCGACCCGGTGCCCCGGATGTTCTCACCGACGCGCAACTGCATGAGCTGCGAGGCCGGGAACTTGTCCCAGCCGTACGCGGTGAAGTACGGGTCGAGGTTCTTGAGCAGGTCGTCCTTGACCAGGTCGACCATCGTGGGAAGCCGGATGATGTCGGGTGAGTTGTCCGACGCCATCACCCGCGGCGCGTTCTCCACGATCACCGTGAACTGGTCCTCACGGATGTTGAACGTCACGTTGGAGTGCTGCTTGGAGAACTCGTCGGCCAGTGCCTTGGCGAGCGGGAAGCCGGTCTCCGCGTACATCTCCAGGGTGATCGGCGCGGTCCCGAGGTCGGTCTTCACGGCGGCGTCGGACTTCGGGGCCGCCGACCGGTCCTCCCCGGGCGCGCTGCACGCCGTCGCGGCCATTCCGACCGACAGTAGCGACGCGAGGAGCACGGTTCTCCGTCGCGTGAGGTTCGTCAGCAATTCTGCCATTTCATGACTCCTCGACTATTCATCCCGCCCCGCGGCCCACGACCGCGCGACAGGCTCCACCGGAACCACCGCGCCGGAGTGACGGCGACGACGTGCCCGTCGCGACCCGTGGAACGAGCACGACACAGCACCCGCCACCACGAGCCCTGGCACGGCCACCGAAGGCGCCTCTGGATGCACCAGAAGTGGTCGCTAAACTGATTTAGCAGAGCATGCGCGTGGCACGGGAAGCTGTCAAGGACAACCTGGCAACAGGGCGGAAACGTCGGGTTCACACCACTCTCGGCGTGACCGACGCGAGATCTCGGGCGGGGACGCATCATGATGGGCAGGAGCAGCGCCTACGGCACCGCGCCTGATTCGGAGGACTGATGGGCAGCAACAGAGCAACACTCGCCGACGTCGCGCGGAGAGCCGGGCTGTCCAAGACCGCCGCGTCGATGGTGCTCAACGGCCGGGAGGGCACCCGACTCTCGGCCGAGGCGCACCAGCGCGTGTTCGCCGCCGCGGAGGAGCTCGGCTACCGGCCCAACCTCGCCGCGCGCAGCCTGCGTACCCGCAAGACCGCCACCATCGCGTTCGTCTCCGACATCGTCGCCACCACCCGCTTCGCCGGCGACCTCATCCGCGGTGCTCTCGACGCGGCCCGCGAGCGGGACCACGTGCTGCTCATCACCGAGACGCAGGGCGACGCCACGTTCGAGCAGTACGCCATCGAGGCGATGCTCGACCGGCAGGTCGACGGGGTGATCTACGCGGCGATGGCCACCCGACGGCTGACGGTGCCTCCGGCCATCCTCGGCGGTCCGGTGGTGCTGCTCAACGCCACCAGCTCCGACGGCCTGCCCAGCGTGCTTCCGGACGACGACCGGGCCGGCCGCACCGCCGCCACCACACTGCTCGAACTCGGCCACCGCGACGCGATCGCGCTCATCGGCCGCAACCGACTCAAGGAGGAGGACCCCGAGGTCTCGCTCGCAGCCCGGGCCCGTCTGCACGGCATCCGGCAGGCGCTGGGCGACGCCGACGTCTCCCTGCTGGCCGAGTGCTTCTGCACCGAGTGGCTGCCCGAGCACGGGTACGCCGCCATGCGCGGCCTCCTGAGCCGGTCCCCGCGACCCAGCGCGGTGATCTGCATGAACGACCGCCTGGCCTTCGGCGCCTACCAGGCACTCGGCGAGGCGGGGCTGACGGTGCCCGAGGACATCTCGGTGATCTCGTTCGACGACGACCCGATCGCCGCCTGGCTGCGTCCCGGCCTGGCCACCACGGCACTGCCGCACGAGCAGATGGGGCGACGCGCGGTCGAGCTGCTCCTCGACGGCGGTGTCAGCGAACCCTCACTCGTGCCGATGCCCCTGCGTCGCCGGAAGTCCCTCGCCCCTCCGGCGAAGTGACCGCGAGGCCACCGCGGATCCGGGCGGACGGGCCGTCTGAGCACCGGACCGACCCCGCCGAGACCGACGCTAAAACGGTTTAGTGCTAGGTTTCCGGCCATGCTTCGTCTACCCGACCACTGGGTGTGGGACAGCTGGTACGCACGCGACGACAACGGCCTCTGGCACGTGTTCTTCCTCCGCGCGTCCCGTGCCCTGCACGACCCGCACCGCCGCCACCACCGCGCCACGATCGGCCACGCCGTCTCGGCGGACCTGCACTCGTGGCGTCTGGTCGCCGACGCCGTGGTCCCCGCCGACAGTCCCGGCTGGGACGACCTGGCGACCTGGACCGGCTGCACGGTCCGCGGCCCGGATGGACGCTGGTACCTGTTCTACACCGGGGTCGGCCGCGCCGAGGACGGGCTCGTCCAACGCATCGGTCTGGCCGTCTCCGACGACCTGACCACCTGGCGCCGGCACGGCACCGAGCCGATCGTCGAGGCCGACCCGACCTGGTACGAGCTGCTCGACAAGGACCTGTGGTACGAGCAGGCCTGGCGGGATCCGTGGGTGTTCCCCGACCCGGACGGCGACGGGTGGCACATGCTCATCACCGCCCGCGCCAACACGGGACCGTCGAACAGCCGTGGCGTCGTCGGCCACGCCACGTCGGCCGACCTCCTCACCTGGACCGTCCAGCCGCCGCTGTCGACACCGGCCGGCTTCGGTCACCTGGAGGTACCCCAGGTCGCCGTCATCGACGGGCAACCCCTGCTGTTGTTCTCCACCGACGCCACCAGCAGCGCTCGACGCGACGACCACCGGATCTGGGTGGCGACCGGCGACACCGTGCGCGGCCCGTGGGACATCGCGTCCGCCCGCCCGTTCACGCACCCGCACCTGTACGCGCCGCGGCTGGTCCCCGGACCCGCCGACGACTGGTCACTCATCGGTTTCCTCGACCACGTCGACGGGACGTTCGTCGGGGAACTCACCGACCCCATCCCGGTACGTCTCGACGCGTCGGCCGGGCTGGTCCCGGACCCGGCGCGCGCGCTCGCCGCGACCTGACGGCGACGGTCCGGGCTGCGGCGCTCGCCCCAGCCCGGACCGTTCAGCTCGACTCAGCTCAGCTACGCACCTGCCACTGCTGGTTGGTCCCGCCGTTGCAGGACCAGAGGATCAACTTCGTGCCGTTCGCCGTGGCGGCGCCGTTGGCGTCCAGGCACAGACCCGACTGCACGCCGGTGATCGTGCCGTTGGCGTTGATGTTCCACTGCTGGTTCGCCTGACCGTTGCAGTCCCAGATGACCACCTGGGTGCCGTTGCCGGTGCCCTGGCCGGAGGCGTCCAGGCACTTGCTGCCGTACACCATGAGCTGCCGGCCGGCGGTGTGGGTCCACCGCTGGTTGGTGGCGCCGCTGATGCAGTCCCAGAGCTGGGCCTGGGTGCCGTTGGTCGTGCTCGACCCGCCGATCTCGGCACAGCGGCCCGACTGGACGCCCACGAGCTGCACGTTCTGCGGGTTGGTGCCGCCGCCGCTCTGCACACCGGCGGCGTTGATCACCGTCTGCGCGCCGGACGGCCAGTTGCCGCCGGAGACCGTGACGTTGCCGTTGACCACGTTGCCGCGATCCCCGTTGGTCACGTTGGTGCTGTTGTTCGTCGACCAGTTGTTGGTGACGGTGAAGTTGCCCATGTTCTCGGCGTACCAGTAGTTGGCGGTGGCCCACGTGCCGGTGTTGGAGAAGACGTTGTTGCGGGCGGTGTAGTAGCGCGAGCCCTCGTCGAAGTAGAGCCCGAACCACCCGTTGGTCCGCAGGCAGTAGTTCTGGTCGATGGTGCCGCCCGGGTTCGCCGACAGGGTGTAGATGCACCCACCGTCGGTCATCTGCTGCATGACGTCGTGCACGTAGTTGCCGATGACCTGGTTGTTGGCCGCCGTGGTCGCCGTCGTGTAGCGCGGCTGGTAGTTGTAGAGGCCCCGGTTGGCGTAGTGCTGGCTGCCACCGGCGTCGTTGGCGCCCCAGCCGTAGCCGACCGACAGCCCGGTGTACGGCATGTTGTAGACCTCGTTGTGCGAGATCAACGCCCCGTTCACGTAGGTGGTCAGGATCGAGACCACCCCCCGGTACTCCAGACCCAGATCGTGGACGCGGTTGTTGCTCACCGTGATGTTGCGGTTGACCATCCGCTGGTCGCCGGGGTGGTGCGCGTCGGCGCGTACGCCGCCGACCACGATGCCCCCGGCGGAGTTGCGGGCGATCTCGGAGCGGGTCACGGTGATGTTGCTGGCGCCCAGGCCGACGCCGCTGGCGTGGGCGTTGGCGTCGTTGCCGATGCCGATGGCGGTCTGCCCGAGGTTGACGAACTGGGAGTCGCTGAAGGTGATCGTGTTCGCGGCCGAGACCTGCACGGCGGCGGGCATCTGGTTCCAGTTCGGCCGGGTGGCCTCGAACTGCGGGCAGCCGGCCTGGCAGGAGGTCAACGCATCCGACGGACGCGACCACGTGCCGGTGATGTGCGCGCCGGTCTGCTGGTCGGCGAAGCCGTTGCTGCTGCTCGGGCCGAGCCAGCTGGTGCCGGTGAAGGTGATCCCGCTGAACGAGATGTGGTGCGCCGGCGCGTCGTAGGTGCCACCGACGTTGACCAGCGACTGCAACTGCGGCAGCTCCACGCTGACGGAGCTCATGGACTGTCCCGCGAGCGGGATGTAGTTGAGCTGGCCGTTGCTCGGGTTGAGGTACCACTCCCCCGGTGAGTCCAGGAACTCGTACGCGTTGGTCAGGTAGAAGGGGCCCGCGCGGTGCGGGCTGGAGAGGGTGTCGAACCCGAAGGTGTTGTTGTTCCACGCGGGCTGCTGCATGGTCAGGAAGTTGCCGCTGATGCTCTGCACCGGCGAGTACCGGTCGGTGAACGAGCCGACGCTCTCCACCTCGACCCGGTTCTGGTTGCCGAGGTTGTTGAGGTAGCTGAGCGCGCTGTTGCTGAACCGCATGCCGCTCGTGGTGAAGGTGAAGTCGGCACGGTTCACGGCGGTGCGCGCCCGGGTGGCGACGGCCCCGTTGACGTAGAGCTGACGCGAGTCGAGACCGGCGCCGACGTTGGCCCGCCAGATGTTCTTCCCGGAGTCCACCAGCGACCACCCGGTGACCGCCCGGGCGCCGGTGATCGTCGGCCGGGCGGAGGCGGCGGCCCGCCAGATCACCTGGTAGCCGTTGGTGCCCGAGTCGGCTGCGGTCAGCCGCATCGGCGACGTGAGCCGGTAGGTGCCGTTGGCCAGCTCCACGACGATGTCACCGGACATGGAGCTGTTCTGCGACCGCACCGCGGCCTGGGCGGCGGTCAGCGAACACGGCTGGCTGACCGTACAGCTGCTGCCGGTGCCCGAGGGGGACGCGTAGAGGGTGGTGGTGGCCGCGGCGGCCGGGGAGGCCGAGACGGTCACGGCGACCGCTGCGGTCACCGCCGTCGTGGCGGCGCCGGCCAGCAGTCGGCGCAGCGGCGGAGGGGATGAGGACACGGGACGGTACTCCTGACGTGTGGAGGGCATGGGGACGGAACGCCTCGGCGGGCGGGCGGGCGGGAGGCGTGGCGGGCGGACGGGCGGGCGGGCTAGCCGAGGATCTCCCGGAGGTAGCGCAGGCCGTCCGTGGCGAGGCGGTCCTGCGAGGGGGCCAGCGGACGCCAGATCGCCGCGGCGGTGGCGATCGTCTCGTTCTCCGCCGTGAACGACTCGATGCAGATCGCGCCCTGGTAACCGGTGTCGCGCAGGACCGTGAAGAACCGGGGCCAGTCGAAGTGGTCGGCACCGGGTGCGCCCCGGTTGGTGCCGCTGACCTGGACGTGCTTGATGTGCCGCCCGGCGACGGCGAGGGCAGCGTAGGGGTCGGCCTCCTCGATGTTCATGTGGTACGTGTCGATCATGATGCCGACGCTCGACGGCAGGCCGTCGATCAGCTCGACCGCCTGCTCGATCGTGTTGACGACGCTCGTCTCGTAGCGGTTCAACGCCTCGACACCGATGCTCACCCCGCACTCGGCCGCCTGCTCCGCGACCGGCGTCAGGGCGCGCCGGAAGTCCGCGTAGCAGGCGGCGCGAGCCGTCGGCGACATCCGCCAGGTCCGACCGACCGAGGCGTACACGGGGCCGCCGACGCATCCAGCGCCGACGGCCGCCGCGTTCGCCACGCACTCCTTGAGGTACGCCACCGTCGACTCGACGACCGCTGCCGGTGCGTCGACCAGGTCCCGACCGGGCGGGGTGACCGCGCAGACGCCGGCGGCGGCGAGGCCGTGCTCCGCCAGCAGGTCCCGGGTGCGGACCGGGTCCCAGTCACCCGGTTGCTCGATCGGCAGCTCGACCGCGTCGAAGCCGAACGCCGCGATCCGTGGGATCAGCTCGGCCAGGGCCTTGTCGTCGACCGGCGAGGCCCACACCCACGGGTTGACGCCGATGGCGTACATCGGGAACCTACTTCCAGCGCTGCGGGTAGCCGGGCAGGTCGGTGCAGCCGCACATCGCGTAGTGCAGGGGCGGCATGCTCGCGTCGAGGTACTTGTCCAGGTTCTCCTGGGTGACGGTCGGCTGCGGCAGCTTCCACGGGTTGGACACCTGCTCGCCGTCGAGGATCCGCAACGCCGCGATGATCGGCGTACGCCACTGGTAGGTCGGGTAGGTCGGCGCGATGGCGGTGAGGTTCTTGTCCTTCCAGATCTTCAGGAAGTCGAGCTGGTCCTCGCCGTTCATCGGCGGGACGGGCTTGCCCGCGTCCTGAAACGCCTCGACCGCCGCGACGGCCGTCGCTCCGGCGTCCATCCAGACCCCGTCGATCGTGCCGTACCGCTGGATGTAGTCGTCGACGATCTTCTTGGTCTTGGCCGGGTCACCGTCGGTGAACTCGACGCCGACGACGTCGACCTTCGCCTTGTCGAACGCCACCTTCGCCGCCGACCAGCGGGTCTCCAGGACGTCGACGCCGGGCAGGATCCGCAGGGCCAGGACCTTGCCGCCGGGCTTCATCTTCTGGCTGACGAACTCGGCGCCGACGTGGCCGAACCCGTAACCGCCGATGGGGTTGATGAACGTCACCGGGCACTTCGTGTTGACGCCGCGGTCGAAGACGACCACCGGCAGGCCCGCCTGGCAGGCCGCCTCGACGGCCGGGGTGAGCGTCGCGGTGGTGTTCGGCGAGACGATGAGCGCGTCGCAGCCCTTGCCGAGCAGGTCGTTGATGTCCGCGATCTGCTTCTGGTCCTTGCCCTCGGCGTCGACGTGCACGAACTCCTTGATGCGGCTCTTCTGCGCCTCGACCTCGGCCTGCATGGTCTTGAACCCGACCTGCCGCCACGGGTTGTTCAGGGCCGCGTTGGAGAAGCAGATCTTGTGCGGCCCGTTCTTCTTGAACTTGGCAGTGTCCACCATCTTCGGGTTGAGCGCCTGCTCCCACGGCTTGTCGGCCGGCCCGGTGGCGGTGGCGGTCAGCAGTGCCAGCTCGGCGTCGTAGTCGGCCTGCACGAAGAACTTCGACTGCTCCCCGGTGCCAGAGCCGGCGGCCGGAGCGCTGCCGGACGGGCTCGCGGCCGGCTCGTCGGTGGCGCAGGCGGTGAGGGACAGCAGGGTGACAGCGGCCAGCGCCGCTAGGGAACGTCGCACTATGGCTCCTCTTATCTCGACGAAGAACGCGTTGCGGAGACCGCCACGGCGAGCAGGATGATCCCGCCCTGGACGGCCGACCTGAGGGCGCCGGAGACGCCGTAGAAATTCATCAGGGCGAACAGCAGTTCGAGGGTCAGCGCGCCGAGCATCGCGCCGACGACCGCGCCGCGACCCCCACCCAGCGCGACGCCACCGAGGACGACAGCGGTGATGGCGCCGAACTCCAGACCGGCCCCGGCCTGGAACGACACCCCGCTGTAGCCGCCCAGCAGGATCGCCGCCACCGCCGCTGCGAGGCCGCTGAGGACGAAGGCGGCAGTTCGGGTACGCCAGACGCGTACGCCGCTCAACTCGGCGGTGCGCGGGTTGTCACCGACGGCGACCAGGGTGCGCCCGAAGTCGGAGCGCATCAGTAGCACGGCCAGCACCGCGAGGACCAGCAGGACCAGCAGCGCGTACGGCACGCGGCCGAGCAGCGGCACGTCCTCGAAGGCCCGTCGACCGAACCGACGGAACTCCTCGGAGAGGGCGCCCTTCGGGGCGCCGTCGGACCACAGGTAGACCGCGCCGAAGAGGATCAGGAACATGCCGAGGGTGGTGATGAACGACGGCACCCGCAGCCGTGTCGTGACGAGGCCGTTGACCACACCGACGAACGCCCCGAAGGCGAGCAGGAGCAGCACCACCGGCCAGGTTCGGCTCGGGTCGCCGTCGATCAGCCGGGCGGCGACCACCACCTGCGCGGTGACCAGGGAGCCGACGGAGAGGTCGAACTCGCCGGAGACGATCACGAAGTACTGGCCGGCGGCGAGCAGGATGATCGGCGCCGAACGGCCGAGGAAGGACATCAGCGACGGCGGTGCCAGGAAGTCGGGCTGTCGGATGCCGACGAGCACCAACAGCACCGCGAGGATCACGAGGATCGGCAGGACACCACCGGGACGCACCCGGGGGAGCCGCAGCGGCAGTGAACGGGACTGGACGGTCTGCATGGCTAGGACGCCTTTCGCAGGGCCCTGCGGGCGTAGACGGCGACCGCGGCGATGATGATGACGCCCCGGATCACCTGCTTGAAGAAGGCGTCGACCTCGAGCTGGTTGAAGATGGAGTCGATGCTGGCGAGCAGCAGCACTCCACCGATGGTGCCGATGACGCCGCCGCGGCCCCCGGCGAGGGCCGTCCCGCCGATCACCACGGCGGCGATGGACTCCAGGTCGTAGAGGCCCTCGGTGCCGACCCGGGGCGCGCCCGAGCCGAGCCGACTGGCGAGGTAGATGCCGGCCAGCCCCGCGCACATCGAGCAGAGCACGTGGGCGATGACGAGGATCCGGTCGTTGCGGACACCGGAGAGCCGGGCCACCTCCGGATCGCCGCCCACGGCGACCAGGTGGTGCCCGAACCGGGTCCGGGTGAGCGCGAACCAGACTGCCGCGGTCACGGCGAGCAACAGCAGGAACGACACCGGCACCGGGCCGACGCGCTGGTAGCCGAGGGTCTGCACGAGGGTGGGCGAGGTGGTGCCGGCCGGGCCGTCGTAGCCGTTGTCGAGGTAACCCTTGAGCAGCAGCCCGACGCCGAGCGTCGCGATGAACGCGTTGACCCGGAGCTTGGTGACGAGCAGGCCGTTGAACAGCCCGATGCCCGCGCTCACCGCGAGCACCAGGCCGATCGCCGGCACCAGCGCGCCGTCGCTGCCGTTCATCGTCTCGGCCGCGACGAGAGTGCTGAGACTGATCACGTACGCGACCGACAGGTCGAGCGAGCCGCCCAGGATGACCAGGGTCTGGCCGACGGCGACGAGCCCGAGCCCGGCGGCGACGTGCAGCAGGCTCACCGTCGTGGACTGGTTGAAGAGCTGGCCGCCGTCGACGAGAACGACCAGCCAACCGATCGCCAGGGTGAGGATCAGGGCCACGAAGACGCCCGGCACGGGACGGCGGGCCGGAAGGAGCGACAGCGCGCTCATGCGGCGGCCTCCCGTGCCGTGCCGACCGCCAGGGCGACGACGTCCTCCTCGGTCGCGCCGGCGGGCAGCTCGCCCGCGACGCGCCCGTCGCGCATGACGACGATGCGGTCACTCATCCCCAGCAGCTCCGGCAGGTCGGACGAGATCATCAGCACTGCCGCTCCGTCGCGGGCGAGGCTGCGCACGAGGTCGTGGATGGCTGACTTCGCACCCACGTCGATCCCCCGGGTCGGTTCGTCGAAGAGGAGGATCCGCGGGTTGAGCGCGAGCCAGCGGGCCAGCACGACCTTCTGCTGATTTCCACCGGACAGGAAGCGGATCTCCTGATCGTCGCCGGCGGAGCGGACCTCCACGGCGGCGAGCAGCTCGCGCAGGCGCTGCGTACGGGCCGCACGGCCGGACCGGGCGGCGAAGACAGCCCGGCTGGCGAGCAGCGCGTTGTCGAGCACCGACTGGCGGGGCACGATCCCCTCGCCCTTGCGGTCCTCGGTGACGTACGCGATGCCGGCCCGCATCGCGGCGCGGGGTGAGCGCAGTCGGACCGGCCGGTCGTCGACGCTGACGTCGCCGGTCGTGAACGGGGTCACCCCGAAGATCGCCCGGGCCAGCGCCGAGCGGCCGGAGCCCTGCAGGCCGCCGATGCCGAGCACCTCACCGGCGCGCAACTGGAGGTTGATGTCGTGCAGCTTGCGGTTGCCCACGTCGCGGAGGTTGAGCCGTACCGGGCCACGGTTCTCGGGGGCGGCCCGGTCCGGGTAGTAGCTCGACAGCTCCCGGCCGACCATGTGCCGCACCAGCGCGTCGGCGTCGGTGTCCGCGGTGTCCACCGTGATGACGTGGCGACCGTCCTTGAGGACGGTGATCCGGCTGGACAGGTCGAAGACCTCGGCGAGCCGGTGCGAGACGTAGAGCAGGCCGATGCCGCGCTCCTGGAGTCGGCGCACCAACCCGTAGAGGAGTTCGACCTCGTGGTCGGCCAGCGAGGCGGTCGGCTCGTCCATGATGAGCAGGCGGGCGTCCAGGGCGAGCGCCTTGGCGATCTCGACGACCTGTTGCTGGGCGACGCCGAGCTGCCCCACCCGGGCGTCCGCCGGCAGGGTGGTCTCGCCGATCGAGGCGAGCAGTCGGGTGGTGCGGTCGAGCATCGCCCGCCGGTCGACCAGCCCGCGACGCACGGGCTCGTGCCCCAGGTAGACGTTCTCCGCGACGGTGCGCTCCGGGAGCAGGTTGAACTCCTGGTGGATGATGCCGACGCCGGCCCGCTGCGCGTCGCGCGGACCACGGAACGTGCGCTGCTCGCCGGCGAACTCGACGGTGCCCTCGTCCGGGGCGTAGCCGCCCGAGACGATCTTCATGAGGGTCGATTTCCCGGCGCCGTTCTCGCCGACCACGGCGTGCACCTCGCCCGGCGCGACATCGAGGTCGACACCGTCGAGAACGCGTACGCCGAGGAAGGACTTGCCGATGCCCCGGAGGTTGAGTAACGGCACCGGCCGTGGGTCTGACATTCCGAAAGCCCTCACAGACAGTAGTCATCAACAATATTCGATCAAACGCTACGGCGACTTCGAGGTGCCAGCCATCGAACTTTCGTAGGTAGCGGCGGATGCTTACGTTCTTCTATCGCGAACATTCCCTTGACATCGACGAAACATCACACGTATGAAGATAGATGTTTGGATGCTGGTCCGCAATCCTCGACCGGGGCCGATTGCCAGGCCCGGCAGCCAGACCGGCAGCGATGCCGCAGTGGGCAGTCGATGGCGGCCGTCGTCAACCGGGCAGAACGTCGGACGTCACTTCATTAATTGACAGTCATGGATCTCTAGCTCATCCTGACCTCGTGGACCACGGGACGAGCACCACGGCGACCGTCACGCTGGGTGATGTCCTGCGGGTCTGAGTGCCGTTGCGGCGAACGGCATGAGGACAGACCAGAACGCTCACGCCCACCCGCGCGTCCAGGCACGACCTGACGCAGCGTGGTGCTCGTGGTCGCACCCCCACCGCCCAACCTAGGAGACGGCATGCGTCGCAACACATTGCTCATCTCAGTGATCGCCGGCTTGCTGCTGGCGCTCGGACTCGCCCCACCCGCGTCGGCTGCTCCGGCCTTCCGGGCCCTGGTGTTCACCAAGACCACCGGCTACCGCCACGACTCGATCCCCGCCGGGATCAGCATGATCCAGCAGCAGGCGGCGGCGAACAACTTCGAGGTGGTGGCGACCGAGGACTCCAGCGTCTTCACCGCCAGTAACCTGGCGACCTTCGACGTGATCGTCATGCTCCAGACCTCCGGCATGGTCTGGACCTCGGCGGCGCAGCGCCAGGCGGTGGAGGGTTACCTCGCCAGCGGCAAGGGCATCGTCGCCATCCACAACGCCACCGACATGGGCATCGAGAACGAATACCCGTGGTGGGACCAGACCATCAACGCCGGCGCCCACATGCCCGAGCACTCCCCCGGCGTGCTCCAGGGCACCGCCATCGTCGCCGACAAGAAGCACCCGTCGACGGCCAGCCTGCCGGATCGGTGGACCCGCAGCGAGGAGTGGTACAACTTCGACGCCAACCCGCGCGGCAACGTGCACGTGCTGGTGACCGCCGACGAGCGCACCTACAACCCCGGATCCCGGGCGATGGGGCCGGATCATCCGATCTCCTGGTGCCGCAACACCAACGGCGGGCGGGTGTGGGCCACCGCGATGGGCCACGCGATCGGCTCCTACAGCGAGGCGAACTTCCAGAACCACGTGCTCGGTGGCATCCGGTGGGCGGCCGGTAACGCCGCCGGAGACTGCGGCGGCACCGTCTGGGGCAACTTCGAGAAGCGCACCCTCGACGACAACACCGTCGACCCGATGGCGCTGGGTGTGGCACCGGACGGCCGGGTCTTCTACGTCCAGCGCGGCGGCCAGGTGAAGATCTTCAAGCCCTCCACCAACAGCACCGTGACGGCCGGCACGCTCAGCGTCTACACCGGCGGTGAGGACGGCCTCACCGGCATGGCGCTGGACCCCAACTTCGCCACCAACGGCTACATCTACCTGTACCACTCACCGGCCAACAGCAGCACCGACGTCAACCGGGTCTCCCGCTACACGGTCAGCGGTGACACGCTGAACACGTCGAGCGGCGTGACGATCATCGACATCCCCGCGTACCGGGACCGGACGTTCCCGGAGCCCGGCCACACCGGCGGCTACATCAAGTTCGGTCCGGACGGCAACCTCTTCATCGGCACCGGCGACGACACGCCACCGAACCTGGACCCGAACTGGCAGGGCTACGCCCCGCTGGACTGGCGCTCGGGCAAGTCGAACCTGGACGCCGCCCGCAGCGCCGGCAACACCAACGACCTGCGGGGCAAGCTGCTGCGCATCCGGCCCTCGGCCAACGGTGGCTACACCATCCCGTCGGGCAACCTCTACCCCCAGGGCACCGCGCAGACCAAGCCCGAGGTCTACGCGATGGGCTTCCGCAACCCGTTCCGCTTCTCCATCGACCCGGCCAACGGCTGGGTCTACCTGGCCGACTACGGCCCGGACCGGAACCCGCCCACCACCAACCGCGGCCCGGAGGGCCTGGTCGAGCTCAACGTGATCAAGCAGGCCGGCAACTACGGCTGGCCGTTCTGCCACGGCAACAACCAGCCGTACGCCCCGTTCAACCCGGACACCGGCGTCGTCGGCGCGAAGTTCAACTGCTCCGCGCCGGTCAACAACTCGCCGAACAACACCGGTCTGACCAGCCTGAAGCCGGTCGTCATGCCGAACATCTGGTATGGCTACCCCGCCTCGACGACCTTCCCCGAGCTCGGCTCCGGCGGCTCCGCTCCGATGGGCGGGCCGATCTACCGGTACGACGCGGCGAACCCCTCCGAGACGAAGTTCCCGCCCTACTACGACGGCGTGCACTTCTTCTACGAGTGGGCGCGCAACTACGTCAAGGAGGTGCACTTCGACTCCTCCTCGGCGGTGACCCGCACCAACCCGTTCCTGCCCAACGTGCGGTTCAACAAGCCGATGGACATGGAGTTCGGCAAGGACGGCTCGCTCTACCTGCTGGAGTGGGGCACCAACTTCGGCGGCGGCAACAGCGACTCCGGGCTCTACCGGATCGACTACAACCAGGGCGGCCGGTCACCGATCGTCAAGGCCACCGGCACGCCCACCAGCGGCAGCGCACCGCTGACCGTCCAGTTCAGCAGCGCCGGCACGTCCGACCCGGACGGCAACACGCTGAGCTACCTGTGGACGTTCGGCGACGGCACCACCTCCACGGCGGCCAACCCGTCGAAGGTGTACACCTCCAACGGCAACTACACCGCCCAGTTGAAGGTCACCGACAGCACCGGCAAGACCGGCTTCGCCAACGTCCCGATCACCGTCGGCAACAGCGCGCCGGTGCTCACCATCACCACACCGGGCAACGGCGGCATGCTCACCTTCGGTGACAAGGTGTCGTACCAGATCACCGTGACCGACCCGGACGGCGGCACCGTCGACTGCTCGAAGGTGTTCCTCAACCCGGCGCTGGGTCACGACGACCACGCGCACGAGACCACCGAGTACCCGGGCTGCTCGGGGACCATCTCCACCGACCTACTCGGCGGGCATCCCGACGGCGCCAACCTGTTCTACGTGCTGAACGCCCGGTACACCGACAACGGTGGCCCCAGCGGTGGGGCGCCGCTCACCGGCACCGCACAGGCGATCCTGCAACCGAAGCACAAGCAGTCCGAGTACTTCAGCAGCCAGTCCGGCATCCGGGTGGTCGACCAGGCGGCCGCGGAGAGCACCAAGCGCATCGGGGACATCTCCTCGAACGACTGGATCGCGTTCACCCCGATGAACCTGTCGGGGATCTCGACGGTCAGCTACCGGCTGTCGTCGCCGTCGGGTGGCGGTTCGATCGAGCTGCGGGCCGACTCTCCGACCGGCACCCTGTTGGCCACCACCACGGTGCCCAGCACGGGCGGCTGGGACAACTACCAGTCCACGACACCGGTGAACGTCGCCGCCCTCGGCGGCACGCACACGCTCTACATGGTGTTCAAGAACGCCAACAACTCGTTCGACGTGGACTCGCACACCTTCGGCGGAAACGGCGTCGGGACGCCCGGCACCGGCACCGGTCTGGCGGGTAAGACCTACACGGTCACCGCGCTGCACAGCAACAAGCTGTTGGACGTCAGCGGTGTCTCCACCGCCGACGGCGCCCAGATCACCCAGTGGGCGTCCACCGGTGGCAACAACCAGAGGTGGCAGGCGGTCGACGCCGGTAACGGCGCGCTCTACCTGAAGGCGGTGCACAGCAACAAGTGCGTCGAGGTGATCGGTAGCTCGACCGCGGCGGGTGCCTTCCTCCAGCAGGCCACCTGCAACAACGGCAACCAGCAGAAGTTCACCGCAACCGCGACGGGAACCTCCGGCGTGTACACGGTGAAGAGTGCGCTGAGCGGGCTCTGCATGGACGTCAACGGCGCTTCCACGGCCGACGGCGCCCGAGTGTTGCAGTGGAACTGCACCAACGCGACGAACCAGCAGTGGCGGTTCACCGCGCTGTGATCCGCGGCTTGTCGCGGTAACGAACGACGTCCCGGTCGGGGCCGGTTTCCGATGATCGGAGCCGGCCCCGGCCGGGACGTCTCCTTCTCAGCGGCGTCCGGCGTCCGCGCCGGGCGACACGGCGAGCAGACCCGCCTGCGCCAACGCGTCCCAGAGCTCCTCGGGCACGGCGGTCCCGAACCGTCGCATCGTCTCGGTGACCTGCGCGCCGTCGCGCACGCCGACGACCGTCGACACGACCGCCGGATGCCGACGGACGAACGCGAGCGCCGCCTGGGGCAGAGTCACCCCGTACGTCTCGCAGACCGCCGCGATCCGTCGTGCCCGCTCGATCAGCTCCGTCGGCGCCTGCTGGTAGTTGTAGACGGCATCGGCCGGTGGCCGCTCCCGCGACAGCAGCCCCGAGTTGTAGACGCCCGCGACGACCACGCCCACGCCCCGGTTGGTGGCGGCCGGCAACAGGTCGTCCGCCGCCCCCTGCTCCAGCAGGGTGTACCGCCCCGCGCACATCAGCACGTCGACGTCGGTCTCCCGCACGAACCGCGCCAGCATCGCCGACTGGTTCATGCCGGCGCCGATCGCGCCCACGACGCCCTGGTCACGCAGCTCGACCAGGGCGGGTACGGCCTCGCGTGCCGCCTGCTCCCAGTGGTCGTCCGGGTCGTGCAGGTAAACGACGTCCACCCGGTCCAGCCCGGTACGGTCCAGGCTGGCCTCGATCGACCGCAGGACGCCGTCGCGGCTGAAGTCCCAGACCCGCCGGTGGCTGGCCGGGACGTCGAAACCTTCGGAGTCCCGCAGCTGCGCGTCCTGCGGCGAGGGCACCAGGAGTCGCCCCACCTTCGTCGACACCACGTACTCGTCCCGTGGCCGCTCCCGCAGGGCGGCGCCGAGCCGACGCTCGGACAGCCCCAGCCCGTAGTGCGGCGCGGTGTCGTAGTACCGGACACCCGCCTCCCAGGCCCGGTCGACAGCAGACGCGAACTCCTCGTCCGTCGTCGTCCGGTACAGGTTGCCGCCCTGGGCCGCACCGAAGCCCAGCTCGGTGAGGCGCACCTGCGGGCGGAGCGGCAGCGTCCGTACCCTCACGACGCCTCCAGCCCGTAGACGCGGCGTGCCGTGTCGCCCCAGATCGACGCCTGGTCGGCCTCGTCGTGGTCGCCCAGCAACGCCGCCAGCACCTCGACCCACCGCGCGTACGAACTGGCGAGCAGACAGACCGGCCAGTCCGAGCCGTACATCAGTCGGTCCGGTCCGAACGCGTCGAGCGCGGCCTCGACGGCCGGTCGGAGGTCTTCCGGCGTCCAGGGCGACCGATCGACCTCGGTCACCAGACCGGAGATCTTCGCCGTGGTGTTGGGGGCGTCCGCCAGCGCCCGCAGGCCGCGGGTCCACTCCGTCATCTCCGGGCGGCCCAGCGCGGGCTTGCCCAGGTGATCGAGGACGAAGCTCACCTCCGGCAGGTCGTGCGCCAGGCGCGCGGCCATGGGTAGCTGGTGCTGGCGGACCAGCAGGTCGTACACCAGGCCCGCCGCGCCCACCGCGGCGATCCCCCGCCGGACCTCCGGACGATCCAGGTACTCCGGGTCGGTCTCGCTCTGCACGAGGTGACGGATACCGACGAGGCGGTCCCCACCCGGTGCCGCCCGCAGGCGGTCGATGCGGGCGACGACGTCGGGGGCGGTCAGGTCCACCCAGCCGACGACCCCGCGGACGAGGGTGTCCTCGGCCGCGATGCCCAGCAGATCCGCCGTCTCCGCCTCGGAGGCGATGGACTGCACCACCACGGTCGCGGTGACCCCGGCCGCCTGGGCGAGCGGCGCGAGGTCGGCGGGCTCGAAGTCGGCGTCGATGGCCGCCATCGTCACCGGGTCGATCCACGTCTGCGGGTGCCGTGCGCGGACCCAGAGGTGGTGGTGTGCGTCGACGATCCCGGCTCGCCGCGGCCCCTGCCCGCCGGTCATCGGCCCAGCCAACCGCCGTCGACGGGCAGCACGATCCCGTTGACGTAGTCGGACGCGGCCGACGCCAGGAACACCGTCGCACCGCCGAGGTCGTCGGCCCGGCCCCATCGGGCGGCCGGGATCCGGCCGAGGATCGCCTGGTTACGGTCGGGGTCGTCGCGCAGCGCCTGGGTGTTGTCGGTGGCGATGTAGCCGGGGGCGATCGCGTTGACGTTCACCCCGTGGGCCGCCCACTCGTTGGCCAACGCCTTGGTCAGGCCGGCGACGCCCGACTTCGACGCGGCGTAGCCGGGGACGGTGATGCCGCCCTGGAAGCTCAGCAGCGACGCCGTGAAGATGATTTTTCCCCGGCCGCGCTCGACCATCGTCCGGCCGACCTCCCGGCTCAGGACGAACTGGCTGCTGAGGTTCACCTCGATCACCTGGTCCCACATCTCGTCCGGGTGGTCCGCGGCCGGCGTACGGGCGATCGTGCCACCGTTGTTCACCAGGATGTCGACCGACCCGAGAGCGGTGAGGTCCCGGGCCAACCGGTGCACGGCGGCCCGGTCGCCGAGGTCGACCCGCAGCCCGGTGAACCGGCGGCCGGCGGCCTGCACGCGGGCTTCGACCTCGCTGCCGCTCGCTTCGAGCTGAGCGGAGACGCCGACGATGTCGGCGCCGGCCAGGGCCAGGGCCTCGGCCATGGCGAGACCGATGCCGCGCCGGGCCCCGGTCACGACCGCGGTCTTCCCGGACAGGTCGAACAGCGTGGTCACTCGTCGCCTCCCTGCAGGTCGAGCAGCACCTTCATGACGCCGCCACCTTCGAGCGCCGTGAAAGCGGCGGCGGCCGCGTCGATCGGCTCGATCCGGGAGATGAGCTGTCGTGCCGGGATCGCGCCCGACGCGACCAGTCGGATCGCCTCCTCCACGTCGTCGCGCTGGTAGAGCCGGGCGCCCAGAAGTTCCAGTTCGCGCCAGAAGAACCGGTGCAGGTTCACCTCGCGGGGCCTGGGGTGGATCGCCACCATCACCAACCTGCCCCGGGTGGTGAGCACGTCGACAGCCGTGGTGACACCGGCGGCGGCGCCGGACACCTCGAAGGCGATGTCGGCGCCCGCGCCGTCGGTACGGTCGTCGACGAGCGCCACCACATCGGTCGACCCCGGGTCGACGGCCTCGATCCCGACGCCGCCCGCCACCTCACGCCGGTACGGGTCCGGCTCGACCAGGAGCACCCGCGCGCCTCGGCTCTGCGCGACGGTCGCGATGAGCACACCCACCGGCCCACCGCCGACGACCACCACCTGGTCGTCGGCGGACACCCGTCCCCGCCGCACGTCGTGCACGGCGACCGCGACCGGCTCCACGAGCGCCGCGTGGTCCAGCGGTAGTTCCTCGGGCAGTGGCAGGACCAGCGTGGCCGGGACGTTCCAGGAGGACTGCATGGCGCCCGGTGAGTCGATGCCGAGGAAGTTCATGGCGTGGCAGATGTGCGAGGTGCCGCGCCGGCAGGCCGCGCACCTTCCACACGGGCGGGTCGGCATCACGGTGACCGGCTGGCCGACGCTGAAGCCCTCGACGTCCGCGCCGACCGCCGCGATCCGCCCGGACATCTCGTGCCCGATGATCGCGGAGTCACCGACCCGGGCGTCCATGTCGCCGTGGTAGATGTGCAGGTCGGTGCCACAGATCCCGGTGTAGGCCACGTCGATCCGCACCTCTCCCGGACCGGGTGGGGCCGGTTCGCGGTCTTCGATTCCGAGGTCACGCGCCCCCCGGTAGACGACTGCCTTCATCGCTCCTCCGTCTCGACGGTCGGTACGGCGGTCGTGCCGACCGAGCATGGTCGTGGGTGCACCGCCGCGGCGGTGCACCCACGCTCCTCCTGGTGTGGTGCTCAGCTCACTACCGCCCGGTGGGCGCCACCTCGTTGTGCGAGTTCAGCGAGACGACGGGCACCGGATGGCCGGCGACGATACCGTCCACACCGGCCAGCAACCAGCGGCCGGCCCGCTCCGGCCGGACGTTGGGGGTGTCGGCGGTCTGCGCCTGCGGGCGGCGGTTGGCGGCTCGGATCACCTCCTCGTCGACACGGACACCCAGCCCGGGTGAGTCGCCGAGGATGAAGGCGCCGTCCTCGATGTGCAGGTCGATGGAGACACCGACCGGACGGTGAAGGTCCTGCAACTCGCTGGTCAGGTGGTTCGGCACCGAGGTCGCGGCGTGCAACAGCCCGACCGGGCTGTTGCCGATCGGGCTGACCGGCAGGTCGTGCGCGTGGGCCAGGGCGGACACCCGCAGGAAGTGGGTGACCCCCCAGACCGCGGCCATCTGGACGACGTCGACCGCACCGGCGGCGATCAGTGGGCGGTACTGTTCGAGCCCGGTCAGGTTCTCCCCCGTCGCGACCGACGCGCACACTCCCCGGCTGACGGCGGCGTGACCCTCCGCGTCCCACCGCCGGACGGGCTCCTCGATCCAGATGAGGTCGAGCGAGCGTTCGAGTTCGCAGACGTGCCGCACCGCCTGCTTGCGGGTCCATGCCTCGTTGACGTCGAGCATCAGACCCGCCCGCCGGCCGTGCCCGGCGTCGGTCAGGACGTCTCTGACCAGGCCGAGCCGGTGCCGGTCCCGCTCGATGTCGAGGCCACCCTTGAGCTTGGCCGCCCGCAGACCGTGGCCGGCGTAGACCTCGTACGCGGCGACGAGTTCGTCGTCGGTCAACCCGATGTCCAGGCCGGAGGCGTAGGCGTTGACCCGCCGGTCCCGTCCCCCCAGCAGCCGCCACAGTGGCTCGCCGGCAGCCTGCGCCTTGATGTCCCACAGCGCGGTGTCGAGAGCGCCGATGGTGCCGAACACCGGCCCGGCGTGGCCGGCCTTGAAGGTGTGCCGCAGCATGCGGTCGTACAGGGTCGTCACCGCTCGGGGGTCTTCGCCCTCGATCGCGGCGAAGATCCGCTCGATCTCGACGTGCGGCCCGAGGCCGACGCCGGTGATGCCCTCGTCGGTGTCGACGAGGACGATCGAGATCGGGACCACCCCGTCGGCGAACACGCCGTTGGCGTCGCCGACGGGGCGCCCCCACTCCTGGACCGTGGTGAGCGTCCGAAATCCCGTGATCCGCATGTCAACCCTTCGTGGAACCGGCGGCGACGCCGTCGGCGATTTGGCGCTGGAGGAACAGGTAGACCAACAGGACGGGTATCGCGGCGATCAGCACCCCGGACGCGAAGGTCGGGATGTTGTCGGAGTACTGCCCTCGCAACGAGGTCACCCCGATCATGAGCGTCCGGTTCTCGGCCGAGGGCATCATCACCAGCGCCATGAGGACGTCGTTCCAGCAGAACAGCGTGTTGAGGATGCCCACCGACAACAGCGCCGGGGTGCCCAGGGGCAGCATGATCCGGCGGTACACGCCGTAGACGGTGTTGCCGTCGATCCGGGCGGCGTCGATGATCTCCGGTGGGATGCCCTTGTAGTAGCTCGTCATCAGGAAGACGGTGAAGGGCAGGAACTGGGCCACGTAGACGAGGATCAGACCCGGGTACGTGTCGATCAGCGCGGTGTCGGCCATGATCCGCGCGAGCGGCACCATGATCACCTGGAACGGGATGAAGAGCCCCGCGAGGCAGCCCAGGAACAACGCCGAGGAGCCACGAAACCGCAACTGGCTCAGCGCGAAGCCGGCCATCGACCCGATCAGGAGCAGCAGCAGCACCGACGACGCCACCACGACCAGCGAGTTGACGAAGTAGCGGCCCATGCCGACGCTGGTCCACGCCGTGCTGATGTTCTCCCAGTGCAGGGTGCTGGTGAGGGAGAACCGGTCCAGGATGTAGTCCCGGCGGGTCTTCAACGCGACGTTGGCGGTGAAGAGCAGGGGGTAGATCGTCGCCACCGCGAGCAGTGACATCGGGATGGCGACCACCCACCGTCCCAGACGGACGCGGGACATCAGTCCACCTTTCCCGATCGTTCGAGCAGCTTGATCTGCAACAGACCCACCACGAGCATGATCGCGAAGAGGATCGTGGACGCGGCGGACGCGAGCGCCGGGCGGTTCATCTGGCCCTGCTGGATCCAGATGTAGTACTCCGGCAGGTACGTCGAGCCCTCCGGGCCACCGCTGGTCATGACGAACAGCAGCCCGAACATGGAGGTCAGCATCCCGATCATCGTGGTCACGAAGACGAACTGGATGGTCCGCGAGAGGGCCGGGACGATCACGTGCCAGACGACCTGGCGCAGTGACGCCCCGTCCACCCGGGCGGCGTCCAGCAGCGCGGAGTCGAGCGTGGCGAAGCCGGCGAGGAACACCACCAGGGCCATCCCGAAGGTGGCCCAGACGTGTACGCCCGCCACCACGAACATCGCGATGTCCGGGTCACCGAGCCAGTCCACCGGGCCGGCCCCGACCGAGCCGAGGACGGCGTTGACGGGGCCGTCGAAGGCGAGCAGCAGGTTGAAGATCGCTCCGACGATGACCGGTGAGAGCACCGCCGGGAAGAAGTAGACGCTGCGGTAGAGGCGGTGACCCGGCACCCGGAGGTAGATGAACGTGGCGAGCAGACCGGGGATCGCCACCGCCACCGGAAGCAGCAGCACCAGCAGACCGACGTTGCTCAGCGCGGTGCGGAACAGCGGATCACCGAACAACTCCCGGTAGTTGCCGAGACCGACCGCTTCCCCGTTCTGGTCACCGTCGCCGGTGAAGGAGAAGTTGACTCCGAGGATCAGCGGGTAGAGCCGCAGCGCCACGATGATCAGGACGGCCGGCGCGACCAGGATGTAGGGGGCGAAGCGCTCGGCCCCCAGGCCGCCCCGGGTGCGACGGGGACGGGTGCCACCGCTGCGTGCGGAGGAGGTGACAGCCGGGCCGCCGGCCCGCCCGGCCGAAGCCAGGCGGACCGACGGTTGCGTGTTTCCGATCGACACGAGGTCAGCCCGCCTGGTCGGAAGCGGCCAACTGCTTCACCACCTCGTCGACGGTGATCGAACCGCTGAGCAGCTGCTGGGAGAGGCGCCCCATGAGGTCGATCGTCTTCGAGGAGAGCGCGACGTGCAGAGCCGGCTTACCGGTCTTCAGTTCGCTCACGATCGTGGAGGCGGCCGGGCCGGCCTGCGACACGTCGATCGTGATGTCGGCGGCGATCGCGCCGGCGTCGGCGTAGAACGCCTTCAGCGCCTCGGCCGAGGTCAGCGAGCGCACCAGGTCGGCGGCCACCTTCGGGTCCTTCGTCCACTTGGCGACGGCGTAGCCGATGCCACCGTCGTACGGCAGGCTCGGGGTGGTGCCGGCGGTGACGACCGGGGGCTTCATGACGCCGAGCTTCTCCGGGGTGAGGAACTCGTTGAAGGACTTCCAGTGCCCGACGTCCGACATGAGGCCCATGACGTGGGCGGCCTTGCCGGACTGGAAGGCCGCGAAGGAGTCGTTGAACATCGCGGTCGAGTTGGCCCCGTCGGTGTTCATCTTCTTGTCTCCGGTCTCCTTCCAGAGCTCGAAGACCCGCTTCACGTTCGGCGAGGTCCAGTCGCGCTTGCCGGTGATCCAGGCGTCGTACTCCGCGGCGGTCAGGGTGACCGACCCCATGCTGGAGAGCCAGAACTGGATGCCGACGCCCTCCTTGTTACCGAGGGCGAAGCACTTGGAGCCGGCCTTGGTGACGGCGGCGCAGTCCGCGACGAACTTGTCCCAGGTGGTGGCCGGGCTGGCCGGGTCGAGGCCGGCCTTCCGGTAGATCTCCTTGTTGTAGTAGATCGGGTAACCCTGCAGCGTCACCGGACCGCCGTAGACCTTGCCGTCCTTGGTGAACGCGTCCCAGCCGGCCAGCCGCTGCTTGTCCTCGGCCACGTAGTCGGTGATCGGCACCAGCGCGTCCACCCGGTCGCGGATCTGGCCCCCGCCGTTGAACATCATGACGTCCGGGCCCTTACCGGACTGGATCGCCGCACCGAGCAATGTGTAGTACTGGTCGAAGGGCTGTGCGACGAACTCGACCTCGACGTCCGCGTGCTTCTTCTTGAAGTCGGCCTTCGCCTTGTCCAGATACGATTTGGCGAACGGCTCGCCGGACTTCCAGTCCCACACCACCAACTTGCCGTCGGAACTCTTGGACGAGCCCGAGTCGCTTGCACTTCCACAGCCGGTCAAGGCCAGTCCAACAACGAAGACGGCCGACCATATTGCGCGCTGTCTCATGAGTTGTCACCTTTGAAAGTGGGGTGGCCGACGGCGCTACCGCCTGCCATCGTTGATCGGAAAGTAACTCGTATGACGTGTGACGTCAATACTCGGGCCGTAGACTGACGGGGACGTCGTGCCACGGCGGGTCATTCGGAGGGGACATGACGCCAGCTCAGGAGACAGCCCTGAACAGTCCGGTAACCCCGGCATGGGTCCGCCGACCGACAAACCTCGCCCGGGCGGTCACCGCCGAACTCGTGCAACGCATCGTCCGTGGCGTACACCCGTCGGGGACGTCCCTGCCTCCCGAGCCGGTCCTCTGCGAGACCTTCTCGGTGAGCCGGACGGTCGTCCGGGAAGCCGTCAAGATCCTTCAGGAGAAAGGGCTGGTGCAGGTCCGCCAGGGTGCCGGCACCATGGTCACCCCGCCGTCACAGTGGGACATGCTCGATGAGCTCGTCCTCGCGGCCACCATCGCCGAGGACGACAGCCTCGCGATCCTGGACGATCTCGTCGTCACCCGACGCGTGCTCGAGTCCGACATGGCGAACGTCGCCGCCCGGCTCGCCGACGCGGAGACCATCGACCGCCTTCGCGAGATGGTGGACGGGATGGACGAGCTGGTCGACGACCACGTGACGTACCACGAGCACGACCGGGCCTTCCACGACACGATCATGCAGGCGTCCGGCAACCGCATCGCCCGCGGTGTCGTACGCGCGCTGGAGAGCCAGGTCATCAACACCGCCAGCTACATGGGCCGCACCGAGCGCTCCCTGTGCGTGGCGTCCAACAGGGGCCACCGGCGGATCTACGAGCGCATCGCCGCCCACGACTCCGAGGGCGCCGCCGAGGCGATGTTCACCCACATCACCGAAGCCTGGTTGGTCCGCCGCAGCGGTTCGGGCAAGCCGGTTCGTCTGCAACGCTGAGCGGCAGCGCCACACCCCCGGCACGGGAGCGGACGCTGCCGCCGACGTCAGCGCCGGACTCGCCGGCGACCGGGGTCAGGAGAACTGCGAGAAGAACCTCCAGATCTCACCCTTGGTCCAGGTCGTGATCCCACTCTCGGCGTAGGTGCCGTCCACCGGGCCGGGCATGTGGCCGTTGTCGTACGCGGCCCACTGCACCGGGTACCCGGAGCGGCAGCCCGAGTAGGCGGTGGTGATGTGAGTGCGGCTGCCCGCCCCCGGCTCGGGCGGGTTCTGGGCGGTGCACCCGTTGTTGCGCACGAACGTGTCGCGCAGCGCCCTGCCCTGGGAGATGCTCAGGACGTTGTCCGAGATGCCGTGCAGGCCGAAGTACGCGATGGGCTGCGTCCCGCCACTGCACCCGCTGATCTGCCCGCCGGAGATGACCGCGACGGCCCGGAAGACGGTGGCCCGGGCACAGGCGATGGCGTAGCTCATGCCCCCACCCCAGCTGAAGCCGAGCGCGAACCGCTGCCGCGGGTTGACACAGAGGCTGCTCTCGATCCGGCTGATCATGTCGTCGACGAAGACGATGTCCTCACCGCCGGAGTTGGCCCAGCCGTTGCCCAAGCCCTGGGGCGCGACCAGGATCGCGCTGTTGTTCGACTGCTCCTGCTGCCCGTAGTAGGACCACGGCGTTCCACTGGTGCCGCCGGAGGAGACGTCCTGCATGGTGCCGCCCCGCCAGTGGAACGCGAAGATCAGCCGGTAGGGGTTGCTGTTGTCGTAGTTGGCCGGCACCCGCAGGGTGAACGTCCGACTCTTGCCGTTGCTCTGGATCGTGTGCGTACCACTGGACAGGGTCGGCGCCTTGCCGCAGCCGCTGCCACCGGTCGGTGGCGGGGTGGTGCCGCCGTCGGTGCGGACGAGCTGCCACTGCTGGTTGGCACCGCCGTGGTCGGCGTACTGCACGATGTTGCCGCCGTCGGCCGTGGAGGCACCCTGCACCTCCACCGCCTTGCTGCTGTGCCGGCTGATCAGTCGCACATGGCCGCCGTCCGAGTCGGCCAGCCGGAACTGCTGGTTGGTCCCGTTGAGGTCGGACCACTGCACGATCGCACCGCCGTCGGCGGTCGAGAAACCACTGACGTCGAGGACCTTGCCGGAGTGCCGGGACTTCACCCGGTAGAAGCCGCCTCCCGAGTCGACGAACTGCCACTGCTGGTTGGCACCGTTGTTGCGGGTCCACTGGCTGATCCGCGCGCCGTCGTTGGTGGCCGAGGCGTACAGGTCGAGCGCCTTGCCGCTGTTGCGGTTGACCAGGACGTACCAGGCGTTGGTGTCCACGGTGGCCGCCGCCGCGGGGGCCTGGTTGACCGCGACCAGCGCGCCGGCCGCCATGACCGCGGCCGCCGCGGTGGCCAACCCTGACCGCCAGCGATGCCGTGCTGGGGAGGCGGGACGAGCCTCACCGATGACCTTCATGGTCCACTCCTTCGATCGGGGCCGCCCACGAGCAGAACGCATGGGAGTGCCCTGGGGTGCGTGCCGGCGACTGGTGGTGGCGTCAGCACGTCTGAGGGGTATGCGGACGAGACGCGGCCGCCGCCGAGCGGCCGTGGCCCAGGCCACGGACCGAATGTGGAGCAGGCCCGCGCCGGGTGCGCGGCACCCTCCGGCTCCGGGCTGCCAGGTGGTCCGCGGGTGAAAATTAGCGTTAACGACGTCATACGTCAAACGATTGGCATCGATTTCGCGAGGTTCTCCACGGCCGGCAGCATGGGCGCTGGTAGCAGCTCTGCGAGCTTCGCGCCGCGACGGAGCAGTGACTTGACGTAGCTCTTGTTATCGCTCACAGTCGATGGACGGTGGGGCGACGCCGATCGGGCGAGCGGCACCTCCCCAGCGGGCACAAAGAGCGGCCCGCCCCGGGTGGGGGCGGGCCGCCGTCCTTGTCACCTGACTCGTCCGATCGCTATCCGATCCGGACCAACTGCCACTGCTGGTTGGTGCCACCCCAGTCGGCGTACTGGACGATGTTGCCGCCGTCCGCGGTGGACGCGCCCTGCACCTCGATGGCCTTACCGCTGTTGCGGTTGAGCAGACGCAGGTAACCGTCCGACGAGTTGGCGATGCGGAACTGCTGGTTGGTGCCGTTACCGTCACTCCACTGCACGATCGCCGCGCCGTCGGCGGTGGAGAAGTTGTAGACGTCCAGCACCTTGCCGGAGTGCCGGGACTTCAGCCGGTAGTAGCCACTCCCCGAGTCGACGAACTGCCACTGCTGGTTGGTGCCGTTGTTCCGTGACCACTGGCTGATCCGCGCGCCGTCGTTGGTCGCCGAGGCGTACAGGTCCAGCGCCTTGCCGCTGTTCCGGTTGAGCAACACGTACCAGGCGCTGGTGTCCACGCCGGAGCCCGGCGGGGGCGTGGTGGGCGGGGTGGAGCCGCCGTTGAGGGCGTCCAGGACGGCGTTGTACGCGGCCTTCTTGTTGCCGTTGCAGTCGAACAGCAGCGCGTTGTCCGAGCCACGCCACGAGTCACAGTCGCGCACGCCCCAGGTGGTGATGCCGGTGCAGCGGGAGACGGCCAGGCAGGCGCGGGTGACGGCAGCGTAGATGTTGGCCTGGTTGCCACCGGTCATCACGTCCAACTCGGTGATCTGCACGTCCACACCGAGGTCGGCGAACCGCTGCAGGTTGGCCTGGTAGTCGGACGCCAACGAGGTGCCCAGGTGCGACTGGAACCCCACACAGTCGATCGGCACACCACGGGACTTGAAGTCCCGCACCATGTTGTAGATCCCCGTCGACTTCGCGTTGATCCCGTCGGTGTTGTAGTCGTTGTAACACAACTTCGCACCCGGATCCGCCGCGTCCGCCGCCCGGAACGCCGCCTCGATCCAGTCATTACCCGTACGCTGCAGATTCGAGTCACGACGCCCACCCGAACCACCGTCGGCGAACGCCTCGTTCACCACATCCCACGAATGGATCTTCCCCCGGTAGTGCGTCGCCACCTGGGTGACGTGGTTGATCATCGCGTTGCGCAACGCGCTGCCCGACATACCCTGCGCCCACCCCGGCTGCTGCGCGTGCCACAACAACGTGTGACCGCGCACGCTCATGCCGTTGGCCTGCGCATGACTGACCAGACGATCACCACTGGAGTGGTTGAACACGCCCTGCTGCGGCTCGTTGGAGGCCCACTTCATCTCGTTCTCGGCCACGACATCGTTGAACTCACGGTTCAGGATCGTCGTGTACGCGCTTGTCGACAGCTTGTTGACGGCGACGGCCGCACCGAAGTAGCGGCCCTTCTCGGCGGCGGCAGCCTTCAGGGTCGTGCCGGCACCGGCCGCGGGAGTCAGCGCCACGGTCATACCGGTGGTGAGGGCGACGGCGAGGGTCGCCGCGGCCAGCAACGTTCTGCGTGATTTCATGTCGTTCCTTTTCAGTGGTTGCATCGGTGGTGGTGATGTGCCACTTCGATCAGGACGGCCGCCTGGTGCGGCGCACGCGGTCGGGGAAGGCGTTCGCCGGCGCAGCCGGGAGCCCTGAGGTGACGTCCACCGGCCCGGAGGGGACGCCGAGATTCGAGGTACGACCCGCAGGGCTCGCCCGGTGAACCCCACGAAACGACAATCCTCGATATCGAGGGTGAGCGATAACATGCCGTTCGTCAAGACGAAACGAGCCGTTCACGCCGACGCGCCGGAACTCCTCGCCTCGCCCACCACCGACCGCCTGCGAGGATCGGCGTCATCCGCCGCGCGACCTGCCGGAACGGCCACGCTGCGACACCACCGGAAGACGCCTGAGGGTGGCCCTGTTATCGCTCACAGCTAGCAAGCGAGACCGAGCGCGGTCGGCAGCGACGTCGAGTGTCAGGCACGATGCGGCGGCAAGCTCCACGACGCTCTCGTCAGCCGGCGGCGCCGCCGTGCCCCCGCTCCGCCAGGCTCGCCTCGACGCGTACCCCGGCGAGCATGTCGGCCGTGGTGTGCGCCCGAATGCCGGGTTGCGTACCGTCGGCGAACCGGGCGACCACCGCACGGACGTGTCGCTCGGCGGGTGCGGCGAGGCCGTCGTAGACGGCCGCGAACAACTCCTGCGCCGGCCGCCGGAGCCACCCCTCGGGAAGGAGTTCCACCGGCAACTGCGGATCCAGTACGGGGAACCGCCGGAAGGTGTCCATGATCTCGGTGCGGGCCCGCACCGCGGCGGCACCGTCGACCTCCCCGGACACCACGCCGGGCAGCAGCGGCGTCCAGCGTCGGAGGAACGCGTCGTAGCTCCGGCTGATCGCCTCGACGTCCCAGGCCTCGATCGGGGCACGGTGAATGGCCGAGCCGAGCGGAACCTGCCGTCCGCGAAACACCGTCACGGCACCGAGAGTGAGCTGGTCGAGTCGCGCCCGAGCCGGACCGTTCAGCTCGCGTGGTGAGATCCACAGCCCGTCGTACAACGGCGCGTAGCCGAGCCATCGCAGTTGCGCCCGCAGGGCCCGCCGTCGTGCGCTCAACTCCTGCGGCAGCGAGAAGGCGACGACGGTCCAGCACCCGTCCCATCGCACCGTCGAGGTGGTGGAGGTGAGGATCCAGTGCGCCCCCGCGGAGAGGCTGGCAGCCGCGCCGCGGCTCAGCCGGTACGAGCTGCGGCGTCCCAGTCGACTGCCCTCCAGGACACCGCGGCGGGCCAGCCGGCTGATCGCTGTGCGCGCACCGGCCGTCGTCACGCCGGTCTCCCCGAGCAGCGCCACGATGGCGGCGGACGGGAGCGGGACACGGGTCCGCAGGGTGTAGTCCGCCAGCAGGGTCACGGCGACCCCCTGGGGTGAGTTGCCGGCCTGCCGCCGAGGCAGCCGGAGCTCGTGATCTCCGTCGTCCGGATAGATCTCGTCGATGTCGAACGGGCTTGCCACAGGCGCTCCGTGCTCTTCAGGGACGGTGTGACGACTGTAGACGGAGCACCGCCGGGCCGACTCCCGGGACCGGCCCCGCGATAGAGAGACTTCGATTGACACTTGTCGGTCCGAGGGGAACACTAATTGCCATGCAATGCCGTCCGGAGCCGGGCAGAGGCAGGGCAGACCACAGGTAGCGGGCAGGCGCGATCAGGCGGGCACCGGGCGCACCCGCCGGCGGATCGCGCGACCAATCCCAGCCGCACCGGCAATCGAAGGAGTCGTCCGTTGACAATCAAGAGAAAACTGCTGCTCGCGCTCGCCGTGCCACTGGTGACGGCCGGCCTGGTGGTCCCCGCGTTCCGACCCGCGTACGCGGCGTCGCTGACCGAGGTGACCAGCTTCGGGGACAACCCGGGACGGATGCGCATGCACGTCTACGTGCCGGACAACCGCCCGGCCAGGCCGGCGACAGTGGTCGCCATGCACGGCTGCGGCGGCTCCGGCCCCGGCTTCTACTCCGGGAGCGAGTTCGCCGGCCTCGCCGACCGCTACGGGTACATCGTGATCTACCCGTCCGCCACCCAGCAGGCCGGCTTCGGCAACTGCTTCGACACCTGGTCGGACGCCGCCAAGCGGCGTGGTGGGGGCAGTGACCCGGTGTCGATCATCTCCATGATCCGGTACGTGCAGCAGCAGTACGCGGCCGACCCGGACCGCGTCTACGCCACCGGCAGTTCGTCCGGCGGCATGATGACCAACCACATGCTGGCGCTCTACCCCGACGTGTTCAAGGCCGGCGCCGCGTTCATGGGCGTGCCGTTCAACTGCTTCGCCAACGCGGCGGACTACCCGCCCGGCAGCAGCCAGTGCACCGGCGGGAACATGAACCGTACGCCGCAGCAGTGGGGCGACGCCGTGCGCCAGGCGTACCCCGGCTACTCCGGACCTCGCCCACGCGTCCAGCTCTGGCACGGCACCAACGACACGCTCGTGCCGTACTCGCTGCTGCAGGAGACGATCGAGCAGTGGACGAACGTGTTCGGCCTGAGCCAGACACCCACCTCCACTGACACTCCCCAGGCCAACTGGAACCGGCGTCGGTACGCCGACACCAGCGGCACCGTGCAGGTCGAGGCGTACAGCATCCAGGGTGCCGGGCACAGCCTGCCGTCCGGCGGGATGGCAGCCGCCGCCCTGCAGTTCTTCGGCCTGACCAACCCCACGACGCCGCCGCCGACCACCCCGACCCCGACCACCCCTCCCCCGACCACGCCGCCGCCGACCAACGGCGCGTGCCGGGTGACCGTCGCCATCAACGCCTGGAACAACGGCCTGACCGAGAACATCACCATCACCAACACCGGCACCAGTGCCGTCAACGGCTGGTCCCTGGTCTTCACCCTGCCGAGCGGGCAGACGATCACCTCGGGCTGGAACGCCACCTACTCGCCCAACTCCGGGCAGGTGACGGCCCGCAACGTCGCCTACAACGGCGGTATCCCCGTCAACGGTTCGGTGACGATCGGTTTCCAGGCCGTCCACAGCGGCAACAACGGCCGGCCGTCCTCGTTCGCCCTCAACGGTGCGTCCTGCGCCATCGCCTGAAACCAAGCCGGATCGCCTGAGACCGGGCCGGCGTCGACGAGACCGTGCGCCGGTCACCACCTGCGTGGTGACCGGCGCACGACTCGTTCCGGCGTCGCCGGGTCAACGGTAACCGGCGCCCACCACGTTGGCCTGCACCGCGTTCTCGGTCGCGTCGGACGGATAACCGGCGACCATCGCGCCCTCGTAGAAGGTGCCGGCGCTCAGGTTCGCGCCGCCGTCGGGCTTGCAGCAGTCACCACCACTGCCCAGGATGATCGCGCCCTGCTTCTTCATCGGGCTGTACCCGGCCGGGAGCGAGCCGTCGTACAGCGTGTAGAGGCTGCCGGACTGCGCGTCGCTGCCCTTGATGGCGAAGCGGGTGGTGCCGTTGTTCTTCAGCGTCGCGGTGACGAACTTGCTGGTGAACGCGCGCTGATTCGGGTTCCAGGTCTGGCTGCCACCCGGGAAGAGGCCCCACTCCAGGTCCGCCTGCACCCATGGGCCGCTGCCGGAGCAGCCGCCGAACCAGCACTGCTTGCTGAAGTTGATGGCGTCCATCGCCCCGGCGGCGTCGGCTTTGCGCGTCGTCTCGCTGTTGCCGTAGTCGAAGCAGCACCCGCTGTTGACGTGGGTGCCGCTGGTGACCATGTACATGCCCTCGGGAGCGGCGCCGGTCGGCACTCCGGTGAGGTGCCCGTCGCGCCAGTAACTGTTGCCCGGGTTGATGTAGAGCGAGTACGCCTTGGCCCCGCCCACCGTCAGCGACTCCGACGTGGCGATCGCCGGCTTGCTCTGCGGTGAGCCCGGCACCACGCTGGATCCCTGGTACCAGAGGTCGTTCCCGCGACCGGACTGGTCGAAGACGACGGTGATCACGCAGGTGGTACCGGCGCAGAAGGAGTCCTGCGTGGCCGCGACGGCGGTGCCGCCCGCGGCGGACACCGCGATGTTGCGGGTCGTGTTGTCCGACGAGCGCCGCACCTGGTAGAGGTTCCCGGAGTACGCCGCGAAGAGGGCCCGCGTCGTGCTGTGCGCCGCGATGCACGGGGTGCCGCCGGAGGCGTAGATGTCGCACGGGCGCGCGCCGCTCGGCGGTGGGGTGGTCGGCGGTGGCGTCGTCGGCGGGGTGCTCGGCGAGCTCCACTGCTGGTTCGCGCCGCCGTTGCAGGCCCAGAGGATGATCTTGGTGCCGTTCGCGGTGGCGGCGGCGTTGGCGTCGAGGCAGAGCCCGGACTGCACGCCGGTGATGGTGCCGTTGCTGTTGACGTTCCACTGCTGGTTGTTCTGACCGTTGCAGTCCCAGATGATCACCTGCGTGCCGTTGGTGGTGCCCCGGCCGTTGGCATCCAGGCACTTGTTGCCGTACACCGTGAGCTGCCTGCTCGACGTCCAGGTCCAGGTCTGTCCGGCGCTGCCGTTGCAGTCCCACAGCTGGGTCTGGGTGCCGTTGGTGGTGCTGGAGTTCGGCACCTCCAGGCAGCGACCGGACTGCGTACCGACGATGGTGCTGCTCTGCCCCGGCTCGATCGCCGCGGCCACGGCCGCGGCGGCCTCAGTGGTGAAGGGTGCGGTGGCGGGCATGCTGCCGTAGCTGACGAGGACGCCGACCAGGGCAGCGGCCAGAAAGGTCAGACGTCGGACGCGGCGGCGTCTCGGGACGGGATCGGGGCCCGTTGCGGGCCCATCGGGGGACGGGGTTCGCACGAGGTGCTCCTCGGAGTCGCGGAGGTGGGGGGTTGTCGACGCGCCAGGGCGAGGGTGGTGTCGGCGAATCGATTCGCAAGAAATCGTAGGATCTTTATTTCATTCATGTCAATGAATGCTGTTGGCGGGAGATGCGCCGGCCGCCCGACGAGCGGCCGACGCATCACCTCCCCCGAGGCATCTACCGCCCCAGCAGCCGCCACGTCTGGTTCAACGGGCTGCCCTGGTTGACCGCTCGGCAGGGCCACTGGTGGACCAGCGCGCCGGCCGCCGTGGAGACCGCGTTGACATCGACGCACTTGCCACTGTGTCGGGCGACGAGTTGGTAGTCGTGCGAGTCGTTGCCCGAGTACGTCACCTTGCGCAGCGTGAACTGCTGGTTGGAGCTGTTCAGGCAGGTCCACTGGTGCACGGCCGCGCCGTCGGCGGTGGACACGCCGCTGACGTCGAGGCACTTGCCGCTCTGCTGGTTGACCACGGTGTACGTGTTGGCCACTCCGGCGACCGGCCGGAAGTTCCAGAGCTGCTGGTCACCGCCGTCGCAGATGTTCTGCTGCTGGACGTTGCCGTCGGCCGCGCTCAGACCGGGGTTGTTCAGGCACTGCTGGGAGTGCTGCGCCACGGCCACCGACTGGAAGCCACCCTCAGAGGGTGGCAGCAGTGTGAGCGTGTAGGTGTCGGTCTGGTTGGAGTACGGCAGGGTGACGGTGGCGTTGTTGTTGGACACGTTCACCACGCTGCTGGAGACCGTGACCGGCCCCTGGACGGCACCGCCGTTGTTGTGCGGAATGCGCTGGGTGAGCACCCGGACCTGGTTGTTCTGCACGATGCCGCTGGTCGTGTCCAGGCGTTGCAGGTTGACGGTCAGGTTCCCGGTGGTACGACCACCACCGACCAGGACCTTCGCCGAGCCGGTCGTCTTCGTGGCGTACGCGTCGAACGACTGACTCGGGGTCACACCGACGATCTGCCCGGTCTGCGAGGCGTAGAAGCGGTAGTTCCACCACTCGCCCTTGGGCTGGTGCTGTCCGGCCGAATTACGGATCAACAGGTTGCCGAGGTCGTTGTGCAGGCTGCCCCCGCTGGCCCAGTTCGCTCGCAGGCCGTCCGCCCGGGCCCGCTCCAGGCGCGCGATGTACCACGCGCCGTCGGCCGGGTTCTGCTCGTCGGGGGCGCCGTACTCGTTGATCTGGTACGGACGCGGGTGGGCGATGCCGCGCGGGTCGAGGGTGGCGTTGGCCGCGGCGACGTTCGCGACCGGGTCGCCCGGCAGCGAGTGCCAGCTGATGATGTCCGGCACCGTGTTGGTCGAGCGAACGAAGTCCAGGTACTGGTTCCAGAAGGTGTGCGTGGTCGACGGCACGCAGGCGCAGCTCGGTCCGACGATGAGCTGGCTGGGGAACTCCGCCCGGATGCGCTGGTAGGTCCGGCGCCACAGTTCGAGGTACTGCGAGATCGGGCGGTTCCAGAAGATGGTGATGTTGGGTTCGTTCCAGATGTCCCACTGCACCGACAGCCCGGACGCCCGGACGTCGCCGATCAGGCGGGTCAGGAAGTTGTCGTAGTCGGTCCAGTTGCCGTTGTCGCCGGGGAAGCGGGAGATCCCCGCGCCGTCGGCACCCCACAGGTCGTGCGGCAGGATGATGAACTGCCCGCCGAGGGCGTTGGTCCGACGCGCCTGGGCGAGGGTGGAGTTCCAGCGGCGGTCGTAGGTCCCGCCGACCCAGCCGCTGCCCGGGAGCTGTGCGCCGCCGGCACGCATGTACTGGAACTCGACGTCCCGGTAGAAGTGGTCGGCCGGACCGCCGGCGTTCTCGGTCATGCCGTAGATCCAGCCGGAGGCGCGGTAGGTCGGCGCACCGCTGGTCGAGGAGAAGTTGACGCTGATCGACTCGTCGGCGGCCTGGGCGGGGGACGGGGCGACGGCGACGGCGGTCGTGGCGGCGAGCAGACCGACCACGAGTCGGGCGACGATCGCACCGGCTCGTCCTGACCTGCCGCGGGACGGGGTTTTCACGGGCGGCTCCTTGGTGGGGCGTGGGGGACGCTCTCCGGAGGCAGCACTTGCGAATCGATTCGCAGGGATCGTAGGACCGGGCACTGAACCGTGTCAATGAATTGACAACCGGATGACGGCTGTGTTTCCGCGTCCACCCGCATAGCTCTTGACCACTGGTTGCGGACCGCCTTATCTTCGTGCGAACCGATTCGTCGAATCGATTCGCCTCCTGGTCGGGCCCCGCCCGGCCCGCGACTGTCACACCACCCCGCCCCCTGACGATCGACTCGAAGTGAGGCACCACATGACCGGACTCAGTCGTCGGCGGCGCCTGGCCGCCGTCGCCGTGATAGCCCTCGCCGCAGCGACCGGCAGCGCCTGCTCGTCATCCTCGGATCAGCCCGCCGACGGCGGGGCCTACCTCGTCTGGGACCCGTACCCCCAGTTCGCCGACGACTCCGAGTGGGTCGCGCTGCTCAAGAAGTGCGGCACCTCGGCCGGTGTGACGGTCGAGCGGACCGGCTACGACACCACCGACCTGACCAACAAGGCGCTGCTCGCCGCCCAGCAGGGAAACTCGCCGGACGTGCTGATCGTCGACAACCCGGTCATCTCGACACTGGCCGAGGCCGGCGCGCTCACCACCACCGACGACAACAAGCTCGACGTGTCGTCGATGGAGAAGAACCTGCTCGGCGCGGGCCAGAGCGAGGGCAAGACGTACGGGGTGCCGATCGGCGCGAACACCCTCGCCCTCTACTACAACAAGGACGTCCTCACCGCCGCCGGTGTCGACCCCGCCGCCGTCACGGACTGGGCCTCGCTGAACGAGGCGCTGGGCAAGGTCAAGGCCAAGGGGAAGAAGGGCATCACCTTCTCCGCGATCGGCACCGAGGAGGGCAGCTTCCAGTTCCTGCCCTGGTTCTGGGGATCCGGCGCCCAACTGACCAGTCTGGACTCACCGCAGGCGGTGGCCGCGCTGACCCTCTGGACGGACTGGCTCAAGCAGGGCCACGCACCGAACTCGGTCATCAACAACACCCAGACCACGAGTTGGCAGGAGTTCGCCACCGGCGACTACGCCTTCGCCGAGAACGGCACCTGGCAGCTGGCCAACGCGGAGAAGCTCGGCTTCGCGTACGGCACGATCGCGATCCCGGCCAGCACGGGCGGGCCCGCCCCGGCACCCACCGGCGGTGAGTTCGTCTCCATCCCGGTGCAGGAGAACACCGGACGGTACGACACCTCGCAGAAGCTCGTCGCCTGCCTGACCAGCGCCGACAACCTCCTCACCACCGATACCACCCTCTCCTACGTCGCACCCGTCGCCGCCGTCCAGGATCGGCAGGCGACGGCGGACCCCAAGCTCAAGGTCTGGGTCGAGGCGGTTCGGGCGGCCAAGGGCCGCACCGGCGACAACCTCGGCACGAAGTACCCGAAGATCTCCGAATCGCTGTGGACCGCCGTGCAGGCGGCCCTCAGCGGCGGGAAGTCACCGGGAGAGGCGCTGGCCGCCGCGCAGGCCGCAGCCACGAACAAGTAGGCGAGCCGAAGCGACCCCATGGCCCCCACGACAGAGACCCCCACCGCCGTACGAGGCCAGGGTGAGGCGGCGACCGCCGCCCCACCCGGGTCTCCCCCGTCCCGAGTCCGCCGGCGAAACCGGTGGCCGGCATGGGGCTTCCTGGCACCCGTGACCGTCTACCTGGCGGCCTTCTACGCCTACCCGCTCTACCGCAATGTCGAGTTGAGTCTGCGGGAGTACACCGTCCGCTCGTTCGTGCAGGGCGGCGCGCCCTTCGCCGGCCTGGACAACTACCGGACCGTGCTGACCGATCCGGCCTTCGTGCCGACGCTGACGCACACAGTGGTCTTCACCGGCGCGTCACTCGCCTTCCAGTTCACCATCGGCATGGCCCTCGCGCTCTTCTTCCACCAGCACTTCCCGCTGTCGCGCACCCTGCGGGCGCTGTTCCTCGTACCGTGGCTGCTGCCGTTGATCGTGTCGGCGTCGACCTGGTCGTGGCTGCTCAACAGCGACTCGGGGTTGGTCAACTCCGCGCTCGGCGTGGTGGGCGTCGACCCGGTCAACTGGCTCACCTCGCCGGGTTGGTCGCTCACCTCGGTGATCATCGCGAACATCTGGATCGGCATCCCGTTCAACCTGGTGGTGCTCTACAGCGGGCTGCAGGCGATCCCGGCCGAGGTGTACGAGGCATCCGCCCTCGACGGCGCGACCGGGTGGCAACGGTTCTGGGCGATCACCTTTCCGTTGCTGCGCCCCGTCTCCGCGATCACGCTGCTGCTGGGGTTGATCTACACGCTGAAGGTCTTCGACATCATCTGGATCATGACCAAGGGTGGACCGACCGGCTCGTCCGCGACGCTCGCCACCTGGTCGTACCGGCTCGGCTTCGGCAACCTGCTGCCCGAGTTCGGACCGGGAGCGGCCGTCGGCAACCTGCTCATCGTGATGGCCCTGATCGCCGGGCTCGTCTACATCCGGATCGAGCGAAGGCAGCACCTGCGATGACCCAACCAACGCCACGGGCCTGGTGGAAGACCGGCGTCGGCCTGGTCCTGACCGGGCTGATGCTCTTCCCCGTCTACTGGATGATCAACGTGTCGTTCACCAGGGACCAGGACATGCGGGCCACTCCCCCGCACCTGATCCCCACCAACGGCACCCTGGACGGCTACCGGGCGGTGCTCGACCAACAGTTGCCCTACCTCGGCACCAGCTTCCTGGTCGGCCTCGGCACCGTCGCGCTGACCCTGGCGCTGGCCGCCCCGGCCGGGTACGCGCTGGCGAAGCTCCGGCCTCCCGGCGGCCCGGCGTTGAGCTTCGTGCTGCTGATCGCCCAGATGATCCCGGGAATCATCATGGCGATGGGCTTCTACGCCATCTACCTCAGCCTCGGCGTCCTGAACACGCTGCCCGGCCTGATCCTGGCCGACACGACACTCGCGGTGCCGTTCGCTGTCCTGATCTTCACGGCCTTCATGTCCGGCATCCCCGACGAACTGCTCCAGGCCGCCGTGGTCGACGGCGCCGGCCGGCTACGGACCTTCTGGTCCGTCGTACTGCCGGTCAGCCGCAACTCGATCGTCACGGTGTCACTGTTCGCGTTCCTGTGGTCCTGGTCGGACTTCATCTTCGCCTCGACCCTCACCGGTGGCGGCGACCACCAGCCGATCACCCTCGGCATCTACCACTACATCGGCAACAACAACCAGCAGTGGAACGCCATCATGGCGACCGCTGTCGTCGCCTCCATCCCCGCCGCCGCGCTGCTGGTCCTGGCCCAGCGCTACGTCTCGATGGGCGTGACCGCCGGCGCCGTCAAGGACTGACCACCCGCACCACAGAAAGGCACCCGCCACCCATGACCGTCGCCCCGTCCGGTCCGGAGTTCGGAATCCAGGACATCCCCTTCAGCTACCGAGGATCCTGGTTCAACCTCTCCCCGGTGGTAGCCGAGAAGACGTACGCCGACGATCTGCACCTGGTCTCCCACCAGACCGGTCTGCACCCCGTACTGCGCCTCGCCCCCACGGTCCCCGACACCACTGTCGTCGCCACCCCGGCGCTGCTGACCTGGCGCAGCGGCGGCGACCGGATCGAGGCCGTCTACGACGGGCCGGACACCCTGCGGATCCGGGGACGGCGGCTCGGTCTGCGGGTGGCCGCGGCGGCCGGCACCCTGACCCCGTTCAGCGGCACCTACCTGTATCTCGACCCGGTCGACGGGTCACACGTGTTCACCTCGTACGAGACCGGTCGCCGCTACCGGGTCACCGTGCTCTCCGGCACCCTCGCGCGGACCGACGGCGTGGAGGCGCTCGGCACCGCCGACCGGTCCCTGGACCTCCCCGCCGACCAGCCCTGGGAGATCGCGATCGAGGAGTACGCGACCGCCCGCCGCCGGTACGACGGGTCCGTCCCGTTCGAGCGGTTGTGCCGTGACCGGCTGACGGAGTTCACCACGTTCGTCGACGCGATCGCCCCGTGGCGGAGCCCGGACACACCGGCAGCGGAACTGGCCGCGTACGTCCTGTGGTCGGCGACCGTCGCCCCGGCGGGCTTCGTCGGCCGCCCGGCCGTCCTGATGTCCAAGCACTGGATGGACAAGGTGTGGAGCTGGGACCACTGCTTCAACGCCATCGCCCTGGCCGCCGGAGAGCCCGAGCTGGCCTGGCACCAGTTCCACCTGCCCTTCGACCACCAGGACGAGGCCGGCGCCCTACCCGACTCGATCACCCACTCCGAGGTCCTGCACAACTACGTCAAGCCCCCCATCCACGGCTGGGCGCTGCGCCACCTGCGTCGACTCCTCCCGCAGCAACCGGACCGGGCGGCGCTGGCCCAGACGTACGACCGGCTGGCCCGCTGGACCCGGTTCTGGCTCGACGCACGGCGGGCACCCGGTCAGGACCTACCCCACTACCAGCACGGCAACGACAGCGGCTGGGACAACGCGACCACCTTCGACGACGGCCGGGTCCTCCAGACAGCCGACCTGGCCGCATTCCTGGTCGCGCAGCTCCGCTGCCTGGCCGACCTCGCCGGCGAGCTGGGTGAGCCCGCCGACGAGTGGTCCCGGGAGGCCGACCGGATCTGCGCGGCGATGCTGCACGACCTGTGGGACGGCGAACGGTTCCTGGCCCGCAGCCCGCACACCGGTCAGCGGCGGGCGAGCCGCAGCCTGCTCGACCTGATGCCCATCGCACTCGGCGCGGACCTGCCCGCGCCGGTCGCCGCGACCCTGGCGCGCGGCGTCGAAGCGCACCTGACCACGCACGGGCCGGCCACCGAGCCGACCGACTCGGCCCACTACCTCGCCGACGGCTACTGGCGTGGCCCGATCTGGGCGCCCTCCACCGTCCTGGTCGAGGACGGTCTGCGGCGGGCCGGGCAGACCGGGATCGCCGACGAGATCAGTCGACGGTTCCTCGCGCTGTGCGAGAAGTCCGGTTTCGCGGAGAACTTCGACGCCGAGACCGGTGCCGGCCTCCGGGACCGCGCGTACACCTGGACGGCCAGCAGCTACCTCATCCTGGCGGCCGCCCAGGAACAACGGCGTGGCACCGGCGGGTAGGCCGGAGTCAGCGCGTCGGCACCGGGCCGGTGCTGGACCGCAACGAGATGGGCGGCGTGTAGAGGCGGTGTCGTGGCACGGCGCCACGCTCGGCGATGGTCTCCAGCAGCAACGACACGGCCTCGGCACCCATCTCGACCATCGGCACGTCGGCCGCCGTCAACGGGGGGCGGAAGTCCTCCGCCCAGTGCTGGGCGGCGACCCCGGTGACCGAGAAGTCGCCCGGCACGGCCATCCCGGCACCGGTCAACGCCCGCTGCATCCCGGGCAGGGCGGCCTCGTTGATCGTCGCCACCGCGGTGACGTCCGGGTGCGTTGCGAGCAACTGCTCCACACACGCCTCGCCGGAGGCGGTGTCGTCGCCGCAGCAGACCTCCACCCCGGTCAGGCCCCGCTCCGCCGCGGCCGCCCGGAAACCGGCCAGCGCCCGGTGGCTGGGGCCGTACCCCGCGGCCACCAACTCGGCCGAGCGGTTCACGAGCGCCACCTGCCGGTGACCCAGATCGGCCAGGTGGTGCACGCACCTGGCGATCAGGCCGGCGTAGTCGATGTCGATCCAGCTCATGCCGTGCGGCTCCGCCGTCCGACCGATCGTGACGAAGGGCAGACCGGCCTTGGCCAACCGGGTCACCCGGTCGTCCTCCAGGCGGATCTCCATCAGGATCACGCCGTCGACCCGACGCCCGGTGACGATCCGCTCGAACGACCGGTCGTGGTCACCGCCGGACGGGGACAGCAGCACATCAAGGTCGTGACGGGCGGCCGCCTCGACGACACTGGCGACGAAACCCAACTGCATGTCGGTCAGCCGCTGACTCGCCGGGGGGATCACCAGGCCGAGGGTGCGGGTCCGCCCCTCCTTCAACGCTCGGGCGCTCGCGTTCGGCCGGTAGTCCAGCTCGTCGATGACGGCCTGGATCCGCTGCCGGGTCGCCTCCGACACCGCCCGTTTCCCGCTCAACACGTACGACACGGTGCTGCGGGACACCCCCGCCCGGCGGGCGATCTCGCCGATGTTCATGGACCGCCCTCGAATCACATCCTGCCCGGAACGGGGACGCACCAGGCTTCGCGGACGAGCATATCCACAGCCAGCTCACCGATCGTCGGCCCGGGCGGGCCGGGGTGAAGGTCGGCCGCCGTCAGCGACCAGCCTGGTCAGCCGACCCTCGGGCGTCGCCCTCGACGACTCTCGCCACCTCGCCCAGGTCGTTGTTCAGCTGGTGATCGCGGCCGGGCAGCCGATGCAGCCGCGCCTGCGGGATGACGCCGGCGTACAGGTCGGCGTGCGACGGTGGGGCGGTCTCGTCCCGGAGGCCGTGGAACACGTGCACCGGCACGTCGCGCGGCAGCCTCGCGCCGAGGTCGTACGGCACCTCGAACCCACCGGCCTCCCAGCCGCCCGCACCGACGAAGGGGGCGGAGACCAGCACGATGGCGCCGAGCTGCCGCTCCGGTGGCCGCTCGGCGAGCGTGTTGACGAGGATCGTCCCGCCCACCGAGTGGCCCACGACGACCGCCCCGTCCTCCAGGGAAGCGATCTCCCGCCGGATGGCCACGCTCCAGGTGGCGTAATCGGGGTCGGCTTCCTTCGGCATCCGCGGGTAGCGGACCTCGTAGGCGTCGCCGAGCTCCCGACTCAAGCTGTCGAACAGCTTGTCGTCCCACTCGTCGTGCACGCCGGCGCCGCCGCCCTGGATCAACAGGACCTGGGTACGTCCCGGCATCACGATCCTCCCCGCGTCGGTGTCAGCGGGTACCCGGTGGCGTGGAGGCCACGCCTCCCCGTCGGCCGGCCCCGCCGGAGCGCTTGAGCATGACCGCTCCGCCGGCGACGAAGATGACGGCGAGGATCAACCCGACCGGGTTGCCCTGCGTCAGACTGCTGAAGAACCCCAGGATGCCGAGGATGACCAGCACTCCACCGAGGAGTCGCAGGAAGTAACCGCCGACTGCTCTGCCCCGTCCATTCGTCATGGCCTTTCTCTGCCCGACGCGCGGGTTCCGCAAACGGATCACGGGCGTGCTGCCCAAATCCCGATCCAGGCCCGGTAGCTTTCACCCGGCGGGGAAGGGGATGCCTCATGGTCAAGGGGTGGCACGGCTGGTTCGGCACGTTCAACGGCGTCGTCCTCATCACGATCGCCGTGCTGCCGCTTGCCGCACTGGTGGTGTGGGCGCTGGCCCGTCGCCGGGCCGACAGAAGCACGGCGTTGCGGATGTCGCTGGCCGAGGTCGGCATCGTCTACGGCACGGTGCCGTGGGTCTGGATGATCATGTTGCCGGGTGACCAGGCCGGTGTCGCCCCCGGTCGGGTGAGCCTGGTGCCCCTGCGGGACCTGCTCACGATCGTCTCCGACGGAGGGCCGGTGACCGCGACGGTCCAGGTCGTCGGCAACCTGCTGGTGTTCGCGGCGCTGGGGTTCCTCGCCCCGCTACGGTTCGCGGCGCTGGCGTCGGTGCCGCGCATTCTCGCGCTCGCGGCGGCCTGCTCCGTCCTGGTCGAGGCCGCCCAGTACCTCCTGCGGCTGGACCGGGTGTCGTCGGTGGACGACGTGCTGCTCAACGCGGCCGGGGCAGGGCTGGCCGCGCTGGCGTCGCGCCGCTGGTGGGCCACCACGCGAGTACCCGTCGAACCACGTCGGCCGGCCCCGGCACACTGAGCGGACGGTGCGTCACTCGTATAGTGCCGCCGTGGACAGGGACAAGGTTCGGCAGGCGTACGCGTCGGTAGCGGATCTGTACATCGAGCTGTTCGGCACCCGCGAGCGGGTGGACCCCGACGACCTCGCCCTCATCGGGCGACACCTGGCCACCCGGACAGGTCCGGTGCTCGACCTGGGCTGCGGCCCCGGCCACCTCACCGGTCACCTACGGTCGCTGGGCGTCGACGCGACGGGGATCGACCTCGTCCCCGAGTTCATCGCCCACGCCCGGGCGACCCACCCCGACGTCGCGTTCCACATCGGCTCGCTGGAGAGCCTCGACGTCGTCGGCGGCTCGGTCGCGGGCATCCTGGCCTGGTACTCGTTGATCCACCTGCCACCGGAGGAGCTCGACGGGGTGCTCGGCGAGTTCCGGCGAGTGATGGCCCCCGGTGGCGCGTTGGTGCTGGGCATGTTCGACCACGACGAGGTCGGCCCCTTCGACCACAAGGTCGTGACCGCCTACCGATGGCCGGTCGACGAGATCTCGGAACGACTCAGCCGGGCCGGTTTCGTGGAGGTCGAACGCCTCCGACGGGCCGGAGAGGGCGACCAGCGCCCGCACGTCGCCATCGCGGCGGTCGCGAAGGACCGGTGAGCCCAGGCCGCTGCTACGCGGAGCGGTGACCGGCACCCCGGACACGGAACTCGTTGCCGTCCGGATCGGCCAGCACGACCGCGCCGTCCTCGTCGACATCGAGTCGAACGGCACCGAGGGAGACCAACTCGTCGACCGCCGCCTGCTGGTCGTCGGCGGCCGGGACGAGCTCGAAGCGTTGCCGGTTCGGCTCCTCCTTCGGCGCCACCGGCGGGCCACCCCAGGCGACCTTGGTGCCGCCGCGCGGTGACTGGATCGCCGTCTCCTCGTTCTGGTCCCACTTCAGCGGCCAACCCAGCGCCCTGCTCCAGAACAGGCCCACCTCCCGGGTGCCCTCGCAGGTCAGCTCACCGAGGAAGCCGGTGCCGGCGAGGTACGCGTTGCCGGGCTCGATCACGCAGAACGCGTAACCCGCCGGGTCGGCCAGGACGGTGTGCCCCTCCTCGGGCCGCTGCCCGACGTCGAGGTGGTCGCCACCCAGCTTCAGCGCCGTCGCGATCGTGTGCTGCTGCTCGTCGACATCGGCGCTGGTCAGGTGCAGGTGCATCCGGTTCGCGCCGAGTCGGCCCGCGCGGCCCGGAACGAACCGGAGACCGAGTTGGGCGTCGTCGCCGGGAAGAAACACGGCACCGGCGTCGTCGACGACGTCACGATTCAGCAGCGCTGCCCAGAACCGCGCCGCAGCAACCGGATCGGCGGACTCGACGGTGACTGCCAGCAGGTGCGAACGCATGACCTGATGGTAGGTATCGCCCGGCACGCCACCAACGCATTTACGAGTCGGTCACGGGTCAGCGGCCTGGCCTTCGATCCGGGAGACTGGCCGACATGTCTGACCCGGACGATGTGAAGGCTGCGCTGCACCACTACCTCAAGGAGACACGCGGGGCCCTGATCTGGAAGTTGGAGGGGCTGAGCGAACGCGATGCCCGGCTCCCGCGTACCGCGACCGGCAACAACCTGCTCGGTGCCCTCAAGCACTGTCTCAACGTCGAAGCGAGCTACTTCGGGCTCACCTTCGGGCGCGAGTTCCCGACGCCCGAGGACCTCGTGCCGATACACGCGTTCGACGAGGACCCGCAGGCGGACTGGTACGCCCGCGAGGACGAGACGAAGGACGGGCTCATCGAGCTGTATCGCCGGGTCGGGGTGTTCGCCGACCAGACGATCGACCGACTTCCACTCGACGCGCCGGGGCAGGTGCCCTGGTGGCAGCCCGGCAGGCAGGCCACCACACTGCACCAGATCATCATCCACGTGACGTGCGACCTCGCCCGGCACGCCGGTCACATGGACGTGATGCGCGAGCAGCACGACGCGGTGATCGGGCGGCGGCCGGACAGCGCCGGTGTCCCCGACGGCTACGACTGGCCGGCGTACGTCAGCAAGCTGACGAAGCTGGCGGACCGTTTCCGCTAGCCCGCCCGGCGAGGCGGCGGCGGCGCCGACCTACCCGTCGCTGGCGCGGCCGCTGCGGGCGCGGGCGCGGTAGGCGGCGACGTTCGTGCGGTTGCCGCACACCTCGTAGGAGTGCCAGCGCTGGGTGCGGCTGCGGGTCGTGTCGTAGAAGACGTGGGCACACCTCTCGTTACCGCAGATGCGCAGCCGCGACCAGGTGCCCGCCGTGACGAGGTCGGCGACGGCGAGCACGATCCGGCCGACGACGGGATCGCCGGTCACCTGCTGAAGCTGTGGTCGCCCGGCAGCCGTGAAGGTCTGCCGGAAGGTGAGTTCGCTCCCGTCCTCGGTCAACAGCGTCCACGCCTGGGCGGTTTGTGCCGGTGTGCCAGCCGCCAGCACGGCCACGAGATGATCACGGATGGCGCGGACCCGCTCGATCCGCTCGGGGGTCGGGACGCGGCGCCCGGCGGGGTCGAACGGGCTGAGGATCTCGCCCGCCCGCCCGGGGTCGTCAAAGGTGTCCGGCAGGGCCGGCGTGGCGTGTGGCCGGGAGTTGAGCAGGTCGACGACCGCGGCGGCCGACGCGGGGAACAGGGTCGCGTCTCGGGCGATAGAACGTAATGGTCATTCGTCATTAGATAATTACCGGACTCGCCGAGAGGATCTGGTCATGCGTCAGCTCCTCTCCCGGCACGCCGGCGCGTCGGCCCGGATTCGCAACACCCCGCGCGGTCGGCTGACTCGGATCTACGCTGAACTCGCCGAGGTGGTCGAGAAGGCGGCCGACACGGGCAGCCCGCTGACCGCTGGAGAACCACGATGCAGTACGCCGTTCATCACATACGCCGGCCGGGTCTGACCCGGGACCTGCCGTACGGCCCGGAGGACCTCTTCTGGGTCACCAACACCGCGACCCTCGTGATGGGTGAGCAGGACGCGGTACTGATCGACACCTTCGTCACCGCCGAGCAGAACCAGCAGTTGATCGACTGGGTGCGGTCGTTCGGGCGCAGGCTGACCCACGTCTACGTCACCCACGGCCACGGTGACCACTTCTTCGGCCTGGGTCAGATCGCGCAGGCGTTTCCCGGCGTACGCGCGGTGGCCACCGACGCGACGGCGGCGGGGGCCGAGGCTCAGGTGACGCCGGACATGCTGACCTCGTTCTGGCAGCGCCTGTTCCCGGGGCAGATCCCCGACCGGCTGACCGTCCCGGAGCCGCTCGGTGACGACCACCTCGAACTCGAAGGACAGCGGTTGGACATGGTCGAAACGGGCTTCACCGACACGGCAGGAAGCACAGTCGTCTGGGTGCCGGCCCTCCGGTTGATCGCGGCCGGCGACGTCGCCTACAACGACACCCACCCGTACCTGGCCGAGAGCACCACCGCGACGCGTCGGGAGTGGGCCGCGACGCTCGACCGGCTCGGCGAGCTCGACCCGGCCGCGGTGGTGGCCGCCCACAAGAATCCGGACCGGCCCGACGATCCCCGGATCCTCGCCGAGACGGCGGCCTACCTTCGCGAGTTCAACCAACTCGACGCCGACACCACGACCGCCGAGGAGTTGTACCGCGCGATGCTCGACAGGCATCCGCGTCGGATCAACCCGGGTTCGCTGTGGAGTGCCGCGCAGCGGGCGAAGCAGCCCGCCCTGCGGTGACCGTCGGTCACCTCCGTCGGGGCGGATGCGGTGATGAGCGGTATACCTCAGAGGTATGAATATGACTCTGAGGTATACCGCTCAAGAGCACAGCGGTGCGGGCAGCAGTGACGATCAGCAGCCGATGCGGCTGGACCCGAGCGCGACGTCGTCGTACCAGAGGGTGTCGGCCCCGTCGCCGTAACTCTCCCAGCCCAGCTTCAGGTCGGTGAGCTGCGGACGCCAGGTGCGGTTGTACCACTGGCCGTCGATGTCGTGCGGTTTCTATCCAATCAAGCGCCCGCGGCGACGATCGTCACCTTGGCGCAGCCCACCGGCTCCGGCTGTGATCGACTGGCAGGGTGACCGAACCCCTCCCCGCCCCACCGACGGACGTCCAGGCACGCCTGGCCCGGGAATCGAACGTCTGGCTGTGCACATTGCGGCGGGACGGCTCCCCGCACCTGACGCCGGTCTGGTTCGTCTACGTCGCCGGTACCTGGTGGATCGGCAGCGACGGCCGCAGCGTCAAGGTCCGCAACGTCACGGCCGACCCACGGGTGTCCCTGGCCCTGGAAGGCGGCGACGCCCCCGTGGTGGCAGAGGGCACCGCCCGGGTGCACCGAGACGACTTCCCGGACACGGTCGTCGAGGCGTTCGCCGCCAAGTACGACGGGTGGGACATCGGCAGGCAGGGCACCCCGGACGGCGATCGAGTGCTGCTGGAGATCCCCGTCCGGCGGTGGCTGCTCGCCGGCACGGCGCAGTAGGCCGCGGAGCGACGGTTCGTCGCGGCGGCCCGAAGGGAACTGGCCGTCCGCGACCTGGCGGACGAGCAACAGGCCGACGCCCACAACTCCGACCTTCCCCGGTGACCCCGGGGCCCCGGCTCACTCGTCGAGGTCGACGCCCGTGAGGTCGGCCGACAGCGCCCAGAGTCGGGCTGCCGCAGTGTTGTCGGCGGGATCGCCGTCGACGACCCGGCAGTCCACGCAGTAGTCGCCGCCGCGCCCGTCGAGCTGCGGTGACGTGGCGGCCCAGACCTGGGTCGCCGCACCCTGGTCGGCGGTCTTGAACAGACCCGGCGTCGGGGTCCCGTCCGCGTCGATCCAGCCGGCGGCGACCATCTCCTCGACCGGAAGGTGTCGTTGCAGGGGGGTGAGGATCCAGCCGGGGTTGACGGAGAAGGCGTGGACGCCGTGCGGTCGGCCGAGCAGGTCGAGGTGGCGGGCGAACAGGATGTTCGCGAGCTTGGACTGGGTGTACGCCTCCCACTTGTCGTAGCCCTGCTCGAACTGCACGTCGTCCCACCGGATGTGCCACGCGGCGTCGCGCCCGGAGGCGACCGAGACGACGCGAGCCGAGCCGGACGCGGTGAGCGCGGGCCACAGCAGGTTCACCAGCGCGTAGTGGCCGAGGTGGTTGGTCGCGAACTGCGCCTCCCAGCCGGGTCCCACCCGCGTCTCGGGGCAGGCCATGATCCCGGCACTGGCGATCAGGGTGTCGAGGGCGGAATGGCTGTGCAGGAAGCGTTCGGAGAACGCGCGGACCGAGGCGAGGTCGGCGAGGTCGAGCGGGCCGACCTCGACCCCGGCGACGTCGGCGAGCGCCTGCCGCGCCACCTCCGGCCTGCGGGCCGGCACGACGACCCGGGCCCCGGCCCGGGTGAGCGCGAGGGTCGTGGCGAGACCGACGCCGGAGTAGCCGCCCGTGACGACAGCGGTCTTCCCGGTGAGGTCGATTCCGGCGAGGACGTCTCCGGTCGTGCGGTGAGCGCCGAACATGGTGTGGGTCGTGTCGCTGGTCATGCCGCGGACGCTAGGTGCTGGACCGAGGTCTAGGTCAAGCGGATACGGTCGATGCCATGGCGGGCGACGGGTTGAGCATCGGGCAGGTCGCGCAGCGCACCGGGTTGAGCGTGCACACCCTTCGGCTCTACGAGCGTGCGGGCCTGCTGGCCGGCGAGGTGCGGCGTGACGCGTCCGGCAGGCGCGTCTACAGCGAGTGGGACGTCGAGTGGCTGACCAACTGCGTGAAGTTCCGGACCTCCGGGATGCCACACGCGACGATCAGCCGCCTGGCCCAACTGGTCCGCGAGGGCACCGGCAACGAGGCCGAGCGACTCGATCTGCTGCGCGAGCACCAGCGCCACGTCACCGAGCAGCTCGCACGGCTGCGCGACTGCCTCGACCTCATCGACCGCAAGGTGGACAGCTACGAGCGACACCTGACGGCCGGGGCCTCCGGTGACCCCTGGCAGCGGCTCCGGCCCGCACCGGCCTCACCCGATGCCGAGCCGGCCCAGCGGGTCGGCGGCGCCTAGCACCCGCTCACGGGTCCGACAGAGTGCTCCGGACGATCGTGGCGTACAACCGACACGAACTCATGCGGTAGCCGACTGTGACCGTGCTGTAACCGGCCGCACACTCCTCCCCGACACGTTCCCGTCTGATGGAGGAACACATGCGTTTCCGATCGTTCGTCACCGCAACACTGGCGGCCGTCCTGGCCGCCGGTGCGCTTGCGCCGACGGCACCGGCCACCGCGGCCACCGCCGATCGCTGGGGATTCGCGTACGTCAAGGACCCGACCGTCGCGGTCTGGACGGTGCTGGACACCAGCCGGCAGTGGGGTAGCTGGAAGACGGCGTTCCCAGCCGCCTGGGCCGACGGCATCAAGCTCGCGCCCGGCCGGTTCCAGGTTCGCTTCCCGCAGGTGGGTGCCGGCTCGCGCGGGGTGCCGCACGTGACCCCGGTCAACCGGACCGGGCACTACTGCGAGGTGGTCCGCTGGTTCCAGTCCGGCGCCGACGAGATCGTCGACGTGCAGTGCCACAAGCCCGGCGGCACGCGCGACGACACCCCGTTCACGGTGCTCTGGACGACCAGTTCGGGCGTGCTGCCGGCCGGCACCTCCCACGCGTACACGCAGTGGAGCGGCGGGGCGCTGGTGCAGTCGTACAACTCCACGGGTGTGGTGAACGCGGTCGGGCCGGTGGGCGTCGGGCAGTACCTGGTGCGGCTGCCCGGGGTGGGGCTGGCCGGTGTGCTCGCCGGGAATGTGCAGGTGACCGCCGTACAGCCGAACGCCGGCCCCCGCCGGTGCAAGGTCTACTCGTGGAGCCCGGTCGGCAGCGATGTGCAGGTGTACGTCTTCTGCTTCGACCAGGCCGGCGCGTTCGTCAACACCGACTTCGTCCTCTCGTACCACCGTCGGCGGCCGGTGATCGGCTCCCTGGGCCCGCCGTCGTACTTCGGTTACCTGGGCACCGCCGTCGGCGGTCCGACCAACGACAACTCGGTGCTCGGCGTCGGCGCGAACACGGTGGCGCCGCTGGTGCCCTCCGGCCGTTACCTGGCGACCTTCCCGCAGATCGGTCTCAAGGAGACCCACGCCCAGGTCGTGGCGCAGGGCGCCGGCAGCAACTACTGCCACCTGACCCAGCCGTGGACGTACACCACGAACGCCGACGTCGACGTCATCTGCTTCGACAACGCCGGCACGGTCACCCCGCACCGTTTCCTGGCCACCTTCACCTCCCGGCTCTGACGTTGGGCCGCGTCGGCGGCGACCGCACCAGGTCGCCGTCGACGCGGCGGCCCGCCACCGGACGAAGCCGGCCGCCCTCAGCTCCTGTCGACGAACTCCACAGTGGGTGCGAAGTGCCGGACCGCGGCCTCGAAGCTCGGGCGGTGCAGCCGCCAGAAGGTCGCCGGTCGGCTGTCGGCCAGGACGGCGGGCGGCACGTGCGGAACGGCTGCCTGGTTCAACAGCCGCAGGCCGGGCGAGCGCGCCGAGCCAGGAAGCGGCGGCAGGTCGCGACGCCGTTGCAGGCCGACGTAAGAAACGGTGGTCCAGGCGACCTGCTGCGTCCACAGCATCACCATCTCGATGTCGGACCAGGGCACCATCGCGGTCGACGACGACGGCCAGGGCGGCGTGTGGCTGAGAGTGACACCTGCCGCGTCGACGCGCAGCGCGACGCGACGGCTCAGCACCGAGACGAGTCGCAGCAGCAGAAACCCGCCACCGAACGCGACAGCGGCGACGCCGGGAAGCTTCTCATCGGGGAAGAGCAGGACGCCGACAGCGACGAAAAACGCGCTGACGGGCATCAGCACGAGATCGCGGCGGACGAGGCCGAAGCGCACCTCGTACGCCTCCCCGGGGGTGATCCTGCTGCCCTCGGCGGCCCCGCCGGGCGAGAACGGCGCGGCGGGTCGCCGAGTGACGGCCACGTAGGCGAAGACGCCCAGCCAACCGGCGGCCGCGAAGCTGACCACGCCGTTCCAAGGGAACGGCAGCCCGACCAGGACCAGCCGGTGCAGCACCTGGTACACGACGACGATCACCAGGAGGGCAGCGCCGAGCGCCCACCAGCGGTGCCGAGGGCGGACCACTACCTGCCACCAGAGCAGGGCCAACGGGCCGCCCGCAGTCAGCACGGCCGGCCGCAACCACACCGCCGGGTCGACCCCGCGCACTACGCCGATCGCTGCGAGTACGCCGAGCGTGAGGCCCACCGCGAGAGGCGGCCCTAGAATCGCCCAGCGAAGGCGCATTGGCCCTGATCGCTCTTGCACGGCGGGAACAGTACGCCGGGCTGTCCAGGCCGCTGACGTGTGCACTGCCCAGCTCGCCCACCGACGTTAGAAGCGACCGGCAGCTGCCGGATCACGCGTCGCCGGCCGCCCCGTCGATGAGGGACTGGTACCGGTCGAGGTAGAGAGGCCAGCCGGAGTCGGTGTCGACCCCGTCCCGGACCGATTCCCACCCCGGACCGTGCCGGTCGATGTGCCGATGCTCCAGTTGGACCCTGGTCTGGTCCGGCGTCTCGGCGACGAAGGTGACCTCCACCTCGCTGGTGAGGTCCAGATCGGTCTCGATCTGCCAGGTCGGCCCGATGCTTTCTCCGGTCTCTTCGACGACATCCTGATAACCGTCCAGAGCCCGACGCCAGAACGTGTCGAGTTGGTCCCGCAGCGCGGCCAACCCCACCGGACTGAGCCGGTAGACGCGCCGCGTTCCCACCGCTTGGTCGACGACCAGCCCGGCGCACTTGAGCACCTTGAGGTGCTGCGACACGGCTGGCCGGCTGATTACGACTTACCGTTGTCGTCGTCAAGGCGAATCGCTCGACAGCCTGCCTGGGCGAGCACGGTTCGGGTCCCGACAACGGGCGACGCCCCCGCGATGATCCGCCAGCGGGATCTCCGTCGAACGGGCATCCGCCCGGACGGCTCCGGACTGTTCGGCATCCGGTCGGCCGGGTGGGTGACGGCATCGGCAGGCCCAGCACCGGACGTGAGATCCGCCGTGCTCAACCCGTCGCGCGGGTGCGCCGCGCGGCGACGTACCGGCGGATCTTCTCGGACGTCCCGCAGTCGTCCATGCTGCACCAGCGGCGACTGCGGTTCTTGCTCTCGTCGACGAAGAGGAAGCGGCAGCCGGCGCATCCCTTGATCCGGCCCAATGTGCCGGTGGTGAGGAGCTGGACCGCGGAGTGCACCACCGGCCACAGTGGACGGGCGAGCGTCTGGTCGTCCCGCCAGGACCAACTGAACGTGCGCCCTCGCTCGAGCCGTGCGTGACCGAGCGCCTCTGCTTCGTCGTCTCGCAGCCGGGCCAGCACGGACACGCTCGGACTGCGGTCGGCGGCGACCGCCCGGAACACCTCGTCGAGATCGTCGCGGATGCGCAGCGATCGAGTGAAGGCGGCCTCGGAAGCGCCCGGGTCGTCGTGGGCGAGCCGGCGCAACGCCGTCACCTCCGGTGCGCTGAGCGCACTCGCGTACGCGCCCCAGGCGATCAGGTCGTGGTAGCCGGTCAGCACGTCGTCGTCCGGGGACCCGTCGGGCGGACCGGTGCGGGTGTTGACGAACTCCAGGGCGAGACTGCCGCCCACCAGGCGCATCCGCGTCACGCCTCCGAGTGTTTCCATCGAAACCCACTTTACCAGTTGACCACCATCGAAGAGCACCACTAGCCTGTTTCCATCGTAGACGGTTTAACCGGTAACATCGGGAGGGTCTGATGGGTCGCGGGAGGGCAGTGGGGGCGCTGATCGGCTTGTCCGGCGGGACGTTCCTCTACACCACCGCCGAGGCACTGCCGATCGGGCTGCTGCTCCCGATGGCCGTCGACCTGGCGGTGTCACCGCCGCAGGTGGGCATGCTCGTCACCGTGTACGGCGCGGTGGTGATGGTCGCCTCGGTTCCGTTGACGGCGCTGGTCCGCCGGGTTCCGCGCCGATGGCTGCTGTCGGCGCTCCTGGTCGGCTTCGTCCTCAGCACCGCCGTCACGGCGCTGACGAGCACCTTCACGCTGCTCCTGACGGCCAGGATGGTCACCGCGGTGACCCACGCGTTGTTCTGGGCCGTGGTGGTGCCGGCCGCGGCCGAGCTGTTCCGGCCTGCACTACGCGGGCGGGTGGTCGCTGTCGTGTTCGCCGGTGGGACCGTCGCGTTGGCCCTGGGAGTGCCCGCAGGCACCTGGCTGGGCGAGCGGGCCGGGTGGCGGACCTCGTTCCTGGCGGTGGCCGCCCTCGGCGCGGTCGTGCTCGTCGTGGTCGCCGCGCTGCTGCCCTCGGCGCGGCCGGAAGAGGGACACGCCGCCCGAGGTGCGACACCCGACGCCCGACGGTTCTGGCTACTGGTGGCGGTGGCCGTCCTGGCGACCGCGGGCGCCATCGCCGCGTACACCTATGTCGCCCTGTTCGTCACCGAGGTCAGCGGATTCGCCGCCTCGTCGGTCGGGGCCATCCTGTTGGCCCGGGGCATCGCCAGCGTGCTCGGCATCCTCGCCATCGGCCCGCTGCTGGACCGCAGCCCGTGGAACGCCCTGCTCATCACCGTCGCGGTGCAGTCGGCGGCACTGCTCGGGTTGTACACGTTCGGCGAACGGCCGTCGGTCTCCGTCGGCCTGATCGCGGTGGCCGGCCTGGCGTTCACCGCCTTCACCGCGGCGCTCGGCGGCCTGGTGTTGCAGGTTGCGCCCGGCCGCTCCGACCTCGCCGCCGCCACCGTCTCCGCCGCGGTCAACGTCGGCATCACCGCCGGCGCGTTCGTCGGCGGCCTCGTCCTACCGAGCCACGGCGTACACGCCACGGTCCTGATCGGAGCCCTGCTCGGCCTCGTCGCCCTGCTGCTGACTCTCGGCGAACGCCTCGTCCGGCCGACGCCTCACCCGACGGAGGGACGACGCCAGGCAGAGCCGATCCGGTCGGCGCGGTGACCACCATTGCCGGCATGCCGATCACGGCCCGCACGACGCGGCTGCTGACGTGGCAGCCGCGAACCTGCTGATCCGGCACCGCCGACGGTGCCCGCGCCGTACGGGCCGCTTCCCGGCGCTGGCCAAGGCGGTGTACGACGGCACGGACGTGGACCCCGAGACGTCCTTCGCGACCGGCCTGGACTGGGTGCTCGACGCCGTGGCCGCCAGACTCACCCGATCGCAACCGTGACGCCTGTCCATGCGGTGGGCTTCGACCGACCAGAATGGACGCCGAACCGCCGCCGTCGGCGTCCATCTCGATGTTTGGGTGTCGGGTGCCCTGGTGAGGAGGCGATTCGCTGGGAGCGGTACCACTCGGGGCGCGAATTCAGCCCGCCCGATCGCTACACTCGCCGCAGCGCCAGCAGTGCCGCCCACAGACCTCAGCCCGCGCTGGTCCGAATCGAATGGAGACGCCCGTGACCCGCGACAACGCGGTCCCCCCCGGCATCGACCCCCGCATTCCCAGCGTGGCACGGGTCTATGACTTCTTCCTGGGCGGCAAGGACAATTTCGAAGTCGATCGACAGGTCGCCGAGCACGCGCTGCGGATCACGCCGGACGGGCCGGCAGCCGGCCAGGCCAACCGGGCCTTTCTGCGTCGAGTGATCCGCTTCCTGGTCAGTGAGGCGGGCATCGACCAGTTCCTCGACATCGGATCGGGGCTCCCCACCCAGGGCAACGTGCACGAGGTCGCCACCGAGCAGAACCCCAAGGCTCAGGTGGTGTACGTGGACAACGACCCGATCGTCCTGACGCACGGCCGGGCCCTGCTCGCCGCCGACGGCACCGCGACGGTGATCCAGGCGGACATCCGGACGCCGCAGGAGATCCTCGATCATCCGGACGTACGCCGCTTCCTCGATTTCAACCGGCCGATCGGGTTGCTGCTCTTCGCGATCCTGCACCACCTGGGCGACGACGAGGACCCGCGAGCGGTGGCGGCCGAGTTGATCGACGCGCTGCCCTCCGGCAGCTACATCGCGATCTCACACTTCCGCGACCCGGGCGAGCGGGACCCGGAGGGCTCCCGCAAGGCCCGCGAGGTCGAGCGGGTCTTCAACGAGTCGTTGGGCACCGGCCGCTGGCGCACCGACGAGGAGATCCTCTCGTTCGTCGATGGGCTGACGCTGCTGGAGCCGGGGCTGGTGCCGCTGGCCGAGTGGCGTCCCGAGCCGGACGCACCCGCTCCGGCGCAGACCGACACCTATCACACCTTCGTCGGGCTCCTCGCCCGCAAACCGTAGGCGTTCCGCCGTCCGGCGGCGGTTACGGCCCCAGATCCGCGTGACTTCCCGGTTGTTGCCGCCTCCGACGTGCCGGAGACGGCGACAACCCTGATGCCGCGCGGATGGTGACGACTTCCCGGGATCTGTAAACAACCCTTGATATTAATCTCCACGGACGTCAATATGTGGAGGTCACGGGTCGTCGAAGCCTGGGGAGTGAACCATGAGAAGCCGCCGGATCTTCGCAGTGCTGGCCGGGGCGGCGATGACCGTCACGGCCACCGTCGCCTTCGTCCCCAGCAGCACGGCAGCGGTGCCATCGGCGACCGCCGTGCCGATGGTCGCCTGCACCGCACCGACCTGGGCCGAGGGCAGCACTTACCAGGCGGGCGCCCAGGTGACCTACAACGGCCGCCTCTACCAGGCGCTGGTCACCCACACCGCGCACCCCGGCGCCGGCTGGAACCCCGCCGCCACCCCGTCGCTGTGGCGGGACCTGGGTGCGTGTTCGGGAACCACCCCGCCGCCCACCACCCCACCGCCGACGACCCCGCCGCCGACCACGCCTCCCCCCACCACGCCGCCGCCGACCGGCGGGACCTGCGCGGTGAAGTCGCGGCCCGCCGGCAAGGTGCTGCAGGGTTACTGGGAGAACTGGGACGGTGCCTCCAACGGCGTACACCCTGGACTCGGCTGGATCCCGATCACCGACGGCCGGCTCACCCAGCACGGCTACAACGTGATCAACGCGGCGTTCCCGGTGATCCGCGCGGACGGCACGGTCCTCTGGGAGAACGGCATGGACGCCGGCGTGAAGGTCGCCACCCCGGCCGAGATGTGCCAGGCCAAGGCCGCCGGGGCCACCATTCTCATGTCGATCGGCGGAGCCGCCGCAGGCATCGACCTGAGCTCCGCCGCGGTCGCCGACCGGTTCATCGCGACGATCGTGCCGATCCTGACGAACTACCACTTCGACGGCATCGACATCGACATCGAGACCGGCCTGACCGGCAGCGGCAGCATCAACACCCTGTCCACGTCGCAGGCCAACCTGATCCGGATCATCGACGGTGTGCTGGCCCGGATGCCCTCGAACTTCGGCCTGACCATGGCACCGGAGACGGCCTACGTCACCGGCGGCAGCGTGGTCTACGGCTCGATCTGGGGCTCCTACCTGCCGATCATCAAGAAGTACGTGGACAACGGCCGGCTCTGGTGGCTGAACATGCAGTACTACAACGGCAGCATGTACGGCTGCTCCGGTGACTCGTACCCGGCGGGCACCGTGCAGGGCTTCACGGTGCAGACGCAGTGCCTGAACAACGGCCTCACCATCCAGGGCACCACCATCCGGGTGCCGTACGACAAGCAGGTCCCGGGTCTGCCCGCGCAGATCGGGGCCGGCGGTGGTCACATGTCGACGTCGTTGGTCACGCAGGCCTGGAACTCCGTGCCCGGCCTCAAGGGCCTGATGACCTGGTCGGCCAACTGGGACGGGTCGAAGGGCTGGACCTTCGGAGACAACGTCAAGCGCCTACAGGGCCGCTGAGGCGCGCTGGTCGCAGGAAAGGATGCCGCTGGTACCGCAGGGCCGGGTTCACGCCGGGCCGTCGTGCACGGCCTGTGCCCGGGTACGTCTGATGCTGTCGACCTCACCCTTGATCGGTAGCCAGTAGAAGGGGATGAAGGCAGCCACCACGATCAGGCCGGCGATCGGGTGAACGACGCAGAGCGCGGTTCCGACGGCGATCCAGGCGGGGGCGGGTCGAAACCGCCTGCTGATCGCCCTGGCGGTGGCGTCGTCGGTGGTGGACGTCAGTAGGCGGTGACCGCCTACTGACGTACTCCCAGATGACGTTGAAGAGGATGGCTGCGGTTCCGTAGACGATGCCGTAGAAGACGAGCGCGGTCCGCTTGCCGGGACCCTCTTCGAAGGCGCGGGCCAGCACCGACGAGACGAACGGCAGGAACGCGATCACCATCAGGAGCAGCGTGTTCAGCAGCAGCAGCAGGCGGTCGGCGGAGCGGATGTGGTCGAACATGACGTGGTGGTTCACCCACATCTGGCCGATCAGCAGGAAGGTGACGCCGTAGGCCAGGTAGGACGGCCACAGGTCGAGCAACCCGCGCATGAGGTGTTCGGTGTCCCGCGGTGGCCGGATCTCCAGGACGAGCAGGGTGATGGCGATCGCGGTGACGGCGTCGCTGAAGGCGACCACCCGGCGGGGGTCACGTTCCGCGCCGATCGGCGAGCGGGTCCTGGTCGTTCCGTTCGTGGTGGCGCCGCGGGACGCCCGGTTCCAGCGCATGAGCTCCCCCCACCGGTTACCCGACTACCGCAGAGCGCTGCTGGAGATTCCCGCCGTCTATCGAGCTAAACCGGCAGCCGGGGCCGGGCGGCAGGGTGGCGAGCTGAGCGGGCGCACCGGGCTGTCATCCGGTCGGCGCGGATGCTCACCGTGGCTGCAGTTCGGCGCGGCCACCGACCCGGGGCGCCCTGAGCGCGGGGCGGGCATCGGTTGCCAGCTGATTTCCGCGCCGTTACGGTGAGATCCCATCGACGTTTGTCTACAAACGGGGGGCCGTATGTCCACGCCTGTCACTCGCCGTACCGTCCTGGCCGGTGGCGCCGGCGCCGCCCTCGGCCTGGCGCTGCCCGGCTCCACCGCCCTCGCCGGTGGCCACCACGAGAGCGGCGTGAGCTTCACCCTCGACGCGAGGACGCTCGACGGCGGTGAACAGGTCACCTCGGTCACCCTCGACACCAGCCGACTCGGGCCGATCGACCCGGCCGCGCTCACCCCCGGCACGTTCAGCGTGCACGCCAAGGCGACCAGCCCGATCCCGATCGCTCCCGGTGACCTGATCTTCAGCGAGTACGACCTGGACCGCACGGTGACCGCGGCCCGGCTCGACCGGCACGGAAAGATCGTGCTCGAGCTGAGCCACGCCGAGGGCCAACCCGGCGGCGGCACCCTCGGCTACATCCTGAGCAGGGGCCGCAACGTCCGACTGGACCTCGTCTACACCATCACGCAGAACACCCCGCTGGTCCGACGCCACGGCTCACCGGTCACCATCACGCGCTTCGTGCAGGGGCGGCTGTCGAACCCCGAGGTGGACGCCTTCACCCACCACGTCTCGGGCTCGGGCCTGAAGTACCGGTTGTACTCCCCCGAGCGTTCGCCCCGCCAGGGTCGCCGACCGCTGATCGTCTGGCTGCACGGCGGCGGTGAGGGCGCCTCACTGCCGGACGACTACTACGACAACGAGACGACGCTGCGCGCCAACCGCGGCGCGCTGGGCTTCGCCACCCCGGAGGCTCAACGGATCTTCTCCGGCGCGTACGTGGTCGCTCCGCAGAGCACCTCCTACTGGATGGAGGACGGCCCCCGCTTCGCCCCGCTGATCCGCGAGATCGTCAAGGACCTCGTACGCCGCAGGCATGTCGACCCCGATCGGATCTACGTGGTCGGTTGCAGCAACGGCGGCTACATGTCGCTGGAGATGACAGTCGCCTATCCCGACCTGTTCGCCGCGTCGGTGCCGATCTGCGGCGTCGTCGAGCCGCTCGGCGGGGACGGCCCACCACTGATCACCGACGCGGAACTGACGGCCATCGCCACCCCGACCTGGCTGGTCACCTCGCTCGACGACGACACCGTGCCACCCGAGACCAACACGATCCACGCCCACGACCTCATCCCGGGATCACTGATGAGCCTGTACGACAACGTGGTGTGGGACGGGTACCAGTTCCCCGGCCACTGGTCCTGGATCTACGTGGCCCGCAACGACCCGAGTCTCAACGGCACCCACATCTGGCAGTGGATGGCCCGCCGCCGTCGGTGATCTGCCATGCCCGCCTCAGCTCACCAGGTCACCGGCGCGGTACACGGCGAGGGGGCGGCGCAGCGCGGTGATGTCGCGGGTCGGATCGCCGTCCACGATCAGCAGGTCGGCCTCGACTCCGGGGCGGATGCGACCCTTGCGTCGCCCCAGGCCACACACCTCGGCACCGACCGAGGTGGCCGCGGCGAGGGCGGTGGTGGCGGGGATGCCGCAGGCCACGTACTCGACAAGGGTCTCCGGCAGGATCCCGTGTGGCTTCGCGGGGCCGAGGCCCGCGTCGGAACCGGCTACCAGACGGACCCCGGCGCGGTGCAGGGTGGAGGCTCCGGCAGCCAGCGCGGCCGCGCTGAGCCCGGCGCGCGCCGCCATCGCCACCACCTCCGGCGGCGTGACCACGGCCGGATCGGTGCCGAGCGTGGCGCAGACCGCGATTCCGGACGCGGCCAGCCGGTCCGCGAGGTCGTCGGGTACGCGAGCCCCGGCCGCTGTCACGCAGGTGCAGTGCTCGATGCCGTCCACCCCGACGCGCAGCGCCTGCTCGACCGCGCTGAGCGCGTGCGCGTGCGCGGTCACCGGCAGGCCCAGGTCGTGCGCCTGATTCACGGCGGCGGCCGACTCCAGGTCGGTGAACTGTGGCCGGGTGGTGTCCGTGCCAGGGGTGAACACCCCGCCGCTGGCCATGATCTTCACCAGGTCGGCGCCCGCCGACGCCCGCAGCCGCACGGCCTCCCGCACACCGTCGACACCGCTCGCCTCGCCCCCCAACGACCAGCAGTGCCCGCCGATGCTGGTGACCGGCGCACCCGACGCCACCACCGTCGGCAGGTCGTCACGTACCCCCCGAGCCCGCCAGCGGAGCACCGCGCCGCGTCGGTCGCCCAGATCCCGTACCGTCGTGATCCCGGCCGTCAGATGCGCGCGCAGTGACGCCTCGACGACCGCGTCGAGGTCCGCCCCGGCGCGGTCCGCGAGTCGGCCGAGCGCGTCGGGCCCGGCATCGAAGCACAGGTGTACGTGTGCGTCGACCAGCCCGGGCAGCAGCGTGCCGTGCGGCTCCTCGCGCACCGGCCAGCCCTCCGGTGCCTCGGCCCGACCCCGGCGCACCTCGGCGATGCGCCCGCCGTCGAGCAGGACCAGCACCCCGCCGTCCACCAGCCGCTCGCCGTCGAACATCCGTCCCGCCCGGACCGCATGTTCCGTCATCGTCACCCCCGCCCCCTGCACGGCCACCGCCCGGCGTCGTCCTCACCCCGCGGCGGCCACCGGTCGTGACCCGACGATCGCACCACCACCGGGTGCGCGGCCTCCCTCGCCAGGGTGAACCCTCCTCCCTCCGGCGGGTCACCGGCACCCGCCCAGGTGCCTCTCAAGAACGACGAGCGGCGTGCCCGACGGACCCACCAGCCGACCGAGACTGGGATCAGGCCGGCGACGAGTCCCCGGCACTGCCCGCAAAGCGTTCCACGAACGCGCGATAGACCGGTGTGCCCGGCAGACCGTCATGAATGGCGAACACCACGTGGTCGAACCGATCGACCACCCGTAACGCCTCGGCGAACGCCCCCGCCACGGTGGCGGGATCGTTGCGGAACACCCCGCACCCCCACGCGCCCAAGACGATCGTCCGGTGCCCGTGCGCGGCCGCGACCTCCAGCACCCGCCGGGCACGTCGGGCCAGCACAGCCGGCACGTCCGTGGCGTGCGTGGGCTGGTTGCGGACGATCGCGCCGAGGTTCGGTGCCGCGGCGGTCAGAAGCGACGTCGCGTACGGCTGATCGAGCAGGTCGCCCCTGTCGTTGCGGAACACCGGCACGAGCGGGGAGTAGATGACCCGGTCGCTGTAGCGCAGGTCCCCCTGCTCCCGGTGGAATGCGTAGAACTCCGGCGCGGCGAGGAGACACGGGTAGAGCGCCGATGCGCGAGCGATGCTCTCCTCCTGCGCCTTCGCCCCGCCCAGGAACCCGCCGCCGGGGTTCTTCGCCGACGCGAACACCAGACACGCGGCACCGGGCCCCAGTCGGCGGGCCGCCTGCAACGTCGACTCGTGTGTCACCTCCACCGTGCCGACGCCGGGCTCCGCGTCCGGTACCGCGAGCACCTCGTCGGGCAGGTGATGACGAGTGCCGGTGACCGCGGCGCGCACCGCCTCGTCGATGACGACCTCGGCACCGCTGCCGTTGCGGTAACGCCCCGACTCGGCGATCGCCACCGTCTGCCGGGCGATCTCACGAAGACGACCGCTCACCGGCACACCCGGCGCATGGGAGAGTCCACAGCCAGCAGGCTAGGCAGGCCGAGCCATTACCGACAAGCACTTTCCGCACGCCACGGAGGGCCGACGAGCGTTGCCCGCCGACCCTCCGGGTGCGCTCACCGCCCGTACAGCTCGAACTCGTACAGCGAGAACCCGTACGAGGTGGCCCGCTTGACTCCGTACACCCGCACGTAGCGGGCGGTGACCGGCGCGAAGGTGGCGTTGTCGACGCCGCCGTTGCCGGTCGTGGTGCTGAACACCGGGGTCCAGGAGCTGCCGTCGCCGGAGACCTCGATGCGGTACGAGGTGCCGTAGGCCGCCTCCCAGCGCAACACCGCCCGACTGACGGTGCGGGCCGCGCCGAGGTCGACCCGGAGCCACTGGTTGTCGTTGTAGCTGCTGGCCCACCGGCTGCTCAAGCTGCCGTCGACGGCCTTGTCCGGGGTGTGCCCGGTCAGGAACTGGGTGCTCGACGCGGTGGCCGGGCGGCCCCGGGCCAGGTTGGTGACGTCGTCGCCCCGGCGCGCCGGGAACGAGACGACCTGCTGGTAGGTGGGGCGGTTCTGCCAGGCGATCACCGGGTGGGTGATGCCGCCGAGCCCGGAGTGGGCGATCGAGTCGGCGCACCACTGGTCACCGGCGGAGCAGGACTTGTCGCCCGGGTAGACGGTGGTGCGGGGCACCGCGGCGGCCTGTCCGAGCGTGTCGAGCAGGGCCTGTCGGCACGCGCCGAGGTTGCCGTTGCCGCAGTACGAGCGGCCCAGGCCGCCGGCCACCGGGTCGCCGAGCACGGTGCGCAGGTCCTTGTCGACGTAGCCCCACCAGCCGTGCTGGAACGACGAGCCCTTGTGCGCCTGACCCTGCAACGCCCAGTTCGCGGTGCCGTCGCGCCCGCCGTTCTGGCCGCCCGACGGCGCCTCGTTCACCTGCATGGCGTCGACCAGCGCGGCGTAGAGGTCCGGCCCGAGGCCGGGGCGGAACTGCGCGGAGGCCAGCAGCGGCCACCAGGCGTCGAAGATCCGGATGGCGTCGGCGTGCTGGTAGACCTTGGAACCGGGGGACGTCTCCACGCGGCGGGCGCCGGCCTGCTGCCAGGCCCGCAGCTTGCCCACCGCGTCGGCCAGCGCCGGGTCGGTGACCGACGTGCTGTCCAGCACCCGCAGCAGGTCGCCGAGGACCTGCTGGCCACGCAGGTCGGTCACCGCCGCATCCGCCACGATCTTGACGACGT